>NZ_CP013377.1:1331425-1664282 GCF_001718415.1 Burkholderia pseudomultivorans | reverse complement strand
CGACGACCCGTGCGCCGGCGCGCGCGAGCCCTTCGGCGATCGCGAGTCCGATGCCGGCGGTGGAGGCGGTGACGACCGCGGTCTTGCCTTTCAGATCGATGTGCATGAGCTTGACGGGAGAGGGTTGAACGGAAGCCGCCGGCGCTGGCCGCGACGGCCGGAACTCCAAGCTTAGGCGAAACCGCGCGAGTCGGCAGCGCAGCACCGTGCGCCGGTTGCGCGGCGCCGTGCAGTCTTGTACGGTGTGCGTTCGACATCCGTTCCGGGAGCCCGCCGCGTGAGCCGTTCCGCCAGCAAGACCGCCATGCCGTCGCCGTTCTGGCGCGATACCGCGCTGCCGTTCATCGAGGCGCGCACCGTCGACGACGGGCGCGCAATCTGCTACGCGAAGCACACGCACGACACCTTTTCGATCGGCGCGATCGTCGGCGGCACGAGCACCTACGTGAACGGCAGGACCAACGCGCACGTCGGGCGCGGCGTGCTGGTGATCATCGATCCGGAGCAGGTGCATGCGTGCAATCCTTACGGGCCCGACGCGTGGGCGTACCGGATGGTGTACGTCGACGTGCCGTGGCTCGCGCGGCTGCAGCATTCGCTCGGGCGCGACGCGAATAGCGACTTTCATGGCTTTTCGCCGAAGTTGACGGCGCGACGCGACCTGTTCGCGCAATTCGGCGATTTCTACCGCACGCTCGTGTCGCCCGGCATCGACGCGCTCGGCAAGGAGAGCGCGGCGGTCGAATTCTTTACGCGGCTGCACGGCGCGCTCGATCGCGACCCGCCCGCCGCCCGCCGCGGCGACGACAACGCGAAGCTCGCACGCGCGGCCGACTACATCGCCGCGCACTGCCGGCAGGCCGTCACGCTCGACGCGATCTGCGCGGCGGCCGATCTGTCGCCGTCGTACCTGATACGCGCATTCAACGCGCGCTACGGCATGACGCCGCACGCGTTCCTGATCGACCGTCGCGTGCAGTACGGCCGCACGGAACTGCGCCGCGGCCGGCCGATCGCCGAGGTCGCGCTCGACGCCGGTTTCGCGGACCAGGCGCATTTCCAGCGCGCATTCCGGCGGATCGCGGCGGCGACCCCGGGGCAGTATCGCAGCGCGGCGAACTGACGGGCCACGACACGGCCCGTCATCCACGCCCTAGACATCGAGCAGCAGCAACGCACTGCCGGCAAGCAGCAGCGCCATCGCGCGGTTGAACACGCGCATCCGCCGCGCGTTCGCGAGCCGGTGCCGCAACGACGCGCCCGCGTACGACCAGCACGCGATCGACGCGAAACAGATCACCAGATACAGCGCGGCGAACTGCCAGACCTGTGCGTGGTCGCCGTCGGCCGCATACGCGCCCATCGCGGCGACACAGGCCAGCCACGCCTTCGGATTCAGCCACTGCATCGCCGCGCCGGCCGCCGCCGACGGGCCGGCCACCTTCGCGTCGGTGGGCAGCCTGCCGTCGTCGAGCGCGAGCCGCAGCGCCATGTAAAGCAGGAACGCGATCCCCGACCAGCGGGTGGCCGTCGTCAGCACGGGCCAGTGCGCGAGCGCCGCGTGCAGCCCGAGGCCGATCAGCAGGAACAGCGCGACGAAGCCGAGCGTCGCGCCGGCCGCGTAGCGCAGGCTCGGGGCCAGCCCGTAGCGCGCGCCCGCGCCGAGCGCGACGATGTTGACCGGACCGGGCGTGATCGACGACGCCAGCGCGAACGCGGCCATCGAAACCAGCATGCTCATCAGATGTCTCCATGCGAATGTCGGAATTCGCATCGAGACTAAGGGCGCGGCGCGGTCGCGTATTGAAGAAAACTGCCCTCGGCGGCGTGCGGCCGCCGTCCGTGCAAGGCGCGGGGCGGCGTCAGTGATGCAGCACGCGCGTCGCGCGAGCCGGCGGCGCGGCGGGGGCGGCCGCATCGGCGGCTTCGGCTGCGCGCAACGGGCCGCCCGCGCAAGGCTCCGTCGATACCGAGAAGCCGAACGTATTGACGCCGCCTGCACACGCGACGAACACGCTGCCGCCATGCATCTCGGCGACGGCCTTGACGATCGACAGGCCGAGCCCGTGGTTCTCCTTGCTGTTCGCGCGCGCCTCCTCGAGCCGATAGAAGCGCTCGAACACGTGCGAGCGCCGCACCGGGTCGATCGGCTCGCCGGGGTTCGCGACCGACACCTCGACCAGCCCGTCGCGGCGCGTGATCGTCACGTGCAGCGTCGCGCCGGGCGCCGAGTGCTGGATCGCGTTGATCAGCAGGTTCGTCATCGCGCGGCGGAACAGCGACGGATCGACTGCCGCACGCGCGTCGCCGTGCAGTTCGGCGCGCAGCTGCGCCTCGTCGAGCGGGATTTCGAGGAAGTCGAGCATGCGCCGCACCTCGTCGGCGAGCGACACGTGCTTCAGGTCGGTCGCCCGTTCGCCGCGATCGCTGCGCGACAGGAACAGCATGTCGTTGATGATCACGCGCAGCCGCTCGAATTCCTCGAGGTTCGATTGCAGCGTCTGGCGCATCCGGTCGACCGAGCGATCGCGGCTCGTCAGCGCGACCTGGGTCTGGCCGATCAGGATGCTGACCGGCGTGCGCAGTTCGTGCGCAACGTCGGCGTTGAAGGCCTCGAGCCGCGCGTAGGTCTGCTGGATCCGGTCGAGCGCGCCGTTGAACGACGCGGCGAGTTCGCGCAGCTCGGCCGGCAGCGCGTCGGTATGCAGCCGCTGGCGGCGGTTCGCGAGGCTCACCGCGGCCGCGTCCTGCGACAGGCGATCGAGCGGCGCGAGCCCGAAGCGCGCGACCGCGCGGCTCAGCAGCAGCGCGACCACGGTTGCGGTCGCGATCAGTGCGGCGAGCGTCCAGCCGAAGCGGCGCAGCATCCGCTGCGTGCGCTCGCACGAGCTGGCGACGATCAGCTTCAGCGTCGGCCGCGTCCCGTTGCCGGCCACCGTGACGGTCTTCGTCATCACGTCGTAGCCGCTGTCGTTGAGCGCGTAGCGCTGGAACGCGCCGAACGGTGCGCCGACCGGCACGCCGTCGACAGGATGGCCGAAGCGGAAGTCGGGATTCGGCGTGTCGACCTGATAGCGCGTCGAGCCGTCGGGCGGTTCGAGGTCGGCCAGTTTTTCCTTCATCAGGCGTCCGCGCTCGGGCGTGAGCGCATGCGACACGATCATCTCGGCGACCTTGGCGCGCGTGTCGAGCGTCGCGCGCAGCTCGGCGAACAGCTGGCGCTCCATCATCACGAACAGCCCGCAGCCCACCAGCGTAAACACGAGCAGCGACACGATGCCGAACATCGCCGACAGCCGCAGCGTGATCGAGCGTTTCATGCGCGCCTCTCGGTGTCGCCGTCCTCGCGCGCCTCGAGCACGTAGCCCATGCCGCGGATCGTGTGCAGCAGCTTGTCCGCGAACGGACCGTCGAGCTTCGCGCGCAACCGCTTGATCGCGGTCTCGACGACGTTCGCATTGCTGTCGAAGTTCACGTCCCACACCAGCTCGGCGATCGTCGTCTTCGACAGCACCTCGCCGCTGCGCCGCGCGAGCACGCCGAGCAGCTGGAATTCCTGCGCGGTCAGGTCGAGGCGCGTGCCGTCGCGCGTCGCGCGGCGGCCGATCAGGTCGACGCGCAGGTCGCCGATCGAGATCAGCGTCGATTCCTGCACGCGTGCGCGGCGCGTCAGCGCGCGCAGCCGCTCGATCAGCTCGAGGAACGAAAAGGGCTTGGTCAGGTAGTCGTCGGCGCCGCCGCGCAACCCGCGCACGCGGTCGTCGACGCGGTCGCGCGCGGTCAGCATGATGACGGGCGTCTGCTTCTGTGCGCGCAGCGCGCGCAGCACGCCGAAGCCGTCGAGCTTCGGCAGCATCACGTCGAGCACGACCACGTCGTAGTCGAATTCGACGGCCTTCCACGCGCCGTCCTCGCCGTCCAGCGCGGTATCGACGACCCAGCCTTCCTCGGTCAGGCCGCTCTTCAGGTATTCGACGACCTTCGGTTCGTCTTCGACGATCAGCACTTTCATGTTCGGATCCGTTCTCCGCGTAACCGGTCAGGGACTGACGCCCGAGGCAGGCTGCGGGCCCGCCGCCGCGACTTCGGACGGCGCGGCGCCGTCCGTCGCGTGGCCGTCCCATCCGCCGCCGAGCGCCTTCGCGAGAAACACGACGAGCGCCGCGCGCTGGCCCTGGATCTGCACGGCCTGCCGCTCGCTCGTCAGCAACTGCTGTTCGGCCGTCAGCACGTCGATGAACGGCGTCAGCCCGCCCGCATAGCGATCCTGCGCGAGCGACACGAGCTTGCGCGCGTCGTCGACGGCGGCGGACGCCTGCTGCGCGGCTTCGGCCAGCACCGACAGGCCCGTCACCGCATTTTGCACCTCCTGGAACGCGGTGAGTACGGTCTGCCGGTAGTTCGCCTGCGCGGCGACATAGCCGGCCTGCGCGAAATCGACGCCGGCCTTCAGCTTGCCGCCCTCGAACAGCGGCTGGCTGACCGACGCGCCGACCGACCACAGCAGCGCCGGCACCGTAAACAGGCCCGAGAAGCGCGTCGCGTCCCAGCCGATGTCGGGCGACAGCGCGATGCGCGGGAAATACGCGGCGCGCGCGACGCCGATCTGCGCGTTGGCGGCGGCCATCGCGCGCTCGGCCGACGCGACGTCGGGCCGCCGCTGCAGCAGGTCGCTCGGCAGGCCGGTCGGCAGCGCGGGCGCGTTGATCGGCACCACGCGCGGCGGCAGCGAGAACGCGGGCGCCGGCGTGCCGACCAGCGTCGCGATCGCGGTCTCGACCTGGGCGCGCTGCTGGATCAGCAGTTGCGCCTGCGTGCGCGTCGCATCGAGCTGCGCGCGCTGCTGCAGCAGGTCGAGGCCCGACACTGCGCCGAGGTCGTGGCGCGACGTCACGTAGTCGAGCGCCTTTTGCTGCAGCTCGATCGAGCGCTTGACGACGTCGATCTCGGTGTCGAGCTCGCGCAGCGAGAAATAGCTCGACGCGAGATCGGCGCTCAGCACGAGGCGCGCGTTCGCGAAATCGTCGCGCGCCTGTTCGCTGCTCGCCTGCGCGGATTCGACGTTGCGCCGCACGCGGCCGAACAGGTCGAGCTCGTAGCTGACGCTCGCGCCGACCTGGATGTCGTTCTGCACGGTCGACTGGCTCTGCACCGCGTAGTTGGTCTGCGGCCGGTCGGCCGAGATCTTGAAGCGCTGGCCGCTCGCGTTGAGCCCGACGGCCGGGTATTGCGCGGACGCGACCGACGCGAGCGTCGCCTTCGCCTGGTCGTAGCGCGCCGCGACGACCTTCAGGCTCTGGTTGTTGCGCAGCGCGTCGGCCTCCAGCGCGTCGAGCTGCGGATCGCCGAACGCGGTCCACCACGCCGGATCGAGCGGCGCGCGGGCCGGCGCGGCCGGGTGCCAGTACGCGTCGGCCGGATCGAGCCGCCACGCGGCCGGCGTGTCGACCTCGGGACGCCGGTAGTCGGGGCCGACCGTGCAGCCGGCGAGGGCGGCCGCGGCCGTCACGAGCGCGGCGAGCGCGGCGGGGCGCAGGCGCGCGTGCATCGCGATCACGACTTCGCTCCCGCGGCGGCGGACGCCGGTTTCGCGGCCGGCGTCGACACGACGACCTGGTCGCCGTTCGCGAGCGAGTCGCTCGGATTCGACACGAGGCGGTCGTTCCGCGTGAGCGGGCCGTCGACTTCGAGCGTCTGCCCGATCGTGCGCACGACCGTCACCGATTTCAGGCGAATCCGGCCGTTCGCGTCGACGCTTGCGACCGTCGGGCCTTCCGCGCGGAACAGCAGCGTGCTGGCCGGGATCTGCAGGCGGCCGACCGGCGTCATCGGCAGCGTCGCCTGCACGTACGCACCGGGCAGCAGCCGGCCGTCGGGGTTCGGCAGCGTGATCTCGATCTGCAGCGAGCGCGTCGCGACGTCGATCGCCTCGGCCGTGCGCGTGATCGTCCCGTCGAAGGTCTGGCCCGGCAGCTCGGCCTGTGCGACGCTCACGTGCTGGCCGACCTTCACCTGCTGCGCATAGGCCTGCGGCACCTGCACGTAAAGGCGCAGCCGGTCCGCCTGCACGACCGTAAACAGCGCGCGGCCCGCGTTGCCCGAATTGACGAGATCGCCGACGTCAACGTTGCGCTGCGTGACGATCCCGTCGATCGGCGCGACGATGCGCTGGAAGCCCTTCAGTTCGGTGAGCCGGCGCATGTTCGCGTCGGCCGCGGCGAGATTCGCGGTGCCCTGGTTGAACGCGCCTTGGCGGTCGTCGAGTTCCTGCTGCGACACGGCATCGCGCTGGCGCAGCTGCTGCGCGCGGTCGAACGACGTCTTCGCGAGCGCGAGCGCCGCCTGCGCCTGCTGGCGCTGCGCGGTCGCCTGCGCGAGCTCCTGGTTCAGCTCCGGCGTGTCGAGTTCGGCGAGCAGCTGCCCCTGCTTCACGTGCGCGCCGATATCGGCCTGCCAGCGCAGCACGTAGCCGCTCGCGCGCGCGTAGATCGGCGCCTCCACGTAGCCGCGCAGCGTGCCGGGCAGCGTCAGGTGGCCGCCGGTGGCCGCGTCGACCGGATGCACGACGCTCACGTACTGCCGCGCATTCTGCTCGGCGATCGCGTCGAGCCGGCCGCGGTTCAGCACGTTGACGACGATCGTGCGCGCGGCGCCGGCGGCCAGCAGCACGCCGACCACGATCAGCACGATGCGTCCGCGCCGCGACACGGCCGCGCGCGGCGGCAGGTGCATGCCGTGTTCGTCTACGTGGATGCCGACGGCGCTGTGATGTTTCTCTTCCATGAATTCAACCGGTCAGGAGGCTTGGCAAGGGTCAGTGTCCGGCGGCGCGGCGCTCGCGCCGGCGGGCCAGCCGCGAATGCACGCCGCCGAATACGAGCGGCACGAACAGCAGCGTCGAGACGGTCGCGAACAGCAGCCCGCCGATCACCGCGCGGCCGAGCGGCGCGTTCTGCTCGGCGCCTTCGCCGAGGCCGAGCGCCATCGGCACCATGCCGATGATCATCGCGAGCGCCGTCATCAGCACCGGCCGGATCCGCGTCGCGCCGGCCTCGAGCGCGGCGGTGAGCGGCGGCGCGCCGGCCGCGAGACGCTGCCGTGCGAACGACACGACGAGGATGCTGTTGGCGGTCGCGACGCCGACCGTCATGATCGCGCCCGTCAGCGCCGGCACGCTCAGGTGCGTGCCGGTGATGAACAGCATCCACGCGATGCCGGCGAGCGCGGCCGGCATCGCACTGATGATGATCAGCGGGTCGAGCCACGACTGGAAATTGACGACGATCAGCAGGTAGACCAGCACGATCGCCATCGCCACGCCCGCGCCGAGGCCGACGTACGACGTGCGCATCGTCTCGACCTGGCCGCGCATCGTCAGGTCGGTGCCGCGCGGCAGCGTCGCGCGCGCGTCGGACACGATGCGGTCGATCTCGCCGGCAACCGATCCGAGGTCGCGGCCCTCGACGCTCACGTACAGGTCGATCGCCGGGCGGATGTTGTAGTGCGTGACGATCGCCGGATTCTCGGTGCTGCGCACCTGCACGAGGTTGCCGAGCAGCTGGAGCGGCGTGCCCGCCGCGCCGCTCGCCGACACGGGCGTGCCGAGCAGGTCGTCGACCGACGCGATGTCGTATTGCGGGGTCTGGATCTGCAGCGGGTACTGGACGCCCGTCTTCGGGTTGATCCAGAACGACGGCGTGGTCTGCGCACTGCCGGACAGCGAGATCAGCATGTTCTGCGCGACGTTCTGTGCGGACAGGTTGAGCTGCTGCATGCGCGTACGATCCATGTCGGCCAGCAGGGTCGGCTCGTCGTTGCGCTGCAGGACGTGCGCGTCGACGGCGCCGGGGATTTGCCTGATCTTTTTCATCAGGCTGCTCGCGATTGCCATGTTACTCGCGAGATCGTTGCCGAGCACCTGCACGTCGATCGCGGCCGGCTGGCCGAAGTTGAGGATCTGCGTGATGATGTCCGACGGCTGGAAGAAGAACTCGATGCCGGGGAAGCGCTCGGGCAGCTGCGCGCGCAGCGCCTGCACGTAGTGCTGCGTGTCGCGGTGGCCGGGCTTCAGCGCGATCAGGATCTCGCCGTCGAGCGTGCCGACCGTGCCCGCGTTGCTGTACGACAGGTTGATGCCGCTCACCGGCAGGCCGAGGTTGTCGACGATCGTGCCGAGTTCGTCGGGCGGCACGATTTCGCGCACCACGCGCTCGACCTGGTCGGCGAGGCGCGCGGTCTCCTCGATCCGGTAGCCGGTTGGCGCACGCATGTGCAGCCGGATGTTGCCGGAGTCCGCATTCGGGAAGAAGTCGCGGCCGAGCACGAACACGAGGCCCGTCGACAGCACGCAGAAGGCGAGGAAGCACGTCGCGTAGAAGCGGCGGCGCACCAGCAGGATGCTGAGCAGCACGATGTACCACGCGCGCAGCCGTTCGAACGCGTTGTTGAACGCGTGATGCGCACGTGCGAAGCGTCCCGTCGCATGGTCGGGCCCGGTGTGGGCCTGCTGCGGGCGGAACAGCAGCATCGCGAGCGTCGGCACGAGCGTGCGCGACAGCACGTAGGACGCGAGCATCGCGAACACGACCGCTTCGGCGAGCGGCACGAACAGGTAGCGCGCGACGCCCGTCAGGAAGAACATCGGCACGAACACGATGCAGATGCACAGCGTCGACACGAACGCAGGCACCGCGATCTCGCCCGCGCCTTCGAGGATCGCGTCGTGCAGGTTGGTGCCGAGGTGCAGGTGGCGCTCGATGTTCTCGATCGTCACGGTCGCATCGTCGACGAGAATCCCGACCGCCAGCGCGAGCCCGCCGAGCGTCATGATGTTGATGGTTTCGCCGAGCGCCGAGAGCACGATCAGCGACGTGAAGATCGACAGCGGAATCGAGATCGCGATGATCAGCGTGCTGCGCCAGTTGCCGAGAAACAGCAGGATCATCATCGCGGTCAGCACGGCCGCGATCAGCGCTTCGTGGATCACGCCCTGCACGGCGGCGTCGACGAATACCGACTGGTCGAACAGCGGCGTGATCGTGAGCCCTTCGGGCAGCGTCGGGATCACCTTCGGCAGCAGCGCCTTCAGGTCCGACACGACGCGCAGCGTCGAGGCGTCGCCGCTCTTCAGGATCGACACCAGCACGCCGCGCTGGCCGTTCTGGCGCACCACGTTGGTCTGCGGCGAGAAGCCGTCGCGCACCGACGCGACTTCGCCGAGATAGGTCGTCGCGCCGTTGACGGTGCGGATCGGCAGGTGCGTGATGTCGGCGATCGTGTCGGCCGACGCGTTGGTGTCGATCCGGTATTCGGTCTGCCCCATCTTCGCGGTGCCGGTCGGCAGGATCAGGTTCTGCACGTTGACCGCGTTGACGATGTCGGCCGGCGTCAGGCCTTTCGCGCGCAGCGCCTGCGGATCGATGTCGATCGCGACGACGCGCGTGCGGCCGCCGTACGGGAACGGGATCTGCGCGCCCGGGATCGTGATCAGCTGCGGGCGCAGGAAGTTCAGCGCGATGTCGCCGAGCGACTGCTCGCTGAGCGTCTTGCTCGACAGGCCGAGCTGGATCACCGGGATGCTCGACGCCGAGTACGTGATCACGAGCGGCGGCGTCGCGCCCTGCGGCATCTGCCGCACGATCGCCTGCGCGGATGCGACGGTCTGCGCGATCGCCGTCTGCACGTTCGCGCCCGGCTGCAGATAGACCTTCACGACCGCGATGCCGGGCAGCGAGGTCGACTCGATGTGCTGGATGTTGTTGACGGTCGTCGTCAGCGAGCGTTCATGCACAGACGTGATGCGGTCGCTCATCTCCTTCGCCGAGAAGCCGTTGTACGACCAGATCACGCTGACGACCGGGATGTTGATCGACGGCAGCACGTCGACGGGCGTGCGCATCAGCGCCAGCGGCGTGGCCAGCACGATCATGATGGCCATCACGATGAACGTGTAGGGGCGCCTGAGCGCGAGATTGACGATCCACATGGAGGCAGCGGGGCAGGCGTGGTCAGGCGGCGGTAAAGGGAACCCGAATGATAGGCGTCGGCCTGGAACGGGTTACTGACGCGAAACTGGCGGAATTGTCAGTTTCGGGCGCGGCGGATCGTCGGCTGCCGACGGCGGCGCGTGCGTCGTGCGGCCGCTCGCCGGCCGACGATTCCGCAGATGAAATGCGGGCGGATGCGCGGTCGCGCAACGGTCTGCCGGAACGGATGCGCGGGCGGCGTCGGTTTCGCTCATCGGGCCGCGCTCAGATCTGTTCCATGCCGACCTGCGCGAGGGCTGCCAGGTCGACGACCTCGATCTGGTTGTACGCGAGCCGCAGCACGCCGCGCTTCTCGAGCTGCTGCAGCGCCTGGTTGATCCGCTGCCGCGACACGCCGACGAGCATGCCGAGCTCTTCCTGCGAGATCGCGAGCGACGGGCCGGTGTCCGGATACAGGTCGGGGTTGAACAGTTGCGCGAGCGCCTGCGCGACGCGCGCATCGACGTCGAGCAGCCGGCTGTTCTGAATCGACGCGATGAATTCGCCCATCCGGTTGTTGAGCTGATGGATCACGAAGCGCGTGAACGGCAGGCTGGTGTCGAGCAGCGCATGGAACGTGTCGGCCGGCACGAACAGCACGGTCGAGCGCTGGATCGCGACGACCTCGTACTTGCGCGGTTCGCGCTTGATCACGCTGCCTTCGCCGAACCAGCCGCCGGACGGCACGCCGGAAAACGTGCAGCCGCGCCCGGACGCATTGAAGATCGCCAGCTTCAGCAGCCCGCGATGCACGCCGATCCAGTATTCGGACGGCGCGAGCCGGTGCGCGATCACGTCGCCGGCCTCGCGCACCTCGACGCGCGACTGCGCGAGCACCAGCGCCTGGTGTTCGGGCGCGAGCGCGCGGAACCATGCGCACTGGCCGAACAGCATGGACGGCGGCGGCAGCAGGCCCGCTTCGGTCGGCAGGTCGGGCGCGGGACGCGCGGTGTCGGGCGGGGCGGCGATGTCGTCGTGCATGGATGCGGGTTTGCGAGGATAGGGATAACGCGAGGCGCTCGAAAGGCACTCTGTCGTTTCGATGACAGACGGCTCACAATAGCGCCCGTTAGGCTGTCGGCCATTGAACCACATCAAAACGATTCGGGGTGCGCGCACCCCGGCTGGATACGCGACCGGCGCGCGCCGGTGCGCAGAACACGGGAGACAGGATCATGACGCAGATGTTCGAGGCCGGACTCGGCCGCCGCGACGCCAACTACGTACCGCTCACGCCGATCGACTTCCTGGTCCGCGCGGCCGAGGTCTACGGCGAGCGCCTGGCGATCGTGCACGGCGACGTGCGACGCACCTGGGGCGAAACCTATGCGCGTGCGCGCCGCCTCGCGAGCGCGCTGGCCGCCGCGGGCGTCGCGCGCGGCGAGACCGTCGCGGCGATGCTGCCGAACATTCCGGCGATGGTCGAGGCGCACTTCGGCGTGCCGATGGCCGGCGCGGTGCTCAACACGATCAATACGCGGCTCGACATCGCGTCGGTGCTGTTCATGCTGCGTCACGGCGAGGCGAAGGTGCTGATCGTCGACACCGAATATGCGGCGCTCGCGCATCGCGCGGCGCTCGAGGTGCCGGGGCTGAAGATCGTCAGCGTCGCCGACGCGATGCCGGCCGATCCCGCATGCTTCGGCGGCGCGACCGACTACGAGGCGTTTCTCGCCGGCGGCGACCCCGACTACGCGTGGACGCCGCCCGCCGACGAATGGGATGCGATCGCGCTGAACTACACGTCCGGCACGACCGGCGACCCGAAGGGCGTGGTCTACCATCATCGCGGCGCGTATCTCGCGGCGATCAGCAACATCCTCGAATGGGACATGCCGAAGCACGCCGTCTACCTGTGGACGCTGCCGATGTTCCACTGCAACGGCTGGTGCTTTCCGTGGGCCGTCGCCGCGCGCGCGGGCGTGAACGTCTGCCTGCGCAAGTTCGACGCGAAGACGGTGTTCGACCTGATCCGCCGCGAGCGCATCACGCACTACTGCGGCGCGCCGATCGTGCAGAGCGCGATCGCGAACGCGCCGGCCGAGCTGCGCGCGGGCATCGAGCACAAGGTGCATGCGATGGTCGCGGGCGCCGCGCCCGCGCCGGCCGTGATCGCGAAGATGAAGGAGATCGGCTTCGACCTGCTGCACGTGTACGGGCTGACCGAGGTGTACGGGCCGGCGACCGTCTGCGCGAAGCAGGCGCACTGGGACGAGCTGTCCGACGACGAGCGCGCGCGGCTCAATGCGCGGCAGGGCGTGCGCTATCACCTGGAAGCGGGCGCGACGGTGCTCGACCCGGACACGATGACGCAGGTGCCGGCCGACGGCGAGACGCTCGGCGAGATCATGTTCCGCGGCAACATCTGCATGAAGGGCTACCTGAAGAACCCGCATGCGACCGACGAAGCGTTCCACGGCGGCTGGTTCCATACCGGCGATCTCGCGGTGCTGATGCCGGACGGCTATATCCGGATCAAGGATCGCAAGAAGGACATCATCATCTCGGGCGGCGAGAACATTTCGAGCATCGAGGTCGAGGATGCGCTGTACCGGCATCCGGCCGTGGCGGTCGCGGCGGTGGTCGCGATGCCCGATCCGAAGTGGGGCGAGGTGCCGTGCGCGTTCGTCGAGCTGCGCGAGGGCGCGAGCGCGACCGAGGCGGAGATCGTCGCGCATTGCCGGCAGTTGCTCGCGGGCTTCAAGGTGCCGAAGGTCGTGCGCTTCGGCGAACTGCCGAAGACGTCGACCGGCAAGATCCAGAAATTCCAGCTGCGCAACGCGGTCGGATCGGACAAGGCGATCGACCTGGCGGGGGACAAGAAGTAGGCGGGCGCCGGCCGGCGCCGCTCAAGCCGCGTCGGCCGTGCCGAACAGCAGGTGCGAGATCACCGACTTGTCGACCGGTTCGTCGTTGAGCGTGCTCGCCAGCAGTTCGCCCGCGAGCTGCTGCGGCGAGAACACCATGTCGGGTTTCAGCAGGCGCAGCCGTTCGAGGTTGCGCTGCTGGTTGACGAGCGCGACCGTGCGCACCGACGGCGCGAGCTCGCGGATCGCGAGGATGATGAACGCGTTCTCGGCATCGTCGGAGCGCAGCGCGAGCACGGCGCGCGCCGTCGTCGCGCCGGCGCCTTCCAGCACCGCGTGGTCGGTCGGGTCGCCGACGACCAGATCGGTCGCGGCCGGATAGCTGTGTTCGACGCCGGCCGGCACGATCACCGTGACGGCATAGCCGCGCTTGCGCAGCCCGTCGTGGACCACGTGCGCGACGGGCGTGCCGCCGACGATCAGGAAATGATGCTTGCGGATCACGTTCGAAAGGCCTCCCTTGACGATCCGTTTGAGATTGCCGCCGATCACCGGGCCGACGACCGCGCTGATCGACGTCGCGAACACGGTGATGCCGAGCACGATCACCGACGCGGTGAACAGGCGCGCGGTCGGCGAATGCGGGACGATGTCGCCGTAGCCGACCGTCGACATCGACACGATCGAGAAATAGACGGCGGTGGCGAGATCGTGGATCGGCGGCGTGAATTCGTCGCCGAGATACAGCACGCCGAAGGTCGCGTAGATCAGCAGCGACGCGATGCTGAGCAGCGCGAACAGGCTGCTCGCGGTGATGCTGGCGCGATCGAAGTGCCGCCAGTAATAGATCAGCGCGACGGCCAGCACGGCCGTATAGACGAATACCGCGTGGCTGCGGTAGCCGCCCAGCACGCTGAGCGCGGCCGCGGCGACCAGCAGCAGGATCGACAGCACCCACGCGACGCGGGCGCGCAGCACGATGCCGACGGCCATCGTCGCGAGGCCGGCCGCGATCACGATCTGCGGCAGTACGACGAGGCCCGCGTTGTCGACCAGGTTCAGCGCATCGGCGAGCCATGCGTGATGCAGGCCGAGCCGCGCGTGCGCGACGACGGGCCGCAGCACCATCAGCGCATCGAGCGCGAGCAGAACGGCGAGATACCAGTGAAGGCCGATCGGCGCGAACAGCCGCCGCAGGCGCGTAGTGACGTGCTTCATGCAATCGCCCGGCGCTCCGGGCACGCTATCAGACAGCCGCTACCCTAAAGCATTCGGCGTTTCGCTGCTTTTTGGCGGCGGCCGGTCGCAGGCGTCGCAGCCGTCCGCTTCAGTTCCAGCCGACCATGATCGCGCCCATCCCGACGAGCAGGCCGCCCGTCACGCGGTTCATCGCGCGCATCCGCGCCGGCCGCTGCAAGCTGCGGCTCAGCCGGTGCGAGAACAGCGCCATCGACGCGACGCCGCCCGCGAACAGCAGCGCGAAGCTCGTCGCGAGCAGCAGGTATTGCTGGTTCAGGCTCCATTCGGCGTGCGGGCTGATGAACTGCGGAAAGAACGACGGGAAGAACAGCAGCGTCTTCGGATTCAGGCCCGACGTCGCGACGCCGCGCCAGAACAGCGCGCGTCCGGTGTCGGTCTCGGCCGGCGCGATGCCGGCCGGCGCTTGCGCGCTCGCACCGGCCGGTGCGCGGCTCAGCCATTGCTTGCAGCCGAGCCAGACCAGATAGGCGGCGCCGGCCCAGCGCAGCGCGGTCAGCGCGCGTTCGTCGACATGCAGCAGCGAATTGAGACACAGCGCGGTCAGCGCGAGCTGGAGCAGCACCGCGAGCGTGCCGCCCCATACGCAGGGCAGCGCGCGGCGCCAGCCGGCGCGCAGCGCGTGGTTCATCGTGAGCAGGTTGACGGGGCCGGGAGCGTAGACGAGGACGGCGGAAGCAGCGAGGAACGACAGGTAAAGCCTGAACGACATGACGGGAAGGACGAGAACGGGAGCAGGCGCGCTGGCCGCGCAGCCGGATAGGCGCGCGGAGGCGGGGAATCGCATGCCTGCGTGTCCGGCACCGCAACTCGTGATTGCGGCCGTGCGTCCCGCTGCGAAGGGGTTGTCGCAGGGAGCGTGCCGGACAACAGGCATGGAGAAAATATATCAAGCGGCCCGGTTAAAAGGCTTCCGCATTTCCGCGAAAACCGACACAAAACCGGAACATCGTTCAGATAGAATCCCCGCTTTCAGTAGAAGATTCTTTTTGATCATGGCCACACGTGAACGCTCGCCGAAAACGCTCGACAGCCAGGACCGCAAGATCCTCGGTGCGCTGCAGAAGAACGCGCGCCTGTCGAACGCGGAACTGGCGGAACAGATCGGCATGTCGACCACCGCATGCTGGAACCGGACGCGGCAACTCGAGGCGGACGGCTATATCGACGGCTACGTCGCGCTCGTCAATCAGCGGATGCTCGGTTACGCGGACATCGTGATCCTCGAGGTCACGCTCGATCGCCACGAGGACGACGCGCTCGCGCGTTTCGGCGAGGAGCTCGCGGCGCTGCCCGAGGTGCTGGAGGCTTATCTGGTGTCGGGGGAATACGACTACTGGATCAAGGTCGCCGTCGATGGCACGGCCGGGTACGAACGCTTCCTGCGCGAGAAGCTGTACAAGATTTCGAGCATCCGCCACAGCCGCTCGATGTTCGCGCTGCGCTGCATGAAGGACGTCCCGTCGATTCAGGTGTGAGGGACCGGAAGACCGGCGTGGGCGCTGTGCCGACGAATCTCGGCCATCGTGCGCGCCCGGTGGCGGGGTCGTGCGGACGAGGCGGCGGGCCGGATACGGCCGCCCCGTTGCCGGGATGGCCGTGTGGCTTTCCGGTCCGGGACGCCGCAGCCTGGCGGCGCACGTCCCGGACCGGGAAACAGGCCGACGATGCTGCTGTCGGCGGGATGCGTCGTGTGGCTTAGTGCGGCAGGCGTGCGTGCGCTTCGGCGATGACTTCGCAGTTCTCGAGGTGGAGTGCCCAAGCTTCTGCAATCAGCGAGCCAACGCGTGCGAACCAGCCAGCGGATTCGGTGGAGTGGTTGGAAGTGTTAGACGTTTGCATGGTGAAGCCCCGTTCAGGTGGTGTTAGGGATAACCCTAATGATAGAGGAACATCACCGCCTTGTGAAATGCGATTTCGTTATATGAGAATATCTGACGGTTTGTGTTGCTGCTTCGCAACATAAATCGCGCGTGGGCCCGGCTTCATGTCCGTGCCGTAAGGAGGGCGTGTTTCGGGCCGGCAAACACGACAAGACCGCGCCGGTGCGGGCGCGGTCTTGCGGAGGATGAAAAGTGAAGCAGCCTGGAAACGGACGCGCTACGCGCCGATCCAGCCGAACCGCCACGACAGCCGGCGCGTCGCGGCGAGCAGCGCCTGCGCGAGCGCGCTGTCCGGCCCGCGCGGGAAGCCGCGCGACGAGCCGATGATCGCGATCACGAGCCGGATGCTGCCGGTGTGATCGAACACGGGCGCGGCGACCGTAGCGATGCCGGGCACCGGCGCGTCGAACGCGAAGTCGAGCCCTTCGTCGCGGATCTGCGCAAGCCGGGCGCGGAACGCGTCGTCGGCCTGCGCCGCGCGCCCGGCGAGGCGCACCGGCTCGTCGGCGAGCAGGCCGGCCAGCACGTCGTCGGTCATGCCGGCCGCGAAGCTGCGGCCGATCGCGGTGTTGACGAGCGACATCACGGTGCCGACCTGCAGGCTCACGTGCTGCGGCCGCGCCGCTTCCTCGAGGCGGATCACGGTCGGCCCGAGCGGCCCGAGCGTCGCCGCGGCGACGCTCATGTCGGTCGTCGCGGCCAGCGCGACGATCTCGGCTTCCGCGTCGCGGGTCGGCGACACGCGCTGCATCGCGATCAGGCCGAGCGCCTGGCCGAGCGGGCCGCCGTCGAAGCAGCCCGCGTCGTCGCGGCTCAGCAGGCCGATCTTCAGCAGGCTGACCAGATGCGGAAACGCCTTCGCCGCGGGCATCCCGGCCGCCGCGGCGAGATCGCGCAGCGGCAACGCGCGGCCCGCCGACACGAGCGCGAGCAGCAGCTCGCCGGTGCTGTCGAGGGCGTTGATGCCGCGCTGCGCCTTGGTGTCGTCGGCCAGCGCGGGCGGCACGCGCGACGAGGCGGGCGGGACTGTGGCCGGCAGCGCGCCGGGCGCCGCGCCGAGCGAGGCGGTCGCCTGCCGCGCCGCGTCGCGCAGCGCGGTCGCGATCGGGCCGTCCCACGCAACGTCGATCGACCCCGACGAACCGATGACCGTCAGCGCGAGCTGCAGGCGCCCGTCGGCGTCGAGCACCGGCACGCACATCGCGCTGACGCCCGGGCTCGGCAGATCAACGCTGCGCTCGATGCCGCGCGCGCGGATCGCGTCGAGTTCGGCCTGCCGTTCGCGCGCGGGCGGCGTACCGTCGGCGCCCGCCAGCGTGCTGCCCGCGCCGGCCTGGCTGGCCGCCATCGCGTCGAGCTGCGCCGGATCGCCGAAGGCGCGAAACACGCGGCCGGTGGCCGTCGTGTCGAGCGACATCACCGAGCCGACGTGCAGGTTCACGTGCAGCGGATAGCCGCCGTGCTCGATGCGCACGATCGTCGGCCCGAGCACGCCCGGCACCGACAGCGCGACGCTCAGGCCCACCGTTTCGGCGAGCCGCGCCGCGTGCGGCAGCGCCGCGCGATAGGCCGGCTGGCGCTCGATCGACATCAGCCCGAGCCGCAGCGACAGCGGCCCCGGCTCGTAGTTGCCGGTGATCGCGTCGCGCTTCACGAGCGCGAGCCGCGTCAGGCTGACGAGATAGGTGTGGGCCTGCGCGGTCGACAGCTCGGCCGCCGCCGCCAGCTCCGACAGACCGAGCGGCTTGCGCCGGCGCGCGAGCGCGTCGAGCAGCCGGCCGCCGACCTCGACGCTCTGGATCCCGCGCTGCGCCTTTTGCGGCGCGTCGTCTGCGCTGTCTTCGTGGTTCTGCACGCGATGATTGTCCCGATGACGAAACCCCGCATGGTATCCGACGCCATTTAGCGCGCCAGCCCGCAGGTTTACCCGTATTAGACAATAGCAAGCCAATTTGTCATTGACAAATATCCGGTGCAGGACGATGATCCGCTCACTCCCCTCAACACATGGCTCGCAGCCACGGAACGCAACATGGCCAAAGCATTCGCCTCCCAAGCCGATCTGGAAGAGAAGAAAGTCACCTGGACGCAGCTGTCCGAGAACGCGTACGCGTACACCGCCGAAGGCGACCCGAACTCCGGCGTGATCATCGGCGACGACAGCGTGCTGATCGTCGACACGACCGCGACGCCGGCGATGGCGCAGGACCTGATCGCGAAGATCCGCAGCGTGACCGACAAGCCGATCAAGCACGTCGTGCTGTCGCACTACCACGCGGTGCGCGTGCTGGGCGCGTCCGCGTATTTCGACGAAGGCGCGCAGCACGTGATCGCGAGCCGCGGCACGTACGAGATGATCGTCGAGCGCGGCGAGGCCGACATGAAGTCGGAGATCGAGCGCTTTCCGCGCCTGTTCGCGGGCGTCGAGACGGTGCCGGGCCTGACCTGGCCGACGCTCGTGTTCGAGCGCGAGATCACGCTGTTCCTCGGCAAGCTCGAAGTGAAGATCATGCACGTCGGCTCGGGCCATACGAAGGGCGACACGATCGTCTGGCTGCCGTCGCAGAAGGTGCTGTTCTCGGGCGACCTCGTCGAATACGACGCCGCGTGCTACTGCGGCGACGCGCAGCTCGAACAGTGGCCGGCCACGCTCGAGGCGCTGCGCGCGCTCGGCGCCGAGAAGCTGGTGCCGGGCCGCGGCCCCGCGCTGCTGAACCCGGCCGAGGTGAACCAGGGCCTCGACTACACGAAGGATTTCGTGACGACGCTGCTCGCGCAGGGCCGCAAGGCCGTCGAGCAGAAGCTCGACCTGAAGGCCGCGATGGCGCTCACGCGCGAGGCGATGGATCCGAAGTTCGGCCACGTGTTCATCTACGAGCACTGCCTGCCGTTCGACGTGTCGCGCGCATTCGACGAGGCGAGCGGCATTACCCATCCGCGCATCTGGACGGCCGAGCGCGACAAGGAAATGTGGGCCGCGCTGCAGAGCTGAGCGGCACACGACGGCGGAGCATCCGGCAGGGCGCTCCGCCTTTTGCCTGAAGCGGCGACCGGCCGCCTGCCGCGGCCGGGCCGCCCGTATCCGATCGAACGAGAAAGCAGGGCGCACGCACGCCCTCGGTGACGGCTGCGCACTCGATACGCGCGCCGGTTTGGAGATTTGGAGACAGACATGCCCCAATCGCTTCCCGCCGAAGCGACGCTCGCGCACGCGGGTGCTTCGGCCTCCTCTGCAATGGACGACGCGTTGCTGTTCCGCAGGATCGCGTGGCGGATCGTGCCGTTCCTGTTCCTCTGCTACGTCGTGTCGTTCCTCGACCGCATCAACATCGGCTTCGCTCAATTGCAGATGAAGCACGACCTCGGCTTCAGCGACGCGATGTACGGCCTGGGCGCCGCGGTGTTCTACGTCGGCTACGTGTTTTGCGAGGTGCCGAGCAACATGCTGCTCGCGCGTTTCGGCGCGCGCCGCACCTTCACGCGGATCATGCTGCTGTGGGGCATTGCGTCGACCGGGATGATGTTCGTGTCGCAGCCGTCGCATTTCTACGTGCTGCGTTTCCTGCTCGGCGTGTTCGAGGCCGGCTTCTTCCCCGGCATCGTGCTGTACCTGACCTACTGGTTCCCGGCCAACCGGCGCGCGGCGGCGATCTCCGTGTTCTTCGCGGGCGTCGCGGTCGCGGGCGTGCTGGGCGGCCTGATGTCGGGCTGGATCATGCGCGACATGAGCGGCGTGCTCGGGCTGCACGGCTGGCAGTGGATGTTCGCGATCGAAGGCGCGCCGGCGATCCTGCTCGCGTTCGTCGCATTCGTGCTGCTCGTCGATCGTCCGCAGGACGCCGCGTGGCTCACGCCCGAGGAAAAGGCGCGCGTCGCCGCGCTGTGCGCGGACGCACGCGGCACGGCACACGATGCGCACGACCGGCGCAGCCTGTCGGCCGCGCTGACGAACCCGCGTGTCTACCTGTTCGCGTTCATCTATTTCTCGCTGACCTGCGCGTCGCTGACGCTCAACTTCTGGATGCCGCTGATGATTCGCGACTTCGGCGTGACCGACGTCGTGGCGGTGAGCCTTTATACGGTCGTGCCGAACGCGGTCGGCGCGATCGGATTGATCCTGATCGCGCGCCGCTCGGACCGCAGCGGCGAACGCCGCCGGCACTTCGCGGCCTGCACGATCGGCGGCGGCCTCGCGCTCGCGGCGCTGACGCTGCATCTGCACAGCTTTGCCGCGATGCTCGCCTGCCTGTCGATCGCCGCGACGCTGATCTTCGCCGCGCTGCCGATCTTCTGGGCCGTGCCGACGCGCTATCTGTCGGGCAACGCGGCCGCCGCCGGGATCGCGCTGATCAGCAGCATCGGCATCACGAGCGGCATCGTCAGCCCGTGGGTGATCGGGCTGATCCGCACGCGCACCGGCAGCATGGATCTCGCCGTGTACCTGCTGGCCGCGCTGCTGGTCGTCAGCGGCGCGGCGCTGATGCTCGGCGTGAAGGACGAGCGCGCGGCGTAACGCCACCGAATGCGTGCCGGACGCCGCGCGGGCGGCGGCGTCCGGCGTGCCGCGTCGACGCCTGCGAACCTGCCCAGACATTCATCGAGGAGACCATCGATGTCATCCCCCCTTCGAGCCGAGGTCGCGCGCACCGTCGCGTCCGGCGCGGGCGCGACCGAGCACGACGCGCTGTATCGCCGCATCGGCGCGCGGATCGTGCCGTTCCTGTTCGTCTGCTACATCGTGTCGATCCTCGACCGCAGCAACATCGGCTTCGCGCAGCTGCAGATGCGGCAGGATCTTGGCCTGACCGACGCGATGTACAGCCTCGGCGCGGTGCTGTTCTTCGTCGGCTACGTGCTGTTCGAGGTGCCGAGCAATGCGCTGCTGCGCCGTTTCGGCGCGCGCCGCACCTTCGCGCGGATCATGTTCCTGTGGGGCGGCGTGTCGGTCGCGATGATCACCGTCGACAACGCGCAGCACTTCTATGCGCTGCGCTTCCTGCTCGGCGTGTTCGAGGCCGGCTTCTTCCCGGGCGTCGTGTTCTACCTGACGTACTGGTATCCGGCGCGGCGGCGCGCGTCGGTGCTGTCGATCTTCTATGCGGGCGTCGCGGTCGCGGGGATGATCGGCGGGCTGCTGTCGGGCTGGATCATGCGCGGCATGTCGGGCGTGCTCGGGCTGCACGGCTGGCAATGGATGTTCGCGATCGAGGGCGCGCCGGCGATCCTGCTCGGCGTGATCGCGTGGTTCTGGCTCTGCGATCGTCCCGAACACGCGCGCTGGCTGTCCGACGACGACCGGCAGCGGCTCGCGGCCGACCTGGCCGCCGACCGCGCCGATGCGCCCGCGCAGGCGGCGCGGTCGCTGCGGCAGGTGCTCGCGGAGCCGCGCACCTACCTGTTCGCGTTCATCTACTTTTCGCTGACCACCGCGCTGCTGATGCTGCTGTTCTGGATGCCGCTGATGATCCGCGAATTCGGCATCCACGACGTCGTGCAGATCAGCCTGCTGTCGATCGTGCCGAACGCGATCGGCGCGGCGGGCCTGATCGCGATCGCGCGGCGTTCGGACCGCCGGCGCGAGCGCCGCTGGCATTTTGCCGCGTGCGCGCTCGGCGGCGCGGCCGCGCTCGCGCTGCTGACGCTGCACCTGCCCAGCATCGTCGCGATGATGGCGCTGCTGTCGGTCGCCGCGATGCTGATCTTCGCCGCGCATCCGGTGTTCTGGGCGGTGCCGTCCGCGTATTTCTCGGGCGCCGGCGCGGCGGGCGGGATCGCGCTGATCAGCAGCATCGGCGTGTCGAGCGGGATGATCACGCCGTGGATCGTCGGCGTGATCCGCACGAAAACCGGCAGCATGGATCCGGCGATGCTGATGATCGCCGGATTGCTGGCCGCGTGTGCGGTCGCGATGCTGCTGGGCGTGCGCGCCGCACCGCGCGGCGCGAGCCCCGCCGGCAACTAGCGCGCCGCGGCGTAGCGCGGCGCGGGCGTATCGGCCGACAGGTGCGGCGCCATCGTGCGGCGCGCGGCCTCGTACGCCTCCCATTCGTCGCCCGCGTGCAGCGACGGGATCGTCACGAGTTCGCCGCGATCGAACCCGACCAGCGCCGCATCGACCATGTCCGCGGCGGTCATCACGATTTCCTTCGGCAGGTGCTCGAGCGGCAGGCCGCCCGTCTGCCAGAAATCGGTGGCCGTCGCACCGGGCAGCACGGCCTGCACCTGCACGCCCTGGTCGGCGAGTTCGTGATGCAGCGACTGGCTGAACGCCAGCACGAACGCCTTGCTGCCGCCGTATACGCCGTTGAGCGTTTCCGGCGAGATCGCGACGATCGACGAAATGTTGATCACGGCGCCGCCGCCGCGTGCGACGAAGCCGGGCACGGCCGCATAGGTCAGGCGCGTGAGGGCGGTCACGTTCAGGTCGATCATCCGCGTCATCGCGTCGACGTCGCTGTCGAGCAGCGGCGCGTGCGTGCCGATGCCCGCGTTGTTCACAAGCAGCGTGATGCTCGCGTCCTGTTTCAGCTTGGCTTCGACGGCGGCGAGCGCCGCGCGGTCGTTGAGGTCCGCATCGACGATCTCGACGCTGCGCTGCGTGTCGTTCGTGATGCGCGCGGCGAGCGCGCTCAGCCGTTCGCGGTTGCGCGCGACCAGGATCAGGTCGTAGCCGCGGCGCGCGAGGCGGTCCGCGTAGACGGCGCCGATGCCCGACGACGCGCCGGTAATGAGGGCGGTACCGCGATGTGCTTGCGTCATGATGTGCTCCGTTTCGATGAGAATGGCCGGATGGCGTGAAGGCATTCTGCGCGTGAAGCGCCGCGACACAAATGACGTAGATGGGTACGATTCAGGACATCGACCCATTCGGCACGGGACCGGAGAACGCATATGCACCGAATCGGCTTTTTGATCAGCGACGGCTTCCAGATCATGGCGCTTGCCGCGCAGTCCGTGTTCGAGTACGCGAACATGGGGATGGACGCGCCGTTCTACGCGATGGACAACTATTCGGTCGACGGCGGCGACGTGCGCTCGTCGCTCGGACTGGCGGTCGCCACGCGCGCGCTGCGCGGGCGGATCGGCGTCGATACCTGGATCGTCGCGGGCGTCAACGATCCGCTCGCCGCGCCGGCGCCGGCCGGCGTCGTTGCCTACCTGCGCCGCGCGAGTGCCCGGGCGCGGCGGATCGCCGGCATCTGCACCGGTGCATTCGTGCTGGCCGAGGCCGGCCTGCTCGCGCAGCGCCGCGCGACCACGCACTGGGCGTTCGGCCGCGACATGCAGCGGTGCTACCCGGAGATTCGCGTCGAGGACGACCGGATCTATATCGTCGACGGCCCGATCTGGACCTCGGCCGGAATGACGGCCGGGCTCGATCTCGCGCTCGCCATGGTGGAAAAGGACCTCGGCGCCGATGCCGCGCGATCGGTCGCGCACAAGCTGGTGATGCACCAGCGCCGGGCCGGCGGCCAGTCGCAGCATTCGGAAATGCTCGAGCTTGCGCCGAAATCCGACCGGATCCAGAACGCGCTCAACTACGCGCGGCGGAATCTCGGCCGTGCGCTGACCGTGGAGGCGCTGGCCGAGGCCGTGCACCTGAGCCCGCGCCAGTTCAGCCGCGTGTTTACGCGCGAAACCGGA
The DNA here is from genome assembly GCF_001718415.1 of Burkholderia pseudomultivorans. Taxonomy (NCBI): domain Bacteria; kingdom Pseudomonadati; phylum Pseudomonadota; class Betaproteobacteria; order Burkholderiales; family Burkholderiaceae; genus Burkholderia; species Burkholderia pseudomultivorans. The sequence continues at coordinate 1,640,666 of NZ_CP013377.1, read as the reverse complement.
CAGTCGCCCGCGAAGGCGATCGAGCGGCTGAGGCTCGAATCCGCGCGGCTGATGATCGAACGGAGCCGCCATCCGCTCGACGTGATCGCGAAGGAGAACGGTTTTCGCGACCGCCGGCACATGCGCGACGCGTTCGTACGCGGGTTCGGCCTGCCGCCGCAGGCGCTGCGGCGCGATGCGCGCACCGATCAGCGGGAAACGGGCTGACGCGCGCGGCCGCACGCCGTCGGCGCGGGCCGGAAAAATCGCGCAGAATCTCGTCGACATGCTTCGCAAGGAGACACGATGCACGCCGAACCGTTCGACATTGCGATACCCGATCAAGCGCTCGCTGACCTGCGTCGTCGCCTGCGCGACGTTCGTCCGCCGGTGCTGACACCCGCCGAGCCGTGGCAGCAGGGGATGGACGACGCGTGGCTGCGCGAGCTGCTCGCATACTGGGCAGACGGCTTCGACTGGCGTGCGGCGGAGCGTGCGCTGAACCGATTGCCGCAGTTCGTCGCGGACGTGGACGGACAGCGCGTGCATTTCATTCATCGGCGTGGCGCGGGACCGGAACCTTACCCGCTCGTCATCACGCACGGCTGGCCGGGCTCCGTATTCGAATTCGATGCGCTGATCGATCGGCTCTGCGACCCGGCCGCATTCGGCGGCGATCCCGGCGACGCGTTCGACGTCGTCGTGCCGTCGCTCCCTGGCTTCCTGTTCTCGCCGGCGCCGGCGGCGCCCGGCATGTCGGCATGGCAGGTCGCCGACCGCTGGGCGGCGTTGATGTCCGGCCTCGGGTATCGACGCTACGGTGCGCAAGGCGGCGATCTCGGCGCGGGCGTGTCGATCGCGCTCGGCGCGCGGCATGCCGGCGTGGTGGACGGCATCCATCTGAATTACCTGCCGGGCAACTTCGAACCGCCGCCCGAGCCGGCTTCGCCGCCGACCGACGACGAGCAGGCGTTCCTGACGCAACGCGGCGATTGGGCCGCGCTCGAAGGCGGATATGCGCACGTGCACATGACGAAGCCACGGACGCTGGCTGTCGCGCTCAACGATTCGCCGGCCGGGCTGGCCGCATGGATCGCCGAGAAATTCCGCACCTGGAGCGATTGCGACGGCGACATCGCGCGGCGGTTTTCGCACGATACGCTGCTGACCGGAATCTCGCTCTACTGGTTCACCGGCTGTATTGGCGCCTCGATGCAGATGTATTGGGAAAACCGACTGCAGCCCATGCGCCTTGCGCCCGGGCAACGGGTGGCCGTGCCCGTCGCGTTCGCGCGCTTCCCGAAGGAAATCAGCCGGCCGCCGCGCAGCTGGCTCGAACGCGCGTTCGACGTCGCGCAGTGGACCGACATGCCGAGCGGCGGCCATTTTGCGGCGATGGAGGAGCCCGATCTGCTGGCCGACGATATCCGGCGGTTTTTCAGGCGCTTCCGGTAACGAGCCGATCGGACGGAGGGGCGGGCGCATGCGCCGGCGTTCGCTCGCGCCGGACGGGATCCGCCACGCGGCGGATTGCGCCGCGCCGGCGCCCTGCTGTCTTACCGCGTCACGAACGCGGCGGCCGCATCCGGCGCCGTGCGCGCGTGCCTGCGCTGCCGCAGCAGCGCGACGCGGCAGTTCTCGCGCGCGGTTTCGCGGCCGTCGTCGTCGAGCAGCACCAGGTCGCCGCGCATCACGTTGAACGTGATCACGTCCTCGCCCGGCGCGCCGAGCGTTTCCGGCGTGTGCACCGAGCCGGCCGGTTCGAGCACGGTCGAGCCGGCGTGCGCGATCCAGTCGTACTCGCGGTAGCGCCACGCGCCCTGCAACGTATGGACGAACACGCGTCCCTCGTGGCGATGGCGCGGCAGCGTGCCGCCGGCCGGCATCTTCAGCAGCGCGGTCAGCGTGTCCTCGGCCGCGTCGATGTGCAGGTACTTGATCGCGAGCCCCGGCAGGTCCGCGCTCATCGGCAGCCACGGCAACGCGTCGCCGGGCAGGCACGAGATCGGCGGCAGGTCGGTCGGGAACGGGGCGGGCGGCTGCGTCATGGCGAGAGGGGAAAGCGGAGGGAACGAGCGCGCATTATCGCAGAGCGCCTGACGCATGACTAAGCGGAAGCGGGGCGCGCGCGGTCGCCGCCGCCGCGACGTGGCCCGATGTCGGCCGAACGGCGACATATACAGTCAAACTGTACAGTTTTTCTGCATATGTGCTATCGTCGAGGCCATGAACCCCCGACCCTCGTCCCCCGAAACGCCTCCGCTGGCCGGTCTCGCCGGCGAACTCCGCATCTCCGTCGGCAAGCTGATGCGCCGGATGCGCGAGCAAACCCACCCGAACGACCTCACGTCCTCGCAGAAATCGGTGCTGCTGCGGCTTGACCGCGACGGCCCCGCGACCGTGTCCGCGCTGGCGCGTGCGGAAAGCGTGCGTCCGCAGTCGATGCGCGTGACGGTCGCGACGCTGGAAGCGATGGGCGCCGTCGGCGGCGAACCCGATCCGACCGACGGGCGGCAGACGCTGATCGCGCTGACGCCCCGTTTTCGCGACGTGCTGCGGGCCAACCGGGCCGCCAAGGACGACTGGCTGTTCCGCGCGCTGCACGCCCAATTGTCGGAGCAGGAACAAGTCGAGCTCGCGTCGGCCGTGAAGCTGCTGCAGCGGCTTGCCGAATTCGACGAGCCGGCGCGTCCCTGAACCGCATCGATCCGCGCGGCGGAAGGAAAGCCTGAAGATGGATATCCCGTATCTCGTGTCGTATTGCCTGGGCGGCGCGTGCGTCGCGAACGCCGTCGCGCCGCTGCGCGGCGGCCGTGCGCCGGAGCGGCCATGAGCGTGCCGGCCGCGGGCGGCGTGTTCCGCTCGCTTCGCAGCTTCAACTATCGCGTGTGGGCGGCCGGCGCGCTGGTGTCGAACATCGGCACGTGGATCCAGCGCACCGCGCAGGACTGGCTCGTGCTGACGCAGCTGACGCACCACGACGCGTCGGCGGTCGGCATCGTGATGTCGCTGCAGTTCGGCCCGCAACTGCTGCTGCTGCCGTGGACGGGCTACGCGGCCGACCGCTTCAACCAGCGCCGGCTGCTGATGGCGACGCAGGCGCTGATGGGCGCGCTCGCGCTTGTGCTGGGCCTGCTGACGGTCACGGGCGTCGTGCAGCTGTGGCACGTGTACCTGTTCGCGTTCCTGTTCGGCTGTGCGTCGGCGTTCGATGCGCCGGTGCGGCAGACCTTCGTCGCGGAACTGGTCGCCGATCGCGAGCTCGCGAACGCGGTCGCGCTCAATTCGACGTCGTTCAACGCGGCGCGGATGATCGGGCCGGCGGCGGCCGGCTTCATCATCGCGTCGGTCGGCACGGGCTGGGCGTTCCTGATCAACGGGCTCAGTTTCGTCGCGGTGCTCGCTTCGCTGTCGCGGCTGCGCGCCGACGAGCTGCGCGAAAACGCGCGGGCCCGCCACGCACGCGGCAGCCTGCTCGACGGCTTCCGTTACGTGTGGCATCGGCCGGACCTGAAGGCGACGCTCGCGATGCTGTTCCTGATCGGCACCTTCGGCCTGAACTTCCCGCTGTTCATCTCGACGATGGCGGCCGGCGTGTTTCATGTCGATGCGCGCGGCTTCGGCATCCTGTCGTCGATGATGGCGGTCGGCACGATCTCGGGCGCGCTGCTCGCGGCCCGGCGCGAACGGCCGCAATTCCGGCATCTGTGGGCGGGCGCGGCGATGTTCGGCGTCGGCTGCACGCTGGGCGCGCTCGCGCCGAGCTACTGGCTGTTCGCGGCGGCGCTCGTGATGACCGGGATCGCCGCGATGACCTTCACCAATTCGACCAACGCGCTGATGCAGCTGTCGACCGAGCCGGCCATGCGCGGGCGCGTGATGGCGCTGCGCCTCGCGGTCGCGTTCGGCGGCACGCCGATCGGCGCGCCGGTCGCGGGCTGGGTCGCGAACCATCTCGGTCCGCGTTGGGCGCTCGGCGTAGGCGCGGCGTCGGGCTTCGCGGCCGCGCTCGTCGCCGTCTATTTCGTCACGCGCAAGCGGCTGCCGCCGCCCCCGGACGGGACGGTCGACCGCTACGACGCGTGATCGCCCGGCGCAATGGCGGCGCTCAGGCGCTGCCGTCGGGCGACGGCGCCGCGTGCGCGGCATGGGCGGCTTCCAGGCACGACTGGAACAGCAGCGCGGCCCGCGACGGGCGCGGCGAGCGCCGCAGCAGGCTGACGAACCGGCAGCGGTAGTTGAACCGGTGCGGCGCGATCGGCTGCATCAGTCCCTTGTTTTCGAAACTTTCCGCGTAATGGTCGGGCAGGAAGCCGAGAAAGCGGCCGGACAGGATCAGCGTCGCGATCGACTCCTGATCGGACGCGGTCGCGCCGCGCGTGAGCTTCGCGCGGTGGCTCAGCTCCATGTTCGGCGAATGGAAGCCGAGCCCCGCGAACGCATGGTTGCGGATCGACGTCCAGGTGAGCTTGCCGTGCGGCGCGTCGTACAGCGGGTGCTGGCGGCCGCAGTAGAGCAGCATCCGCTCGTCGAACAGTTCCGAATACACGAGGCTGCCCGAGTTGCGGTGCGCGGGAATGATCCCGACCTGATAGCTGCCGTCGATGATGCCGCGCTCCACCTCGTTGATCGACGCGACGTGCAGGTTCAGCGCGACGTCGGGCGCTTCGTCCGCGAACTGGCGGATCGCGTCCCCGAGCCGCGCCTGCGGATTGGTCGCGGTCTTGTCGAACACCGCGATGTGCAGTTCGCCGCCCATCCGGTCGTGAATGCCGTCGACGCGGCTGCGGAACGCCTCCATCGACGCGAGCAGCCGCAGCGTCTCCTCGTACACCGTCTGCCCCTCGGGCGTCAGCGTGAAGCCCGCGCGGCCGCGCCGGCACAGCACCAGCCCGAGGCGCGTCTCCAGGTCCTTCACGTGCCGGCTGATGGTCGAGATGCCGATATTCAGCTCCAGTTCGGCCGCCGCCATCCCGCCGCATTGCACGACGCCCTTGAAGACCCGCAGCAGCCGCAGATCCATGTCGCTGAGCTGCCCGAGCAGCGCGCGGCTCTTCGGTTTCTTTGCTTGCATAATTGCGCAAGTGAATATTGATATTGCGATATTCAAAAGACTAATTGGCTTGCCGACAATGCGCAACATCATCACCAGGAGGAGGGGCGCGCCGCGCCGACCGACATGACCGAGATCACCACCGCTCCGAAACAGGAAGAGACCACCGTTCGCACCGACGCCGCGTGGCTCGACGCGCACTGGATGCCGTTCACCGCCAACCGCCAGTTCAAGTCCGACCCGCGCATGATCGTGTCGGGCAAGGGCGCTTATTACACCGACGCCGAAGGCCGCAAGATCTTCGACGGGCTGTCGGGTCTCTGGTGCACGGGCCTCGGTCATGGCCGCACCGAAATCGTCGAAGCGGTGAGCCGCCAGGTCGCGCAGCTCGACTACGCGCCGGCATTCCAGTTCGGTCATCCGAAATCGTTCGAGCTCGCGAACCGGATCAAGGACCTGACGCCGGCCGGCCTCGATTACGTGTTCTTCACCGGCTCGGGCTCGGAAGCGGCCGACACGTCGCTGAAGATGGCGCGCGCCTACTGGCGCGCGAAGGGCAAGGGCACGAAGACGCGCCTGATCGGCCGCGAGAAGGGCTACCACGGCGTGAACTTCGGCGGCATCTCGGTCGGCGGCATCGGGCCGAACCGCAAGCTGTTCGGCCAGGGCCTCGACGCCGATTTCCTGCCGCACACGCAACTGGCCGAAAACAAGTTCTCGCGCGGCATGCCCGAGCGCGGCGCCGAGCTCGCCGACCGCCTGCTCGACCTGATCGCGCTGCACGACGCGTCGAACATCGCCGCGGTGATCGTCGAGCCGTTCGCCGGCTCGGCCGGCGTGATCATTCCGCCGCAGGGCTATCTGCAACGCCTGCGCGAGATCTGCACCGCGCACGACATCCTGCTGATCTTCGACGAAGTCATCACGGGCTTCGGCCGCGCCGGCGCGATGACGGGCGCCGAAGCGTTCGGCGTGACGCCGGACATCATGAACTTCGCGAAGCAGGTCACCAACGGCGTGCAGCCGCTCGGCGGCGTGGTCGCGTCGAAGGAGATCTACGACACCTTCATGGCCGCGGGCGGCCCCGAGTACATGCTCGAGTTTCCGCACGGCTATACGTACTCGGCGCACCCGGTCGCTTGCGCGGCCGGCGTCGCGGCGCTCGACCTGCTGGCGAAGGAGGACGCGGTGGGCCGCGTGCGCGATCTCGCGCCGCATTTCGAGGCGGCCGTGCACGGGCTGAAGGGCCAGCGCCATATTGCGGACATCCGCAACTACGGCCTCGCGGCCGGCCTGACGATCGCCGCGCTGCCGGGCGAGCCGGCGCGCCGTCCGTACGAGATCGCGATGCGCTGCTGGGCGAAGGGTTTCTACGTGCGCTACGGCGGCGACACGATCCAGCTGGCGCCGCCGTTCATCGCCGAGAAGCGCGAGATCGACAACATGATCAATGCGCTGTCCGACGCGCTGAACGAAGTGGACTGAGCCGCGGGCCGTCCGATACGCACCATGGCGATTACCGAATTCACCAAAGAGTCCGAACGATGAAACACGATAGCAATGTCACCTCGACCCTCGGCCACCTGATCGACGGCAAGCGCGTCGACGGCGGCAGCCGCGTGCAGCCGGTGTTCGACCCGGCCACCGGCGCGTCGAACAAGAGCGTCGCGCTGGCCGACAAGCAGACCGTCGAAGCCGCGATCGCGTCCGCGCAGGCCGCGTTCCCGGCGTGGCGCAACACGCCGCCGCTGAAGCGCGCACGCGTGATGAGCCGCTTCAAGACGCTGCTCGAGGAGCATGCGGACGAACTGTGCGCGCTGATCACGGCCGAGCACGGCAAGGTGCTCGCCGACGCGATGGGCGAACTGCAGCGCGGCATCGAGAACGTCGAATACGCGACCTACGTGCCCGAGCTGCTGAAGGGCGAGCACAGCAAGAACGTCGGCCCCGCGATCGATTCGTGGAGCGAATTCCAGGCGCTCGGCGTCGTGTCCGGCATCACGCCGTTCAACTTCCCGGTGATGGTGCCGCTGTGGATGTGGCCGATGGCCGTCGCGTGCGGCAACACCTTCGTGCTGAAGCCGTCCGAGCGCACGCCGTCGTCGACACTGCGCATGGCCGAGCTCGCGCTCGAAGCCGGCCTGCCGCCGGGCGTGCTGAACGTCGTGAACGGCGACAAGGAAGCGGTCGACACGATCCTGGCCGACCCGCGCGTGAAGGCGGTGAGCTTCGTCGGCTCGACGCCGATTGCCGAATACATCTACTCGACCGGCTGCGCGCACGGCAAGCGCGTGCAGGCGCTCGGCGGCGCGAAGAACTTCGCGGTCGTGATGCCGGACGCCGACATCGGCAACGCCGTGAACGCGCTGATGGGCGCCGCCTACGGTTCGTGCGGCGAGCGCTGCATGGCGATTCCGCTGGTCGTCGCGATCGGCGACGAGACGGGCGACCGCGTCGTCGCGGGCCTGAAGGCCGAGATCGACAGGATGAAGGTCGGCCCGGGCACCGGCGAAGGCGTCGACATGGGGCCGCTCGTCACGAAGCAGCATTTCGAGAAGGTCACGGGCTTCGTCGAGGCGGGTGTCGCGGCGGGCGCGTCGCTGGTGGTCGACGGCCGCAGCGTGAAGGTCGACGGTCACGAGGACGGCTACTACCTCGGCCCGTGCCTGTTCGACCACGTGAAGCCCGGCATGCCGATCTATCAGCACGAGATCTTCGGGCCGGTGCTCGGCGTGATCCGCCTGAAGTCGCTCGACGAGGCGATGGCGCTGATCGACGCGCACGAGTACGGCAACGGCACGTGCCTGTTCACGCGCGACGGCGAGGCCGCGCGCTACTTCAGCGACAACATCCAGATCGGCATGGTCGGCATCAACGTGCCGCTGCCGGTGCCGGTCGCGTACCACTCGTTCGGCGGCTGGAAGCGCTCGCTGTTCGGCGACCTGCACGCGTACGGCCCGGACGCGGTGCGTTTCTACACGAAGCGCAAGACGATCACGCAGCGCTGGCCGTCGGCCGGCGTGCGCGAAGGCACGGTGTTCAGCTTCCCGTCGAACCGCTGACGCGAATCCCGGCCGCATGCCGCGCGCCGGCTGGCGGCGCGTGCGCGGCGGCCGTCGCGAAGGCCCGTCCCGATTTCCGGTCGAGGCGGGCTTTTTTGCGTCTGGCGCATCGAGCGCGCGCTTACGGCGCGACGACGTGCCACATCTCCTTGAAGTTGTCGCCGTTGCGATCGCCTTGCTTCATGTCCTTCGAGAAGAAATACAGCGGCTTGCCCTTGTATGCCCATTGCGGGCTGCCGTCGTCGCGCTTGACGATCGTGTAGGGCCCGACGGGCACGTCGGTCGCGCTGGCCTTGTAGGGCGGCCAGAAGGTTTCGCACTGGCCGGTGCATGCGCTGGTGCCGGCATTGGCCTTGTCCTTGTCGAACGTATAGACGGTCATCCCGTTCGCGGCGACGAGCGCGCCGTTTTCGACCTTCGTGATCGAGCCTTGGGCGGAAGCCGACGCGGATGCGACGGCGAGCAGGGCGGAACTGACGAGCAGCGCGGCTTTCATGGTTGCCTCCTTGTTGTCCGGTGGGCGATCGGGATCGCGCGCACGGCGGAGCCTGCCTGCGCGAGGATCGCGACGAATGGTGCCGGAACGCGGCGCCGTGGCCGCCGCTGCGAGCGACGCGGGGTCGGATGGGCGGTGCACGGGGGCGCTTCATTCACGATAGGCGGTTTTTCGCGGGGCTGCGAGCGGAACGGGGGCGTATCGGCGATGCGTGACCGTCACGCAACGGCGGGGCGGTCCGACACGTGCGCGCGCAACGACGGATGCGCGTCGCGCAGCGCAAGGCGCGAGGCGTTCGACCCGGCCGCGCCGGCCGCCAGATCCGTCGCCGCATTGCCCGACCTGACAGTTGGCTGTCGCGAACGGCCCGCGCAGGGCCGCCTCGCCTGGCGTGTCAACCGGCGCGGGCCGGTTTCCGTTCTCGCTCCATCCGACGAAACGGGAGTCGCCGATGCGCAAACTGCTGATGTCCGTCATGCTGGCTTGTCTGTCCGCGATGGCGGGCGCGCAGACGCTGGTCCATTTCCCGTCGACCGACGGCCCGCCGGCGACGACGCTCGACGGCTACCTGTTTCCCGCGCCCGGCGCCGGCCGTCATCCGGCACTCGTGTTCCTGCACGGCTGCTCGGGCATGTTCGCCAGGTCGGGCAAGGTCTATTCCCGCGAGCGCGACTGGGCCGAGCGTTTCAACGCGATCGGCATCACGGTGCTGGAGGTCGACAGCTTCAATCCGCGTCATCAGGGCGAGATGTGCGCGCCTGCGCATTTCGTCGGCGCGATCTATCGCGCGCGGCCGTTCGACGCCTATGGCGCGCTGCGCTACCTGCAATCGCTCGACACGGTGCAGCCCGATCGCATCGGCATCGTCGGCTGGTCGCAGGGCGGCGGCACGGTGCTGAACACGATCCGCGCGTCGAGTCCGGCGCGGCCCGCGTCGCTGCCGGACGGCGATTTCCGCGCGGCGGTCGCGTTCTACCCGGGAAGCTGCAACGTGAAGGCGCAGGGCGCGGTGTGGCAGAGCACGGTGCCGCTGCTGGTGCTGATCGGCGAGGACGACGTATGGTCGCCGTTCGCCGCATGCAAGACGCTGTTCGATTCGGTCGCGCCGGGCACGGACGCGACGTTCCATGCGTATCCGGGCGCGTATCACGACTTCGACTGGCCGAACATGCCGGTGCATGCGGTGCCGACGTTCACGACGCGGGCGGGCGTGATCCCGATCGAGGGCACCGAGCCGGCCGCGCGCGAGGACGCGCAGCAGCGGGTGGTCGACTACCTCGAAGCGCGGCTGCTCGCGAAGTGAGCGGAACGCGGGCCGGCGAACGCCGGCCGGCATCGACCGACCCGCACGATCCGCCCGGTTGCGCCGCGCGCGACCGCACGCCGAAACCGCGCGGCGACACGCACGCGCCTATCCCGCCGCATCCTCCCCCAGCGCCTGGATAAATCGCGAAAACAGCTCCGGCTGCGAAGAAATCCCGAGCTTCGCATACAGATGCCGCCGATGCACCTTCACCGTCTCCGGAGAAATCGCCAGCCGTTCCGCAATCGCCTTCGACGAATTGCCGCGCAGCACCATCCGCGCGATCGCCATCTCGCGATCGGTCAGCAGGTCCGCGCCGAACCGCGCGAGCGCCCGTTCGACGCGCGCGCCGAGATCGTCGTCGGGCGTCGCGCGCGCGGCGTCGCCGGTCAGCCGCCAGTGCTGCCGGATCGCCGCGAGCACCCACGGCATCGCGGCCGTCAGCTTGCCGAGCGGCTCCACGTCGAACCGGGCGCCTGCGCCGAGCGACAGCGACAGCAGCGTGTCCGGGTTCGGCCGCAGCAGGATCTGGATCTCGTCGTCGCCGACCGCGTCGCGGAAGTAGCTGAGGAAATACTCGCTCTGCCGGAACAGGTCGGGCGCGACTTCCTCGAGCCGGTAGCAGCCGTCGGCGAGCCCGTCGTGCGCGGCCTGCAGGAACGGATCGAGCAGATATAACCCGTTCAGGTAAAGCGGCACCGGCGACGCATCGTCGGTGCCGCCCGCATCGTATTCGTCGAGCACGAGCGGCACGCCGTCGCGGCCGATCGCGGTCGCGAGCGCGTTGTCGAACGGCACCATTTCGTTGAGCAGCAGCACCAGGAAACGCCAGAAGCGCGGCTGGCCGAGATGATCGATCACGCGGCCAAGCGCCTGGTGCATCGCGACTTCGGAAAACAGACGATCCATACCACCACCGGAAGGGCGTAACACGAAGGGGGAATAGCGGTCCTGAAATTGGCTTCCTAGACTGCCACGCAATCAGACGGGCCCGAGTATGGGCGTTCCAAAAAAAGCAGCATAGCGGGACACAGGAGAACGAAATGGCGATGATGTCGGAATCGACAGGCAACGTGCAAGCGGCGCCTGCAATGCAGGACGCGCCGCGCGCGCTGTCGCAGACGCTCAGCGTGCGCGACGCGGTGATGATCACCGTGTCGGGCGTGACACCCGCGAGCTCGATCTTCGTGATCGCGCCGTTCGCGATCCAGCAAGCCGGCAGCGGCGCGGTGCTGTCGTTCGTGCTCGGCGGCGTGCTCGCGTTCGCCTTCGCGCTCTGCTACGCGGAGCTGTGCGCGGCGCACCGCAGCGCGGGCGGCGAATACGTGATGGCCAAGCGCGTGTTCGGCACGCTGCCCGGCTACCTGACCTTCATCGCGGTGCTGGCCGTCAGCGTGTTCATCCCGGCCGTGCTCGCGAGCGGCGCCGCGCCGTACCTGAACAACGCGCTCGGCACGCACTTCGGCAACCAGACGGTCGCGCTGACGATCGTGCTGCTCAGCTACGTGCTCGGCATGCTGAACATCAAGACCAATGCGTGGATCACCGGCGCGTTCCTCGTCGTCGAGATCGGCGTGCTGATGCTGATCGCGGGGCTCGGCTTCGGCTCGCCGCATCGCGGCGCCGAGGTGCTGGTCGCGCCGGTGGTCGCGAGCGGCAATGCGCTCGTGCCGGCGACGCTCGCGGCGGTCGTCCCGGCGATCGGCACGGCGATCTTCTGCTACAACGGCTTCGGCTCGGCCGCGTATCTCGCGGAAGACCTGCGCGGCGGCAATCGCAACGTCGCGAAGGCGGTCCTGTATTCGCTGCTCGTGATCCTCGTCGTCGAGCTGGTGCCGCTGACCGCGATCGTGCTGGGCGCGCCGTCGCTGACGGAGATGTCGAAGAGCGCGGACCCGATCGGCTACGTGGTGCGCTCGCTCAGCAATCCGGTCGTGTCGCGCATCGTCAGCGGCGGGATCTTCCTGTCGGTGTTCAATGCGATCATCGCGATCGTGATCACGATGGGGCGCCTGCTGTACAGCAGCGGCCGTCATGCGCTCTGGTCGCGCACCTGCAACCGTGCGTTCTCGACGATCCATCCGCGCTTCGAGTCGCCGTGGCTCGCGACGCTGACGCTCGCGGTGCCGTCGGCGGGCCTCGTGTTCGTGTCGAGCCTCGACGAGCTGACCGCGTTCACGGTCGACCTGCTGCTGCTGATCTATCTCGTCGTCGGCCTGGCCGCGCTCGCGAGCCGGCTCGTGCGCCGCGACGTCGAGCATCATTACCGGATGCCGCTCTGGCCCGTGACGCCGCTCGTCGCGGTGGCGGGCGCCGCCTATACGCTGTACACGACACTCGCGACGGCGACCAAGTCGACCGACCTGGTCATCATCGCGGGGCTGCTGGCGGCCGCACTCGCGATGTATGCGGTGTGGGCGCGCCACAGCGACGCGTTCCGCGCGCTCTGAGCGTCGGCCGCATCGAAAAACGATCGAACAACCGTAAGACTGGAGGAATTGCATCATGCGCACGAGAGACCTCGGCATCCGCATCGGACTCGGCACGCCGGGCCGCTTCAACGCGATCACGGACGTCCCGGGCGTCCGGGTCGGACACTGCACGCTGAGCGTCGATAACGGCGACGCGTCGATCCGCACCGGCGTGACCGTCATCGAGCCGCGCGCGGGCGCCGCACACGATGCGCCGTGCTTCGCGGGCGTGCACGTGCTGAACGGCAACGGCGATGCGACGGGGCTCGAATGGATTCGCGAGGCCGGCCTGCTGACGACGCCGATCGCCTATACGAACACGCACAGCGTCGGCGTCGTGCGCGACGCGCTCATCGCGGCCGAGCGCGATGCGGCGCGCAATCGCGTGTACTGGTGCATGCCGGTCGTGATGGAAACCTACGACGGACTGCTGAACGACATCTGGGGGCAGCACGTGAACGCATCGCACGTGCAGCAGGCGCTGGCGGCCGCGCGATCGGGACCGGTCGCCGAAGGCGGCGTGGGCGGCGGCACCGGGATGATCTGCCACGAGTTCAAGGGCGGCATCGGCACCGCGTCGCGCGTGCTCGCGGCCGACGCGGGCGGCTGGACGGTCGGCGCACTGGTGCAGGCGAACTACGGTGTGCGCGAGATGCTCCGCGTGGCCGGCTACCCGGTCGGCGAAGTGCTGTGGCACGTGCATTCGCCGTTCCGCGCGCCGGACGCGAAGGGCGAGGCCGGGATGGGCTCGATCGTCGTCACGCTCGCGACCGATGCGCCGCTGCTGCCGCATCAATGCACGCGGCTCGCGCAGCGGGCGAGCGTCGGGCTCGCGCGGGTTGGCGGCGGTACCGAGGATTCGAGCGGCGATCTCTTTCTCGCGTTCGCCACGGGCAATGACGGGCTGCCGGCGGCCAACTACGGCAGCAAGGGCGCGCCGACCACCGACGTGAAGATGGTCAACAACGACCATATTTCCGCGCTGTTCGCGGCGGCGGCCGAAGCGGTCGAGGAAGCGATCGTGAATGCGCTCGTCGCGGGCGGCGACGTGGTGTCGCGCGGTGCGCGCGTCGAAGGGCTCGGGCACGCGCGCCTGCTGGATGCGTTGCGCGAAGTCGGCTGGCGGCCGGGGCGCGCAGCGTGATGCGAAAGCGCCGCGGGCCGGCCGTCACGCGGCGTCATGCTCAGCTGCCGAAGTAGACGTTGCAGAAGCTGACGGGGCCGACGCATGCATTCGGGTCTTCCTGGTTCGATTGCGCGCGATCGACGCGGCCTGCGGCCTTCACGGCTTCGGCGCGGTTCGCCTGTTGCGGGGCGACGTCGGTCTGCACCGGCTGCGCATGCGCGACAGCGGCGGTGAGCGACAGGGCAACGAGGGCGAGGTGCAGCGGCTTCATTGTGACTTCTCCTGGGTGATCGCCAGTCGTGCTGGCAGTGAGGAAACTATAGGCTCGCACTGCTTAAAGATTAATCACCCGGGCTGGAGAGCTTATTTGCAGCTGGAACAAGGATGACGTTGCGGGCGCATCGATCGAGGCTCAGCGACGATGCCGGTTGAACGGCGCGTCCTTGTCGAGCAGCGCGCTGCGCATGAAGTGCAGGCAGCCGACGATGCGCTGCATCCGGCGGCGCGCGTCGGGCACCGCGTGCCACGCCTGCAGCGCGTGCTGTGCGGCACGGATCGCGAGGTTCACCGACTTCAGCGTGCGCGCGTGGCGGGTCGGCGTCGGCTCGTCGAAGAAGCGCGGCAATTCGTGCAGCACGGCATCGATCGATGCCGTCCAGCGCAGCGTCTGCGGCGGTTTCGTTTCGCTGAACGCATGCAGTTCGTCGCGCAGGTCGATCACCGCATGGCCGACCTCGAGCGTCGCGAGCATCCAGCGCAGCGCGTCGCGGTGCTGCCGCGTGCGCCGCACCAGCAGCGTGCGCAGCTGCGCCATCAGGTCGTGCGTGCTCGACTGGAAGCGCTGCGCGAGACCTTCGGGCGCGTCTTCGCAGGCGAGCGTCACCTGGCGGCGCAGGTCGTGCGCGATGCGGCCCGTGAGCCACGGCATGTGGGTCGGAAACACGACCGCGAACACGAGCGCGCACACGAGCATCGCGACGACCACCGCCATGCCGTTGTTGATCAGCACCTCGGGCGTATACGCGATCACGTTGTCGGGGCCCGCGAGCAGGCAGAAGAACACCGCGAAGCCGATCCCGTAGCCGGACATGCCCGGCCGCATCGCGAGAAACGCGCCGAGGCCGAGCACCGGCGCGAGCGCCGCGCACAGCAGCGGGAAGCCGTCGATGTTCGGGTACACGTAGCACAGGTACAGATAGCCGACGGCGGTCGCGAACGCCGCGCCGACGGCCATCTGCGCGACGAACTTCGGCGCGCGCGGCGACGTCGAGCTGAGCGCGCAGGCGATCGCGGTCGCGATCACGGCAAGCGAGCCGCTCGGCCATTCCGACGCGATCCAGAAGCAGCTCATCGCACCGACCGCGACGATCGTGCGCAGGAACGTGAAGCCGACGAAGAATGCGTTGGTCTTCACCTTGTAGTGCGTGACCGAGCGCTCGAACGCGTGGTCGTCCTGGTCGAGCGACGCGTAGGTGTCGGCATAGCCGAGATATTCGCCGATGAAGCGGTACATCAGCTCGATCGCCGTATCGAAGTCCAGCAGGCCGCCGGCCGCGTGCGCCTCGATCTCGCGCCGCGACGCCCGTGCGGCCTTCGGCAATGCGTTGTGAAAGCGGCGCAGTTCGAGCAGTGCGCCGGTGGTCGACGCGATGCCGCGCTGCCGTTCGTCGCGCAGCGCGGCCAGCCGCTGCGCGAGCGCCTCGACATGCGGCGCGAGCGCGTCGAGCACCGCATCGGCGCGACCGGCGCGCAGCCGCTTGACGAGCTGGTGCAGCGCATGCAGCCGCGTGCATGCGTTCATGAATTCGCTGTTCAGCCGCGCGAGCCGGCGGCTGCGCGCGCGAATGTGCGGATCCTCGAACGACGCGAACGCGCGATTGGCCTCGAAGCCGACGATCTCGTCGACGAAATCGGCGAAGCGCCGCTCGAAATCGCCGCGTGCGATATCGCCCGCGAGCGCGCCGGCCGCGAAGGCCGCGAAATTCGCGTGGCGCGCGCTCAGCGAGCGCATCAGCGCCTTCGCGGAACTGAGCGGCAGGACCAGCGCGCTGACCGCGCCCGAACACGCGATGCCGAGCGCGACTTCCGCGGCGCGCGTGAGCGCGGACTGGAACAGCGTCTGCGGCGACATCACCGCGGGCAGGCCGATCAGCGCGGCCGTATAGCCGGCGAGCACGAAGCCGTACCAGCGGAAGTGGCGGTTGCGCACCGCGAGCGCGATGCAGCAGCCGATCCAGAGCGTGATGCCGGCCATGTAGAGCTCGGGCTGCTGCGCGAACAGCCCGCCGAGCGCGAGCGCGGCGACGAGGCCGGCGGCGGTGCCGAGCACGCGATAGAAGCTCTTCGCGAATACCATTCCCGACAGCGGCTGCATCAGCACGAACACGGTGGTCATCGCGGTGCGCGGCTGCGACATCTCGAGCCGCATCGCGATGCCCATCGCGAGCAGCGCCGCGCACACCGTTTTCGCGAGGTGCAGCCAGATCAGCCCGTCGCTCGCGGCCCAGTCGCGCGCGGCGTCGCCGAGCGGATCGAGCCATGTCCTCCATCGGGCCGGTTCGATGGAAGATCGCTCGATCGCTGAGGGTGGCTTCATGAAAGGAGGGGGCGCATCCGGTGCCGGGCGGGTGCCGCGGCCGGTCCGAACGGGCCCGTTCGACTGGTGAGGCGCCGATTGTAGGAGGGCGGCGGGCGCGCATTAACGCAGCTGCGGGGAAACGATAGTTGCATGCCGGGTAACAATCTGTCGCACCCGTTGGAGGAAAATGGCGGCTCCGCTACAGGTCGTAAACAGGAATGGATACCCTACAAAACATGCGGGTGTTTACGCGCGTCGTCGAGACGGGCAGTTTCACCGCGGCCGCGCAATCGCTGAATTCGACGACGGGCGCGATGTCGCGCGCGGTGTCGGAACTCGAGGCGCGCCTGCGCACCCGTCTGATGAATCGCTCGACGCGCCGTCTCGCGCTGACGTCGGCCGGCGAGAGCTATCTGCGGCGCTGCCGGCAGATCCTCGCCGACGTCGATCGCGCGGAAGAAGAGGCGAGCTGCGCGCACGAGCGGCCGGTCGGCGTACTGCGCCTGCACAGCTTCGCCAGCGTCGGCCATCACTATGTGCTGCCGGCGCTGACGCGCTACCACGCGCAGTATCCGGACGTGTCGATCGAGCTGTCGCTGTCGCAGCGGATGCCCGACCTGTTCGACGGCACCAGCGACACGGCGGTCGTGACCGCGTCGTCGCTGCCCGACTCGGAGCTGGTATCGCACCTGCTCGGCTCGACCTTCAGCATCCTCTGCGCGTCGCCGGACTACGTGAAGCGGCACGGTGCGCCGGCCCGTCCGCAGGACCTCGGCGCGCACGCGTGCCTGACGCTCTGCACGCCCGCGTTCCCGACGCACGAATGGGTGCTCGAAGGGCCGGACGGCGTCGAGCAGATTCGTGTCGCGGGCCCGGTGCAGACCAATACGGCCGAATCGCTCGCGCTCGCGATCCGCGACGGGATCGGCATCGGCATGCTGCCGCTCTATTCGGCGATCGACGCGCTGCGCGACGGATCGCTCGTGCGCGTACTGCCGGAACACATCCTGCAGAAGATGAACGTGTATGCGCTCTATCCGTCGCGCCGCTTCATCGATGCGAAGGTGCGCACCTGGGTCGAGCTGCTGCGCGCGCAGGTGCCGGCAATGATCGCGCGCGACGTCGAGATGCTGAACACGATCGGCCGGCAACGGCAGGCCGCGTAACGGCGCACGCGGCGCATCGCGCGCCGCATGTCGAAGTACTTCGCAGCGGAAACGCAAGGAACGCGCCGGACGTGCATCGCCCGGCGATCGCTTTGCGCGTGCGCCGCCCGCGGCGGCGCGACACACGCTGCGTTCATTCAAAGCGCGGGACGTGCGGCCACGCCCGATTCGGTCGCCGGCGTGCCGGCCGGACCGTACGCGGCTTGCGCGGCCTTGCGTTCGGCCAGGCGCTTCGCTTCGAGGCGGTGCTGCGCGGCCAGGATGTCGTCCGGATAGTTGCCTGCGTCGCCGAGCGACGGGTTGTAGCCGACCGATTCGAGGTCGTACAGTTCCTGCAGCACCTGCGCGCGCGTGACGGGCGACTGTGCCGACTGGGCGAACGACAGGACCGGTGCGGCAAGCAGGACGGCGGCGGCGGTGACGACGAGCGATTTCACGATGTTCTCCTGTGGACTGGGATGGCGGTCCGCAATGACCATCGAGGCGCGATCGGAACCGTCGATGCCAGTCTACGCAGCAGGCCCGCGCGTAAAAACCCCGATTCCAGGCAGGCAGCCTTCCAGATGGCACAACATTCGCGCCGCGTCGCGTGCCCGGCGCGGCGCGATGCCGATCAGAAGCGCGTACGCAGGCCGACCGTGCCGACGACCTGGTTCGCGGTGCTCGATGCGCCGCCCGAGCCGTCGATGAACGCCTGGTAGCCGCGTCCCGACGCGTGCTGGTAGATCGCTTCCGCATAGACGTCGGTGCGGCGCGACAGCTTGTAGACGGCCTGCAGGTCGACCTGATGCCACTTCGGGTCGGTGCCGTGCCTGCTGTCGGGGTTCGACACGCTGGCGTCGGTATAGACATAGGCCGCGCCGACGCTGAAGGCCGGCGTCACCGCGTAGCGCAGGTTGACGTCGTAGTTGTTGAACGCGATCTGGCCGGTCGAGCCGAATGAGCCCGTGTTGTCGTACTGCGAGCGCGTATAGACGAAGCCGACGGTCGCCGGGCCGAACCCGTAGCTGACGCCGCCGCCGTAGGTGCGCATGCGATCCGAGCCGATCGACCAGCCGCCCTGGTTCAGGCTCTTCGCCTCGACGGCGTCGGTCGCGCCGGGGCTCGCGCCGGTCGTGCCCTTGGTGCCGTTCATCTGCAGGTATGCGCCGGCCAGCTTCAGCGGGCCGTTCGTGTAGCTTGCCGCGACGCTGTACGCGCGATTGGCGCCGAAGTTCGTCGCGTTCGAGAACGCATACATCGCGCCGACCTTGAAACCGGCGATCGTATTGCTCGTGTACTTGACCGCGTTGTTGATGCGCAGCGAGTGGTTCAGGTTGTCGTTGTCGAACGGGTGCGCGAAGCTCGTATCGCCGAAGTCGCCCGAGGTCGCGGACAGCGGCGCGACGAAGTCGACCATCGTGTCGTACTGGCGGCCGAGCGTCAGCGTGCCGTAGTCGTTGTGGCTCAGGCCAACATACGCATGGCGACCGAACAGCTTGCCGTCCTGGCCGAGCCCGCCGTTGTTCAGGTTGAAGCCGTTCTCGAGCACGAACAGCGCCTTCAGGCCGCCGCCGAGATCCTCGGTGCCGCGAAAGCCGACGCGGCTGCCGTTGATGGTGCCGCTGTTCAGTCGCCACAGCGATGCACCGTTGGCGTTGTTGGTGTAGACGATGCCGGCATCGATCAGCCCGTACAGCGTGACCGAGCTTTGCGCGTGGGCGGCCGGCGCGAACAGCGCGGCGATGGATGCGCCCGCAACGAACGTTTTCTTCATGGAAAGACTCCTGCGTGTGGAACCGGAAACGAAAAATCCGGCGCAAGTATAGGAATGCGCACCGTCCGCGATGCCACGCACGCGTGCGAGCGAACCTTTCCAGATCGAACAAGAGTCGTTCACAAAACTGAAATGTCGTGTTGTGTGCGCCGGATACCGGCGCTTCGGGCGCCACGGCGCGCGACCGGCGCCGCTTCGTTGTCGTATTGCCGCAACAGGCGCGAATCGGCGGCCGACGGTTGCCCGGCGTCGCCGACGCGCGGAGAATGGGGACTGCGTCCCAACGACCGGAGACAGACGATGCCTACGCCAGCGCCCCTTCCGCCGATCAGTCCCGCCGTCTATTACCGCGATCCGCGCGCCGCGCTCGAATGGCTCGAGCGCGCGTTCGGCTTCGGGCGCGGCATCGTCGTCTACACCGCCGACGGGCAGGTGACGCATGCCGAACTCACGCATGCGGGCGGCGTCGTGATGATCGGCGGCTACTGGGCCGACTTCGTCGCGAGCCCGGTGGAAGCCGGCGGCCGCAACACGCAGAGCGTGCACGTGCAGCTCGCGAGCGACATCGACGCGCATTGCGCGCGTGCGCGGCAGGCCGGCGCGGACATCCTGCAGGAGCCGGCCGACCAGTTCTACGGCGACCGCACGTACCGTGCGCGCGATCCGGAGCTGCACGTGTGGACCTTCGGCCAGCACGTGCGCGACGTGACGCCGGAACAAGCCGCGGCCGAGACGGGCCTGAAGTTCGAAGGCTGGTCGTGACGCAGCGCGCGTTGCGCGCCGATATTTCCCGACTGTTTTTCCTGCCGCATCGATCGAATCGAACGGCCGCCGCCCGAGCGTGCGGCCGTTGCCATGCATGTCACGAGGGAGCTTCCGCATGAACCTGTACAACGCACGCCTGCGCGACCGCGACGGCCTGTTTACGATCGGCCTCGACGCCGGCACGATCGCGCGGATCGACGCGCAGCCCGCGCCGGTCGCATCCGTCGCCGCCGGCGATCTCGACGCGGGCGGCCGTCTCGCGATCGCGCCGCTCGTCGAGCCGCATATTCACCTCGACGCGGTGCTGACGGCCGGCGAGCCGGCCTGGAACATGAGCGGCACGCTGTTCGAGGGAATCGAGCGCTGGGCCGAGCGCAAGGCCACGATCACGCACGACGACACGAAGGCGCGCGCGCATGCGGCGATCGCGATGCTGCGCGATCACGGCATCCAGCATGTGCGCACGCACGTCGACGTCACCGATCCGTCGCTCGCCGCGCTGAAGGCGATGCTCGAGGTGAAGGACGAGGCGCGCGGGCTGATCGACCTGCAGATCGTCGCGTTTCCGCAGGAGGGCATCGAGTCGTTCGACGGCGGCCGCGCGTTGATGGAGCAGGCGATCGAGATGGGCGCGGACGTCGTCGGCGGGATTCCGCATTTCGAGAACACGCGCGAGCAGGGCGTCAGTTCGATCCGCTTCCTGATGGATCTCGCCGAGCGCACGGGCTGCCTCGTCGACGTGCATTGCGACGAGACCGACGATCCGCATTCGCGCTTTCTCGAAGTGCTCGCCGAGGAAACCCGCGTGCGCGGAATGGGCGCGCGCGTGACGGCGAGCCACACGACGGCGATGGGCTCGTACGACAACGCGTACTGCTCGAAGCTGTTCCGGCTGCTGAAGCGCGCGGGGCTGAATTTCATCTCGTGTCCGACCGAGAGCATCCATCTGCAGGGGCGCTTCGACACGTTTCCGAAGCGGCGCGGCGTCACGCGCGTCGCGGAACTCGATCGCGCGGGCATCAACGTCTGCTTCGGACAGGATTCGATCAAGGATCCGTGGTATCCGCTCGGCAACGGCAACATCCTGCGCGTGCTCGATGCGGGCCTGCATATCTGCCACATGATGGGATACCAGGACCTGCAGCGCTGCCTCGATTTCGTGACCGACCACAGCGCGACGGCGCTGCATCTCGGCGAGCGGTACGGCATCGCGGTCGGGCGCCCGGCCAATCTCGTCGTGCTCGATGCCGACAGCGACTACGAGGCGGTGCGCCGGCAGGCGAAGGCCGCACTGTCGATCCGCGACGGACACGTGATCATGCGGCGCGAGCCGGAGCGCGTCACGTATCCGGACTGAGCGCGCAAGCGCGTCGATTCATCTCGAAAATGCATGAGTCGATTCGAAAAATACGTTTGTTGCATGATCGGCGGCCGTCTACGATACGGGCCTGATGACGGCGTGCACGTGGCGCGCCGTGTTTTCACGCCGAAGCCGCCGATCCCATGCGCCCCGATCTCCCGTCCGCCGTCCCGCCCTCTGCGCCGCCCGCCAGCCCGTTTGCGCGAATCGCCGTCGTCACGATCCTGACCGGCGTCGGCGCGGGTTTCGGCGGCATGCTGCTCGCGTTGCTGCTGCACGCGATCCAGCATGTCGCGTACGGCTACAGCGTCGCGCACGTGATCGGCAACGAAAGCTTCCTCAGCGGCGTGACCGGCGCCGATCCGCTGCGCCGGCTCGCCGTGCTGGTCGTCTGCGGCGTCGTGGCCGGCGGCGGCTGGTGGATGCTTTATCGCTACGGGCGGCCGCTCGTCAGCATTCGTCGCGCGGTTCGCGCGGCCGACCCGCGCATGCCGTTCGTCAGCACGACCGTGCATGCGCTGCTGCAGATCGTCACCGTCGCGCTCGGCTCGCCGCTCGGTCGCGAAGTCGCGCCGCGCGAGATCGGCGCGCTGCTCGCGGGCCGCCTCGCGCATCGCGCGGCGCTCACGCCCGGCGACTGCCGGTTGATGGTCGCGTGCGGCGCCGGCGCGGGGCTCGCGGCCGTCTACAACGTGCCGCTCGGCGGCGCGATCTTCGTGCTCGAAGTGCTGCTCGGCACCTTCGAGCTGCGTGCGCTGATCGTCGCGATCGCGACCTCGGCGATCGCCGCGGCCGTCGCGTGGATCGGCCTCGGCAACGAACACCAGTACACGGTGCCGCCGTTCGTATCGAGCACGCCGCTCGTCGTGTGGTCGATCGTCTGCGGGCCGCTGTTCGGCTTCGCCGCGTACGGCTTCGTGCGGCTTACGAGCCACGCGCGCGGGCATGCGCCGAAGGACGGGCGGCTGCCCGTGCTCGCGCTGCTCAATTTCGCGATGATCGGCTGGCTCGCGATGCGGTTCCCGCAACTGCTCGGCAACGGCAAGGGGCCGGCATCGCTCGGTTTCGACGGCACGCTGACGGTCGGTCTCGCCGCCGCGCTGCTCGCGCTGAAGGTGCTGATCGAGGCGACCAGCCTGCGCGCGGGCGCGGAGGGCGGCCTGCTGACGCCCGGTCTCGCGAACGGCGCGCTGCTCGGCATCGTGCTCGGCGGGTTGTGGAGCGCCGTGTGGCCGGGCGCGTCGATCGGCGGCTGTGCCTTGATCGGCGCCACCGCGTTTCTGGCGGCGTCGATGCAGATGCCGATCACGGCCGTCGTGCTGCTGCTCGAATTCACGCGCGCGAATCACGACAGCCTCGTGCCGATGCTGCTGGCGGTGGCCGGGTCGCTCGTCGCATACCGGTTGGCGGAGCGGCTGGCGCAACGCCCACGCCGCGCGCAGGCGATCGGAGTGATAGGCGAGCGCGCCGCGGCGACGCGGTAGCGCGGCGTGCAGGCCGGCTCGGGCACCTGGTGCGCGAGGCCGGCCGCAGCGTCGTCACACGCGGCACGTCGCGCGGGCCGACGCGATGCACGCGCATACGGCAGCGCGCAAGACTGCGCGGTCTGCTTCCCAATGTCTCCTCGTTCCCGCCGAAGCGAATTTGCCGGTTCTGTGCAAGAATCCGCGCGGCCCGCGCTTCCATCAACAACGACACGCGCGGACGTCCCTGTCAGGAAACGAGGAGCACAAGTTGATTCAGAGAATTTCCGGCTTTTTCACGCAGGTGGTCCACCGCGTGCTGCCCGACCCGTTGATTTTCGCGATCCTGCTGACGATCGCGACGTTCGCGCTGGCGCTCGGCCTGACGCCGAACACGCCCGTGCAGCTCACGACGATGTGGGGCTCGGGCTTCTGGAACCTGCTCGCGTTCTCGATGCAGATGGTGATGATCCTGGTCACGGGCCACGCGCTCGCGAGTTCGCCGCCCGTCAGGCGCCTGCTGGTCGCGCTGGCGAGCGCGGCGCGTACGCCGGCGCAGGGCGTGATGCTCGTCGCGTTCGTCGGCGCGCTCGCGTGCGCGATCAACTGGGGCTTCGGCCTCGTGCTCGGCGCGATGCTTGCGCGCGAGGTCGCGCGCCGCGTCGCAGGCAGCGACTACCGCCTGCTCGTCGCATCCGCGTACATGGGCTTCCTGAGCTGGCACGGCGGCCTGTCCGGTTCGGTGCCGCTCGTCGCGGCGACCAAGGGCAACCCGATGGAGAAGACCATCGGCCTGATTCCGGTGTCCGAGACGATCTTCACCGGCTACAACGCGTTCATCACGATCGGCCTGATCGTGATGCTGCCGTTTCTGGCGCGGATGATGATGCCGAAGCCCGGCGACGTCGTCAGCGTCGATCCGGCGCTGCTCGCCGAGCCGCCGAGCGTCGAGCGCAAGCTCGGGCCCGACGCGACGCTGGCGGAGCGCATGGAGGAGAGCCGCCTGCTGTCGGTCCTCGTCGCGGCGCTGTGCGCGGCGTTTCTCGTGCTGAAGTTCGTGCAGAAGGGCTTCGCGCTCGACATCGATACCGTGAACCTCGCATTCCTCGCGGCCGGCATCCTGCTGCACCGTACGCCGATGGCCTATGCGCGCGCGGTGGCCGGTGCGGCGCGCGGCGCATCGGGGATCATGATCCAGTTTCCGTTTTACGCGGGGATCCAGGCGCTGATGGATCACTCGGGGCTGGCGGGCGTGATCACCAAATGGTTCGTCGATATCGCGAACGTGCACACCTTTCCGCTGCTCGCGTTCCTCAGCTCGGCCGTGATCAATTTCGCGGTGCCGTCGGGCGGCGGTCACTGGGTCGTGCAGGGACCGTTCGTGATGCCGGCGGCGCAGGCGCTCGGCGCCGATCTCGGCAAGGCCGCGATGGCGATCGCCTACGGCGAGGCGTGGACCAACATGGCGCAACCGTTCTGGGCGCTGCCCGCCCTTGCGATCGCGGGGCTCGGCGTGCGCGACATCATGGGGTACTGCGTGACGACGCTGCTGTTCTCCGGCGTCGTGTTCGTCGCGGGGATGTACCTGTTCTGACGCAACCGGCGCGATGCAGGCCGGTTCGGTGCCTGCCTCGCGCCGGAGCGGCGCACGCGCGCGTCAGCCGCGCGCCCGCGCCCCGACTCGCTCGTGGCCGTGACGCAGCGCGAGGCTCGCGAACGCGGCCACCAGCAGCGCCGCCGCGAGGAGCGTCAGCCCGTTCTTCGCGTTGCCGGTCGCCTGCTCGATCGCACCGACGACGGTCGGGCCGACGAAGCCGCCGAGCAGGCCGCAGGTATTCACGAGACCGAGGCCGCCGGCCAGCGCGCTGCCGGCCAGGCGCGACGCGGGAAACGTGAACACGATCGACTGCACGACGAAGAACATCGACGCGGCCACGCATACGCAGACGAGGCCCGCCACCGGCGACGCATGCGCCGCGCCGACCATGCCGGCCGCCATCACGACGAGCCCCGCGCACAGCAGCCGGCGTGCATGGCGCGACGCGCGTGCGAAGCGCGGCAGCGTCGCGGCGCCGAGCGCGGCGGCCAGCCACGGCAGCGCGGTCAGCAGCCCGACGGCGAACGGCGACACGCGTCCCGATGCGCCGATGATGCCGGGCAGGAAGAAGATCACCGTATAGATCGTCAGTTGATGGCAGAAGTACACGAAGATCGCCAGCCAGATCTGCGGATCGCGCAGCGCCGCACCGAACGCGTGTCCGTCGTGCGCGGCGATGCCCGCGTCCTGCTCGGCGGCCAGCGTGCGCTCCAGCGCGCGTCCGGTCTCGGGCGCGAGCCACGGCGCGGCGCTCGGCCGGTCCGGCAGGCGCATCCACACGACGAACGCGAGCAGGATGGCCGGAATCCCTTCGACGACGAACAGCCATTGCCAGCCGTGGAAGCCGAGCGTGCCGTCGAGTTCGATCAGCGCGCCGGCCAGCGGCCCGCCGACGATGTTCGCGATGCACACGCCGAGCAGGAAATAGCCGGTCGCCCGCGCGCGTTCCTCGCGGCCGAACCAGTAGGTCAGGTACAGCATCACGCCCGGAAACAGGCCGGCTTCGGCGACGCCGAGCAGCAGGCGCATCACGTAGAACGAGGTTTCGCCGCGCACGAACGCCATCGCGACCGACAGCGCGCCCCACGTGATCATGATCCGCGTGATCCAGAAGCGCGCGCCGACGCGATGCATGATCAGGTTGCTCGGGATTTCGCAGAACGCGTAGGTCAGGAAGAACAGCCCCGCGCCGAGCCCGTACGCGGCCGACGAGATGCCGAGATCGACGCCCATCGAGTGTTTCGCGAACGCGATATTGGTGCGGTCGAGGAAGCTGATCACATAGGCGGCGATCAGCAGCGGCATGAGTTTGCGGAACAGCAGCCGGTTCAGCGACGCGCTCGCGTCGCCGGCGGCGGAGGGCAGGGCCTGGACGTGATGAGTGGACATGCGGACGACTCCGGTAAGGGCGAACCGGCGCGCACGGCAAGCACGGTGCGCCGCGTTCGACAAATGCCGCCGCGCCACGCGCAGCGGATGGGCAGACGACGGAGCCGCGCGCCGGCGGCGCTCGACGGGAGCGGGGCGATGATGGGCGTCCTGGCGCCGGCCGGCTCGGGCCGGCGCCGTGTCTCTGCGCTTGCGGGTTCGGGTGTGGCGGCGTGTCGCGACGCTCAGAAATTCACCGCGTCGCCGCCCTTGAGCGCCAGCATCGCGCGGGCCTCGGCCGGCGTCGCGATCTCCAGCGACAGGCCTTCGAGCACCTGCCGCATCTTCAGCACCTGCGCGGCGCTCGATTCGGCGAGCTGCCCCGGCGCGATCCACAGCGAATCCTCGAGCCCGACGCGCACGTTCGCGCCCTGCGCGGCGCCGATCGTTGCCAGCGGAATCTGGTTGCGGCCGGCGCCGAGAATCGACCACACGTAGTCGTTGCCGAACAGGCGGTCGGCCGTGCGGCGCATGTGCATCAGGTCTTCCGGATGCGCGCCGATCCCGCCGAGCAGGCCGAACACGCTTTGCACGAAGAACGGCGGCTTCGCGAGCCCGCGATCGACGAAATGCGCGAGGTTGTACAGATGCGAAATGTCGTAGCACTCGAACTCGAAACGCGTGCCGTTCGCGCCGCAGCGCGTGAGGATCGTCTCGATGTCCGCGAAGGTGTTCTTGAACACGAGGTCGCGGCTCTTCTCGAGATGCTCGCGTTCCCACGGATGCTTCAGTTCGCGAAAGCGCTCGAGCATCGGGTAGAGCCCGAAATTCATCGAGCCCATGTTCAGCGACGCGATTTCGGGCTGGAAGTGCAGCGCGGGCTGCAACCGTTCGTCGACGCTCATGTGCGGACTGCCGCCCGAGGTCAGGTTGATCACCGCATCGGTCTGCGCCTTGATGCGCGGCAGGAATTCGGCGAACACGGCCGGGTCCTGCGTCGGCTTGCCGTCCGACGGGTTGCGCGCGTGCAGGTGCAGGATCGCGGCGCCGGCCTGCGCGGCCGCGACGGCGGCCGTCTCGATCTGGTGCGGCGTCACGGGCAGGTACGGCGACATCGACGGCGTGTGGATCGCGCCGGTCGGCGCGCAGGTGATGATGACTTTGCGAGCGTTTGCCACGGGTGAATTCCTTTTCGATGAGCGACGCGGGATGCGTCAGAGCACTTCGACGTTGCCGCACACGGAGATCGCCTGCCCGGTGATGCCATGGCCGCCCGGCGAGCAGAGGAACAGCGCGGTCGCCGCGATCTCGGCCGGATCGGTCATGCGGCGCAGCGAGATCTTCTCCAGATAGCGCTTCTCCATCTCGTCGTAGCCGATGCCGAGCTGCTGGGCGCGCGCCTCGATCACGCGGCGCATGCGCGGGCCGCGCACGATGCCGGGCTGGATCGCATTGACGCGGATGCCGAGCGGGCCGAGTTCGATCGCGAGGCTCTTGACGAGGCCGACGACGGCCCATTTGGTTGCCGCATACGGCGTGCGGTACGCATAGCCGAGCCGGCCCGCGACCGACGACAGCGCGATGATCGCGCCGCCGTGCTTCGATTCGCGCAGCAGCGGCACCGCGCGCCGCGCGAACTGGAATTGCGCGTTCAGGTTGATCGCGACGGTCTGCTCCCACTGCACCGGATCGATCTCGTCGATGCCGCCGGTCGGGCCGGCGATGCCGGCGTTGTTGACCAGCACGTCGAGGCCGCCGAGCGTCGCGGCGACATCCGCGAACACGCGTTCGACGGCGGCCGGATCGGAGACGTCGGCCAGCGTCGCGCCGATGGCCGCACGCGCCGGCCGGTCGGCCAGCGCCGCGATCGCCGCAGACGACGCGTCGCAGACATGCACGCGCGCGTCGCATTGCGCGAACGCGTCGGCGATTTCGAGGCCGATGCCCGATGCGCCGCCGGTCACGAGGACGCGCAGGCCGCTATAGGGTTTGAGCAGGTCGGAAGCTGTCATGCCGGGTTGTCTCCATTGTCGATGTGGTTGGATGCGGCGTCGTTCCCGCACGCGCGGGCCTGGCGCTACGGCTTCGCGTTCACGCGGCGCGGCGTCTGCTCGGCCCGCAGCGTTTCGGCGAGATCGTGCGCGGCGCCGCCGATGTCGAGCGCGATGCCGGCGCGCACACCCGCGCCGTCGCGCCGTTCGAGCGCGTCGACGATGGCGCGGTGCGCGTCCATCGAGCGCCGCATGTGCGGCACGTCGAGCGCGACCATGTTCAGGAACGGCCCGATGCGCATCCACAGGTTCTCGACGATCGCCAGCGTGCTTTCGCTTGCGCCGTGCGCGTAGATCGCGCTGTGAAACGCGAAGTTGCTTTGCAGATAGGCGCGGGACCGGCCCGCTTCGGCATGCGCCTGCATCGTCTCGCAGGTCTTGCGAACCGCGGCGATCTGCGCATCGGTCATCCGCGCGCACGCGCGTTCGGCGATGCAGCCTTCGAGCGCGATGCGCACTTCGCGCAGTTCGTCGAGCGTGTCGAGCGTCATCGGCGGCACGACGAGCGCGCGGTTCGGGCCGTCGACGAGCGCACGCTCGGCGCGCAGCCGCGTGAGGGCGGCACGCACGGGCATCGTCGACGAGCCGACGGCTTCCGCGACGCTGCGCAGGCTCAGCGCCTGGCCGGGCGCGAAACGGCCGCTCATCAGCGCTTCGCGCAATTGCTGGTAGACCTTGTCGGCCATCGTTTCCGGTTCGATGGCTTTCAGTGCGGGCGGGACGATACGGGGCGCCAAGGCGGGAGTCTCCTGGGTTTGATCTGCGATCTGTGATCACACTTGCGATGGGCGAAGTTTCATCCATCGGGGCGGAGGCGTCAAGGTGAAACGGATCAGGGAAAACGAGGGGAGGCTGCGGCGATCCGGTTGCTCGCGCCCGCGCGCGGAACCGTCACCGCCGTCGCTCCGCATCCGCGTGCGCAGCCGCCCGCGCGCATCGCGCGGCGGGCGGTGCGACGCTCAGCGCACGGGCTCGTCGGTCAGCGTGTTCAGGAACGCTTCGATGTCCTTGATGTCCTGCGCCGACATCGCGGGCGTATCGCCCGGCTTGCGATCGAACGGCGCATCGGTCGTGTCGACGTTCGCGCGGTACTTCGCCGGAATGTCGTCGTACACGTCGATCCTGCTGTTCGGCCCGCGCGGATAGAACTTCTGCGGCGCGGTATTGCGCTCGTTGTAGAACGCCATCACCTGGTCGAGCGTATGGAACACGCCGTTGTGGAAGAACACGTGGCGCGTCGCCGCGTTGCGCAGCGTCGGCGTGAGGAACATCCCGCAATACTGCGTCTGGTCCTTCAGGTCGTCCCGGAACGGCCCGCACACGCCGAGATCGTAGAACGCCGGGTTGCGATTCTGCGCGAGCTGCCGATTGCGCGGCGCGCCGAGCGCCTCGTACTGGTAATCGGTAAACATCGGCGGCAGGCCGTCCTTGCCGGGCTTCGACAGGTGGCAGCCCGCGCAATTCGCCTTGTCCGGATCGTTGAAGAGCCGCAGCCCGCGCAGCTCGGCCTGCGTCAGGCGCGCACGGCCTTCGAGCCAGCGGTCGTACTTGCTGTTGTACGGATGGAACGACGTGTCCTCGACCTGGTAGCGCGCGATCGCGAACATCGCCTCCGACACCGCGAGCTGCGGGCTGTCGAACACGCGCGGCCCGAACAGCTGGATGAACTGCGCGCGATGCGCCGATTGCGACAGCTTGCGCGCGACCTCGTCGATGCTCGTGTTCGCCATCTCGACCGGATTCAGCAGCGGGCCGAACGCCTGCTGCTGCAGCGTGTCGGCGCGACCGTCCCAGAACATCCCGCCCTGCGGCACCAGCTGCGGCGCCGCGGCCGTGCCGGCCACCTTCTGCGCCTTCACGACGCCGGCCGCCGACGCAGCCTGCTGCGCGATGCTCGGCGCGGCGTCGTTTTCACCGGCATCGGGGCCGATGCTGAAGTTCGGCTGCCGGTACAGGTACATCAGCGACGGCGGCGGGCGGTAACCCTGCTGCGTCATCGCGAGGCCGCCCGGCTGCACGTCCAGCGCGTTCGGCGGGCCGTACGCGTGAGCGGGACTGTGGCACGATGCGCACGACTGCCGGCCCGAGGCCGACAGCGACGGATCGTCGAACAGCGCGCGCCCGAGCTGCGCGACCGCCGACAGCGGCTGCGCGGCCGGCCGCTGCAGCACGACCGGATGTGCGTTCGCGCCGGTCCAGTCGGCGACGACGTCGCCGATCGCCGCCGGCGTGTGCGCGGGAAACGCAATCGCGAACGCACCGTAGCCGAGCACGGCAGCCCCGACCACGAACGCCGCACGGCGCACGAGGCGGGCAGGGGAACGCGGCGCGAGGCGGCCGGAGGCTTCGGGGGACGGGAACGCGGGGCGGGCTGTCATGCTGTCGTCGCTCGGAAATCGTGTGCCGCACGAAGCGGCGCGTTGAAATGGAAACGGCCGGCGCACGCTGCGCCGGCCTGTCGTGACGCGTTGCCGGTTACATCGACGGCGCCGCGCTCAACACGGTGCCTTGCGTCGGATCGAGATACAGCGGCGTGGTGTTCGGCTTCGACGAGAAGTCGAACAGGCCGCGCAGGTCGCCTGCGGTCGCATCGAACGAACCGCCGCCGATGCGCTGGCCGCCGAGCCAGTTGTCCTCGATGAAGCGCACGACGGACGCCTGGTCGATCTGCGTATGGTCGACGTAGTTCTGCTTTGCGTACGGCGAGATCACGACGAGCGGAATGCGCACGCCGGGGCCGCAGCGGCCGTTCACCGTTGCGCCGTTCACGCCGGTGGTGCCGCCCGAACCGCACTTGCCGTTGCCGTTCACCTGGTCGACCGCGTCGGACGACGCGCGGGTCGGCGTCGTGTACGCGTGGTCGTACCAGCCGTCCGAGTCGTCATAGGTGACGATCACGGCCGTGTTCTGCCAGTCCGGCTGCTGCTGCAGGAAGTTGACGACCTTCGTCACGAACGCCTGCTCGTCGAGCGGATCCGAATAGCCCGCGTGTCCGTCCTGTGCGGCCGGCGCCTTCAGGAAGCTGACCGACGGGAAGTTGCCGGCCTTCACGGCCGCGAAGAAGTCGTCGGTGTCGTACTGGTGATTCGCGGGCTCGGCGGTCTTGCCGTCGGTCTCGAAGCTCGAGCCGATCGCGGCGGTCGAGCTCGGGCGCGTGTGCTGCGGGTTCGCGGTCGACGCGTAGTACTGGAACCAGTTGTGGTGCGGGATGTAGTCGGCCGTCGCGGCGTTCACGGCGGTCGCGACCGTGCTGCGGCTGCAGCCCGTCGTGCCGTTGCTGTTCGTCGTCGACAGGTTGAAGCCGCCCATGAAGCCGCCCCACGTGATCTTCGCGCTGTTCAGCAGGTCGCCGATGTTCTTGCCGCTCATCATCGCCTGGTCGGTCGTGCTCGAACAGACGTCGTAGCCGGGGTCGACGTCGTTGATCATCGTGTAGCCGCCCTGGCCGTCGTTGATGTAGTACGAGCTCTTCGCGAGCGTCGACGGCTGCGCGGACGTCTTGACGATCTGCATCCCGTTGGTCTGGCCCGACACGACGTTCAGCGCGCCCGGCGTCGACGGGCCGTAGACCGTCGTATAGGCGTTGTCGCTCATCGCGAAGCGCTGCGCGTAGTTCCACAGCGCGGTCACGGTGTTGCCGTCGAAGTAGCCCATCACCTGGCCCTTCGTGCCGAACGCGCCGGCGCCGCCGGACGAGCCCTTGCCGGTGTATTTCGGGAACAGGTCGGCGAGGCCGTTGTCCTCGGCCTGCTGTTCGGCCGTGTACGCGTGGTTCTGGTCGGCCGTCGCGGCCTGCGTGCGGTCGAGGCGGAACGGGTTCGCGGCGTCGGTGCCGTTGGCCGTGTTCGTGAAGTTCGGGTTCGCGGTGAGCAGCGTGCCCGTCAGGCCGTTGACCGTCGGCGTGCCGGATTTGGCGGTGAACGCCGGCTCGCCCGCCGGGTTCGTCGCATTCGGATAGGTGCCGAAGTAGTGGTCGAACGACACGTTCTCGCCGTAGATCACGACGACGTGCTTGATCGGCGTGGCGGTCTGCAGCGCGTCCTGCGAGGACACCGCGGGCGTCGGCGTGGGATCGTCGCTGCCGCCGCAGGCGAACAGCGCGAGGGCTGCGCCGGCACAGGCGGTGACGAGCAAGGCTTGACGGAACATCGCAACACTCCAGGTTGGCTTTCGATGGTGGGATCGGCCGCGTCGCCGTGTGGGTTCGGCGCGGGCTCGACGGAGAGCACGCGCATTGAATCAGCCTGGTATGAAAATATGGGGACGGAGTGTTTTCGCGGCGATTGCGCCGCGGTATCGATTTCATTACGGGGTCTTTTCACGTGAAAGGCGCTGGAAAGCGGCGATCCGTATGCCATCGTGGCGACGCATGTCGCGCTGCCTCCGGTTATTGCGTCGCATCCACGGCCGGGCGTGCGTCGGCGCGCGGCGAGCGGGTTCGCGGCGCAGCGCGCTTTTTTGACAATCGCGTGACGCATTCCTACGATGAACGCCCGTCGCGCGTGTTGCGCGCCCTTCGACCGTCAGGGAGTGTTCAGCGTGCCGATCCCCGTTCTGTTTGCCGTGCTGTGCGCCGCGTTCCTGCATGCGTCGTGGAACGCGCTGGTCCGCAGCAGCGGCGACCGGCTGCGGTCGGCCACGGTGCTGCAGATCGCGATCGGGCTGTTCGCGCTGCTGTTCCTGCCGGCCGCAGCGCCGATCGCGCCGGCGAGCTGGCCGTACGTGGTCGCGTCGGCGCTGCTGCACGTCGTCTATACGTTGTTGCTGGTGCGCGCGTACCAGCACGGCGACCTGAGCGTCGCCTATCCGGTCGCACGCGGGAGTGCGCCGCTGCTGGTCACGCTCGGTGCGGCGGCGTTCGCGGGCGAGCGGCTGAATCTCGGCGCGCAGGCCGGGCTGGTGCTGATCTGCGCCGGCATCCTCGCGATCGGGCTGGAGCGCGGGCGCGGCGCAACGCATCGGCTGACGCAGGTGCTGCCGACCGCGTTCGCGACTGGCGTGTCGATCGCGGCCTACAGCGTGGTCGACGGGATCGGCGTGCGGGAAAGCGGCGGCACGGTCGGCTACACCGCGTGGATGTTCGTGCTCACGGGCGCGCTGATGGCCGTGTATTACCGGCTGCGCGCGGGGTCGCTGCGGCTGACGCAGGACGTCGGTGAAACGGCGAAGGCCGCGTGCGGCGGCGTCTTCGCGGCGCTGGCGTACGGCATCGTGATCTGGGCGATGGACCGCGCGCCGATGGGGCCGGTGTCGGCGCTGCGCGAAACGAGCGTCGTGTTCGCGGCGCTGATCGCGCGCGTGTATCTCGGCGAGCGACTGACGCCGCGCCGCGCGGCCGGCTGCGTGGTAATCGCGGCGGGGGCGCTGTTGATCAGCGCGTTCGAGGCGCGCTAGGCAACGGCGGATATCGGCGGCGGCGCGCAGGCACGTGCCCGGAACCGGTACGCAGCAATGCCGCAGGCCGTCAGTGCGGCGCTCGCGGCAACCTGCGCGCTCGCAGCCTCACGCGGGATCGGCAAGCCGACGAATCACTCCGCAACCGGCATCGCACTCGTGCACTTGATCTCGTCGAGACACACGCTCGAATGCACGCCGCTCACGCCCGGAATGCGCATCAGCGTTTCGAGCAGGAATTTCGACAGCCCTTTCAGGTCGTGCGCGACGACCTTCAGCACGTAGTCGATGTCGCCCGTCACCGAAAAGCACTCCTGGATTTGCGCGAGATCCGACACGAGTTTCTGGAATTTCGACAGGTCGCGGATGTGCCCGCGCTCCATCGTCACGTGCACGAAGGCGGTGACGCCGAAGCCGAGCGTGTCGGGGCACAACCGCGTTTCATAGCGGCGGATCGCGCCGATCTCCTCGAGCCGGCGGTGGCGTCGCAGCGTCTGCGCCGGCGACAGGCCCACAGCCTTCGCCAGTTCGAGATTCGACGCGCGGCCGTTCTCCTGCAGCAGGGCCAGCAAGCTCCGATCGATGCGGTCGAGAACCGGTTCAGGCATTTTTGTTTCCTCATCTGTCTCCTGCGTGCAATCTTATCTCATAATGTAGGGTTTGCATGAACGGGTTACGAAACCCGATTTCGTCGTCGCGACGCTAAACTGACGCCGGATTTTCGTGTGCGACCGCAGCAACGCGGGCGTGGGCGACGGTCGGTGGCCGGTCTGGCGGGCATGCCGGCACGAATCGGGCGCCGCCACGCGAAGATTGCAGTCCCCAACCCGGCGGCTCCACGAACGGCTGCCGGCACAGCAAAACAGCGCCCGGCACACCGAAGGCGCACCGCTTCCGGCGGCGGAGGCGGACAGAGTGGAGAAGACATGGTTTCTGGAAACGAGAAGGGCGGTGACGGCCTGAAGCGCGGGCTGAAGAACCGGCACATCCAGCTGATCGCGCTAGGCGGCGCGCTCGGCACCGGACTGTTCCTCGGCATCGCGCAGACGATCAAGATGGCCGGCCCGTCGGTCCTGCTCGGCTACGCGGTGGCCGGCATCGTCGCGTTCTTCATCATGCGCCAGCTCGGCGAGATGGTCGTCGACGAGCCGGTCGCGGGCTCGTTCAGCTATTTCGCCGACAAATACTTCGGCCACTTCACCGGCTTCCTGTCCGGCTGGAACTACTGGGTGCTGTACATCCTCGTCAGCATGGCCGAGCTGTCGGCCGTCGGCATCTACGTGCAGTACTGGTGGCCGGGCGTGCCGACCTGGGTGTCGGCGCTCGTGTTCTTCGTCGTCATCAACCTGATCAACCTGACCAGCGTGAAATCGTACGGCGAGACGGAGTTCTGGTTCTCGATCGTCAAGGTCGCGGCGATCGTCGGGATGATCGGTTTCGGCGGCTGGCTGCTCGCGAGCGGCCATGCGGGGCCGGAAGCCAGCGTCGCGAACCTGTGGCAGCACGGCGGCTTCTTCCCGAACGGCGTGTCGGGCCTCGTGATGTCGATGGCGGCGATCATGTTCTCGTTCGGCGGGCTGGAGCTGGTCGGCATCACGGCGGCCGAGGCCGACGATCCGAAGCGCAGCATCCCGCGCGCGACCAACCAGGTGATCTACCGGATCCTGATTTTCTACATCGGCGCGCTCGCCGTGCTGCTGTCGCTGTACCCGTGGGAGAAGGTCGTGTCCGGCGGCAGCCCGTTCGTGCTGATCTTCCACGCACTGAGCAGCAACCTCGTCGCCAACGTGCTGAACGTCGTGGTGCTGACGGCCGCGCTGTCGGTGTACAACAGCGGCGTGTACTGCAACAGCCGGATGCTGTTCGGCCTCGCGCAGCAGGGCAACGCGCCGAAGGTGCTGTGCTCGGTCAACAAGCGCGGCATCCCGCTCGCCGCGCTCGGCGCGTCGGCGCTCGCGACCGGCGTGTGCGTGCTGGTCAACTACTTCATGCCGGGCAAGGCGTTCGAAGTGCTGATGGGCCTCGTCGTCTCGGCACTGATCATCAACTGGGCGATGATCAGCCTGATCCACCTGAAATTCCGCCAGGCCAAGCGCGCGGCCGGGGAGCAGACTTCGTTCCGCAGTCTGGGCTATCCTTTCACGAATTACCTGTGTCTGGCGTTCATGGCCGGCATTCTCGTCGTGATGTACCTGACGCCGGATCTCCGCCTGTCGGTGTACCTGATCCCCGTGTGGCTCGCCGTGCTCGCGATCGGGTATCGCTTCCGTCAGAGGAATGCCGGCTACGCGATGGGCGGCGGCGCATCCGCACGCTGACGCAGGCCGCTACCTCCATTCCAACCGAGACCGACATAGCCATGTTCGAACATATCGATGCGTACCCGGGCGACCCGATCCTGACGCTCAACGAGAATTTCCAGAAAGATCCGCGCGATCAGAAGGTCAACCTGAGCATCGGCATCTATTTCGACGCCGAAGGCCGGATTCCCGTGATGGGCGCCGTCCGTGAAGCCGAAACGGCGCTGCAGCGCGACCTCGGCCCGAAGCCGTACCTGCCGATGATCGGCCTGGCCGCGTATCGCGACGCCGTGCAGGCGCTCGTGTTCGGCGCGGATCATCCGGCGCGTGCGGCCGGCCGCATCGCGACCGTGCAGACGCTCGGCGGCTCGGGCGCGCTGAAGGTCGGCGCCGATTTCCTGAAGCGCTACTTCCCGGATTCGCAGGTGTGGCTCAGCGACCCGAGCTGGGAAAACCACCGCTTCATCTTCGAGCGCGCGGGCTTCACGGTGAACACCTACCCGTACTACGACGAGAAGACGGGCGGCCTGAAGTTCGACGCGATGCTCGCGGCGATCGACGCGCTGCCGGCGCGCAGCATCGTGCTGCTGCACGCGTGCTGCCACAACCCGACCGGCGTCGATCTCGACGAAGGCCAGTGGGAAAAGCTGATCGACGTGATCGAGGCGCGCGGGCTGCTGCCGTTCGTCGACATGGCGTACCAGGGCTTCGGCGCGGGCCTCGACGCGGACGCGTTCGCGGTGCGCGAACTGGCCCGTCGCGGCGTGCCGGCGCTGGTCGCGAACTCGTTCTCGAAGAACTTCTCGCTGTACGGCGAGCGTGTCGGCGGCCTGAGCGTCGTCTGCGAGGATGCAGCCGCGGTCGATCGCGTGCTCGGCCAGCTGGCCGGCGCGGTGCGCTCCAACTACAGCAACCCGCAGACCTACGGCGCGAAGGTCGTGGCGGCCGTGCTCGACACGCCCGCGCTGCGCAAGCAGTGGGAAGAAGAGCTGTCGGCGATGTGCCGCCGCATCGCGCGGATGCGCCAGGCGATCCACGACGGCCTGCGCGACCACGTCAGCGGCGAGGCGCTCACGCGCTACGTGAAGCAACGCGGCATGTTCACGTACACGGGGCTGACGGAATCGCAGGTCGACGCGCTGCGCGAAGTGCACGGCGTGTACATCCTGCGCTCGGGCCGGATGTGCGTCGCAGGCCTGAACGATTCGAACGTCGGCATCGTCGCCGACGCGATCGGCAAGGTGTTGAAGAGCGGCGTCTGATCCGCGCATACGCGCAGCGGCATCGCCGGAACCGGCTGTTCCCGATCGGGGACAGCCGGTTTTTTCTTTGCGCGGGCCCCGCACGCGGCCGCCGCGCAGCAGTACGATAAGAAGATCGTAGACGCCGAAGGAGCCGAATGAGCATACGAATCGTCCGTCTGGGTTCACCGCGCAGGGCCGGCGAGGGGCTGCGGATCGGCACGGTGCGGCGGCCGCCGCGCGGCGTGCCGAAAGCCGAATTCGCATCGCGCGACTACTACGACGTGTGGCTGCCGACGCTGTCGCCGAGCGCCGAACTGGTCGCCCGGGCGCAGGCCGCCGAGACCGATGCCGAATGGCGCGCGTTCAAGCGTCATTTCCGCGCGGAGATGGCGCAGGGCGATGCGGCGAAGGTGCTCGACCTGCTGGCGGCGCTGTCGGCAACGACTGCGCTGTCGGTCGGCTGCTACTGCGACGACGAGAACCGCTGTCATCGCAGCGTGCTGCGCGAACTGCTCGCGGAACGCGGCGCGACGATCGAGCCGGACGCGGGCTGATACCGCGTCCGTCGCCGGATCCGGCATCGGCACGGCGACCCGGTTGACGTGGGTCAAGCGGGCGGCGGCGCGCGCCACTATGCTCTCGTCATGGCTAAGTCACTACGCTGACAGGCGCACAGATGCAGATTTCATTTCCACCGGAGCCGCCCGAGTACTGCGCGCGCGATCTGGTCGTCGCCTTTTCGGCGCTGGTCGACGATCGCTGCGTGCAGTGCGCGGTGACGGCCGAAGCGCTCGAGGATCATTTCGGCGCGGCGTCGCTGCTCGAACGGGACCTGCTGGACGCATTCACCGCGCACCGGCCGGCGATCGAGGCGATGGCGCGACGCATGCTCGAGGAAATCGGCGGCCGGCCGGTGCTGCTGCACAGCGGCCACTTCCGGCTCGGCGGTTGATACCGCAGGAGGACGCATGACACTGCAGGGCAACATACACGAGCGCGACTGGTCGGTCGAAGTCGAGACGCGGCCGTGCGAATCGGGCGAGTTCCGCTGCCGCGTGTCGGTCGAGCACGGCGCGGGCGCGGCGCGCTTCCACCATACGTTCGAGCACAGCCACGCGTATCCGACCGAGCACGAGGCGATGATCGAAGGCCTGCGGGCCGGGATGACGTGGATCGAACTGAAGATGTCGCAGGCGTTCAACGTCTGACCGGCGGCACGCCGGGCGCGGCGCCGTGTCCGGACGCGAGGATCGGCTGCGTCGTCGGGCAGGGATGGAGAGAAGGTGGTCGACGCGATGGCGGCCCCGTCAGGAGAAACAACATGGGCGTGGGCATGCAGATCGTCTATCTCGGATTCGCCGGCTCGGCCGAACTGGAAGCCGAGGCGGCGACCCGGCTGATCGGCATCGAGCGGTTCCGCGCGCTGATCAGCGGGTGTCATCTGGCGATCGAGGCGCGCAGGATGCCCGGCGGCATGCGTGCCTACGACGTGCGGCTCGATCTGATCACGCGCAACGACGAGCTGAAGCCGCTGCCGCATTGCAGCGGCGACGACGTCTGCGAGACGGTGCGTCGCGCGTTCGCGGCCGCGGAACGCGAACTGATCGCATGGCAGGCGCAAGACGGCGCGAGTGCGCCGCTACGCACGGCGCCGAGCGGCGGCGCGTCGGGCGGCATGAGCGCGATGCGTTGACGTGAACGGCACGGAAACCGGCGTGCGCGCGCCGGTCCTGCACACGCACGGGAGAGGACGTCAGACCTGCGCGAGCGCCTGCGCGTCGAGGATCCGCACGCGCTTGCCGCGCGTTTCGACGAGCGCCTCGCGGTGAAACCGCGAGAACATTCGGCTGACGGTTTCGAGCTTCATGCCGAGGTAGCAGCCGATTTCCTCGCGCGTCATCCGCAGGTTGAATTCCGATGCCGAATAGCCGCGCGCCTCGAAGCGCGACGACAGGTTCAGCAGGAAATGCGCGACGCGCTGCTCGGCCGACATCGTGCCGAGCAGCAGCATCTGGCTCGACTCGCGGACGATCTCGCTGCTCAGCATCTGATACAGGAAGTGCTGCATCGGCTTGATTTCGCGGCACGCCGCTTCGAGCGCGCCGAACGGGATGATGCACACGACGCTGTCCTCGAGCGCAATCGCGTCGCAGCAGTGCTGGCCGCCGCCGATGCCGTCCATCCCGAGCGTTTCGCCGGCGATCTGGAAGCCCGTCACGTGCTCGCGGCCGTCGCGATGCATCATCACCGTCTTGAACGAACCGGCCCGCACCGCGTAGATGCTGTGGAACGGATCGTCGGCGCGGAACAGCGCGTCACCCTGGCGAACGTGCCGGGTCGCGCAGATGATTGCGTCGAGCAGGCCGTATTCGGCCGCCGTCAGGTGCGGCGGCAGGCATATCGAACGCATCGCGCAGCCCGAGCAGCGCGCGGCGGGATAGGCGGGCGCGTCGGCGCGCGCGACCGCGTGAATCGGCGCGCGCGGCCTCGGGGCGACGAGCGCGTCTGCGACGCTGGCGGTGGCTGTTGACATGGGTCACTCCGGCACGGTCAGGGGTGGTGCATGCGCGCATGCACCAGGGATTCGATCACGCGGCATGCGGCGTCGAACTCGGCGGTCTTGTCGAAGAAGTAGTCCGCCCCGGCCGTCGCGCATGCCTCTCTGAATGCCGGTGCGGAATGGTTGGTCAGCACGATCGTCACGATGCGCGGCATGGCCTTCGACAGCATCCCGATCAGCTCCAGGCCGCTGCCGTCCGCAAGGCGCAGGTCGACGATCACCACCTCGGCCCGGCTGTCGTGGATATGCGCCCACGCGCCCTGGCCGTCCTCCGCTTCGCCCACCACCACGACACCGCGGATCGCGCCGACAAGCAGCGCGATCCTGCGCCGCACGGGGGCGGCGTGGTCGACGAGGAACACCCGGAGTGCGGCGGGCGACGGGCTGGCATTCATGGGGCCAGTATCGTGCTGCGCCGCCAAAAAGAAAATCGGCCGAATTGGAAGTTTGCGTAGGCCGGATCGTCGCGTTGTAGGGGTTTTCCTACAACGCGTGCGATAAATCGGCGTGGGCGCATGCGGGCCGCAGGCGCGCGCGCATGGCGGGACCGATGGTGCAGTGCGCGAAAACGGCCGGTTTCGCGGGCCGCGCCGTGAACGTTAACCCGCCCGGCGTGCGGCGAGCGCGTCGCGCGCGGTGCGGCACGCGGCAAGGTCCCACGCCGCGCAGCCGACGCTCTTGAACAGCAGCGGGCCGCCGCGCACGAACCTGCCGTTCAGCACGTCGGCGAGCGAGGCGACCTGCTGCCAGTCGACCTGCGCGAGGATCAGGTCGCCGGCCTCGTGGCGCGCGCCGGCCGGGTCGTCGACGACGAGCCGGCTCTGGCGCACGGTATTCGCGTCGATTTCGGCGGCGTCCGCCGTGAACGCGCCGACGCCGACCACCAGCCGCCCTTCGCGCGCCGCGTCGCGATAGACGGGGGTGCGGCTCGTCGTCAGCGTGACGACGACGTCGATCGCGTCGGGAATCGCGTCGCCGTCGAGCGGAACGAGCCGCGGCGCGTGCGCGCGATGCGCGTCGCAGAAGGCGGCCGCGCTTTCGGCGCGCGCGCCGCGCACGTGCAGGCGCGCATCGGGAAAGATCGTCGCGAGCGCTTCCGCGTGATTGGCGGCCTGCTTGCCGGTGCCGATCAGCAGGATGTCGCGCGGCGCGGCGCCGTGCAGCGCCTGGATGCCGAGCGCGGTGACGGCCGCGGTGCGGCGGCCGGTGACGGTCGGGCCGTCGAGCACGAAGCGCATCTCGCCGGTGGTCGCGTCGCAGGCGATCACCTGGCCGAGTATCGTCGGCAGCCCGCGTGCGCCGTTGCCGGGACACACGTTGACGAGTTTGTGGATCGCGAGATCGCGCGCGCTCGACGGCATCGACAGCATCACGCCGCCGGCCTGCAGCGGCACGACCAGACGCTCGGGGCTGACGATCTCGCCCGCCGCGTAGTCGGCGACGGTTTGCCCGAGCGTGACGAGCAGCGCGCGATAGTCGAGCAGCGCGGCCGTGTCGGCCGCATCGAAAACGGGAGTCTGGGCAAGGGCGGTCATCGTGTGCGTCGGTGGCGTCGGTGAACGTGGACGACGGGCGCGTCGTGCGCCCGCGGCTGGACCGCCGATTACGCGACACGTGGCAGTCTGGATCGAATCTATACCAGTTGCCCGCTCGCCGGCAAGCCAGAAAATAAAGCGCGGCGCCGCTTTTGGTTCTAATATCTGTCCAGAATGCCGCGCCTGCGGGCCGGCGCCGGCACAACTCCGGTATAGTGCGAACCCGTTTCAATCCACGCCCGCGACCGGGCAGGAGCCACGCATGATGTCTGCGCGTCCCGAATCACTGGAAGGCGGCTTCAGGCCGCTGCAAATCTACGAGCAGGTCGCCGAAAGGATCCGCGACGAGATTCGCGCGGGGCGCTACGCGGCCGATGCGCGGCTGCCGTCCGAGCGCGAGCTGGCCGCGCTGTTCCAGGTCGGCCGTCCGGCCGTGCGCGAAGCGCTCGGCGCGTTGCAGAACGAAGGCCTCGTGTTCACGAAGCGCAATTCGGGCACCTATGTCGTATCGGCGCCGCTCGACGTGCTTGCGCAGCGCGGCGACATGCGCGACGCATCCGAAGCCGACTTCAGCCCGACGTCGACGCTCGACGTGCGGCTGATCCTCGAGCCCGCGATCGCGCGCCTCGCGGCCTCGCACGGCCGCGCGGACCCCGTCGCCGAAAGCTATCTCGCGCAGATGGAAACCATCACCGACGTCGACGACCCGCAGCAGCGCGCGTTGTGGAACGAGAGCGACCGGCTGTTTCACCGGCAGCTCGCGCTGATGACCGGCGATGCGCTGATCGTGAAGATCGCGGACGAAGTCGCCAGGACGATGGACCAGCCGCTGTGGAAGCGGCTGAAGGACGACGGCATCTACGACGCGGGCCGCGTGCGGCTCTACGTGTCCGAGCACCGGCTGATCTACGAGGCGATCGTGTCGGGCGACGCCGACGCGGCCGCGTTCTACGTCGAGCAGCATATCCGGCGGGTGCGGCGCGACATCGCGCCGAAGTGACAGGGCGGGTGTCGTGGTTTGCTGTGCGACCAGAATTGCGGAAATTATTCTGAAATTGCTTGCGCAGCAACCACGCGTGCCCTACATTGGTCGCATGTCAAACCAGTTCGCCTGCTGAACCGAAGGGCGCGCCGATGGCACCATCGACGTGATCCGCAGCCGACAGCCGCGGCCGTCGTGCCACTGAGCAGCACACCCGCCGCCGTCCTTCGCCTTCACGCTCGCACACGCCGATGAAAATCTCCCGATCCCTGTCCACCGTCGAAGTCCACACCGGCGGCGAAGCGTTTCGCATCGTCACGAGCGGGCTGCCGCGCCTGCCCGGCGACACGATCGTGCAGCGCCGCGCGTGGCTCAAGGAGAACGCCGACGAGATCCGCCGCGCGCTGATGTTCGAACCGCGCGGCCACGCCGACATGTACGGCGGCTACCTGACCGAGCCCGTCTCGCCGTCCGCCGATTTCGGCGTGATCTTCGTGCACAACGAGGGCTACAGCGACCATTGCGGGCATGGCGTGATCGCGCTCGCGACGGCCGCGGTCGAACTCGGCTGGGTGCAGCGCACGACGCCCGAGACGCGGGTCGGCATCGACGCGCCGTGCGGCTTCATCGAGGCCTTCGTCGAATGGGACGGCGATCACGCCGGCCCGGTGCGCTTCGTCAACGTGCCGTCGTTCATCTGGCGGCGCGACGTGTCGGTCGATACGCCGTCGTTCGGCACGGTGACGGGCGATATCGCGTATGGCGGCGCCTTCTATTTCTATGTCGACGGCGCGCCGTTCGACCTGCCCGTGCGCGAATCGGCGGTCGAGCGGCTGATCCACTTCGGCGCGGAAGTGAAGGCCGCCGCGAATGCCGCGTATCCGGTCGTGCATCCGGAGATTCCGGAGATCAATCACATCTACGGCACGATCATCGCGAATGCGCCGCGCCATCCGGGCTCGACGCAGGCGAACTGCTGCGTGTTCGCGGATCGCGAGGTCGATCGCTCGCCGACCGGCTCCGGCACCGGCGGCCGCGTCGCGCAGTTGTACCAGCGCGGCTTGCTCGCGGCCGGCGACACGCTCGTCAACGAGTCGATCGTCGGCACGATCTTCAAGGGGCGCGTGCTGCGCGAAACGACCGTCGGCGACCTCCCGGCCGTGATTCCGGAAGTCGAGGGCAGCGCGCATATCTGCGGGTTTGCGAACTGGATCGTCGACGAGCGCGACCCGCTGACCTACGGCTTCCTCGTGCGCTGAGCGGCGGCGCCGGGCCGCCGCAGGGCGGCCCGCCGCGCGAGTTTTGGTACGATGCAGCCTTTTCCGGAAGCTCCCCAACCGCGTGAATCGCCGAAACGTGTCGTCAGTGCGTGACCTTCTTGCCAAATGGGTCGCGCGCGCCCAACCCGTCGCGGCTGCCGCCGCCGTGCCCGTCAAGCGTGTGCTGGCCGTTGCCTGGCACCATCTGCGTCATCCGAC
This sequence comes from Burkholderia pseudomultivorans, assembly GCF_001718415.1. Taxonomy (NCBI): domain Bacteria; kingdom Pseudomonadati; phylum Pseudomonadota; class Betaproteobacteria; order Burkholderiales; family Burkholderiaceae; genus Burkholderia; species Burkholderia pseudomultivorans. The sequence continues at coordinate 1,597,579 of NZ_CP013377.1, read as the reverse complement.
GCGTCGCGGCGTGCTGCTCGCGGTCGCCGCCGTGCCGTCGCTGTTCCTGCTGTACGCGCTTGCGCTGGTGCCGTTCACGCCGAGCATCGGCGACATCCGCAAGGCGCGCGTCGACCAGCCCGCGCAGGTGCTGTCCGCCGACGGCAAGCTGCTCGCCGAATTCAAGCCGTCGAACCGCGAGTGGGTGCCGCTCAAGCAGATCTCGCCGCACATGGTCGACGCGCTGATCGCGACCGAGGACCATCGCTTCTACCAGCACCACGGCCTCGACTGGAAGCGCACCGCGTCGGCCGCGCTGCATACGTTCTCGGGCGCGCGCCAGGGCGGCTCGACGATCACGCAGCAGCTCGCGCGCAACCTGTATCCGGACGAGATCGGCCGCGCGCCGACGCTCACGCGCAAGCTCAAGGAAGCGATCACCGCGCTGAAGATCGAGGCCGTCTACAGCAAGGACCAGATCCTCGAGACCTATCTGAACACGGTGCCGTTCCTGTACAACGCATACGGCGTCGAGATGGCTGCGCGCACCTACTTCGACAAGTCGGCCGACGAGCTCGACGTGCTCGACAGCGCGACGCTCGTCGGCATGCTGAAGGGCAACAGCTACTACAACCCGGTGCTCAATCCCGAGCGCGCGCTGCAGCGGCGCAACACGGTGCTCGGCCAGATGGTGAAGTACGGCAAGCTGTCGCCGGCGCAGTTCGCGCAACTGCAGCGCCGGCCGCTGCGCGTCGATTTCGAGCGCCAGAAGGAGCCGCCGGGGCCCGCGCCGCATTTCGCGCAACAACTGCGCAAATGGCTGATCGCATGGGCCGATCGCAACGACTACAACATCTATTCGGACGGCCTGATCGTCCGCACGACGATCGATGCCCGGCTGCAGCAGATGGCGACGCAGGCGCTGATGCAGCAGGCGAACCAGCTGCAGGGCATCGCGAACAATGCGTGGAGCGGCCGCGACGGCTGCGGCACCGACAGCGAGGTGTTCCGCACCTTCATGCGCGAGTCGCCGGAGTACAAGGCCGCGCAGGACGCCGGCAAGGACGACGCGGCCGCGATGAAGCAGCTCGCGGCCGATCGCGGCTTCATGCGCGCACTGTGCAAGACGAAGACCGACGTGCAGGCCGGCTTCGTCGCGATCGACCCGCGCGACGGGCAGGTCCGCGCGTGGGTCGGCAGCCGCGATTTCACGAACGAGCCATTCGACCATGTGGTGCAGGCGCGGCGCCAGCCGGGCTCGACGTTCAAGGCGTTCGTGTACGGCGCCGCGTTCGCGGGCGGCATGAAGCCGGACGACACCTTCATCGACCAACCGGTCGAGATTCCGCTGAAGGGCGGCGAGATCTGGCGGCCGAACGACGACGTGCCGCCGACCGGCAAGCCGATGACGCTGCGCGACGCGGTCGCGCTGTCGCGCAACCGGATCACCGCGCAGGTGATGGAAAAGGTCGGCCCGGCGGCCGTCGCGCGGCTCGCGCGCGACATGGGCGTGCGCGAAAGCCCGCTCGAACGCGTGCCGTCGCTCGCGCTCGGCACGAGCCCGGTGACGTTGAAGGAAATGGTCGCGTCGTACGCGACCATCGCGAACGGCGGGCTGTATGTCGAGCCGCAGATGGTCACGCGCATCGAGAACCGTCAGGGCGAGGTGCTCGCCGAATTCGCGCCGGCGCCGCCCGAGCGTGCGCTCGACGCCGAAACGGACAAGACGCTGCTCAGCGTGATGCGCGACGTCGTCACGCGCGGCACCGGTTCGAGCATCCGCACGCGCTTCGGTATCCGCGGCGATGTCGCCGGCAAGACCGGCACGACGCAGGACAACGCGGACGGCTGGTTCATCCTGATGCAGCCCGGGCTCGTGGCCGGCGCGTGGGTCGGTTTCGACGACGGCCGCGTGACGCTGCGCAGCGATTACTGGGGGCAGGGCGCGCACAGCGCGCTGCCGATCGTCGGCGATTTTTTCCAGCGCGCGCAGCGCGCACGGCTTGTCGACACGAAAGCGAAATTCGATACCGAGCCGTCGCCGGGATGGTTCGAATCGCTGCGCGAGCGTACGACGGACCTGTTCGATGCGTGGTTCGGCCGCGACGAGAAGAAGGCGCCGCCGACAGTCAGGGCGCAGCGGGCGCCGCGCAAGGTCGACGAGACCGAGGCCGGCGCGGCGTCGACTGCGTCGGCGGCAGCGGCTTCGGCGCCGGAAGCCGCGTCCAGCGGCATCGTCGAGGAATGGGTGCCGGCATCCGAAGTGGCGGCATCGGCGGCCGCGCTGTCGGCCGGGGCTTCGCAGTCCCAGTCGCAGCCCCAACCGGTCACGCCGCCGGCCGCTGGCGCCGGCCCGACCAATGGCGGCAACGCAGGCAGCGGGGCCGCCGCGCCGGGCCTGACGGCGCCGCCTGTCGCGCCTGCCTCGCCGGCCCAGCCGCCGGCACCGGCGCCTGTCGCGCCCGACACGGGCGCCGGCAGCGGCGCGCAGTAAAAGGGTACGTTCAGGTTTTACGCGCGGCTGCCGTAATCCAGTTGTCACGACAGCCGCGCGGCCGCGCCGCCCCTCACCGATGCGCAGTTCATCCGACTATGTCGTGCTCGCGCGCGACGATTTCGCCGCCGGCGCACCGCTCGGCTTCGATCTCTACGACGCCGGTGGCGCCGCGCTGCTGCCGGCCGGCGCGACGCTCGACGATCCGGCCCAGCACGCCTTCCTGTTCAAGCATTTCCGGCCGGTGCGCCGGCGCGACGCGGCGCAAGCCGATCCGCGCGCGACCGGCGCGATGCCGCCTGCGACGCACCTGGGGCTGTTGCCCGGCGCGGCGATCGGGATTCGCCGCCGGGTCGGCGCGACGCGCGCATTGCAGCGCTGCCGGCTGATCGGCGTCGGTGCGTCGGGCGCGCTGTTCGTCGAGCCGCAGCACGGTGGCGCGCTCGAGTTCGCGCGCGGCGACGATGTCGAGGCGGTGGCGATCGGTCGGGCCGCGGTGTCGCGCTTCGCGGCGACCGTCGAGTCGGTGCAGGCGGGCGGCGCAACGCCGTTCATCACGCTATCGCCGCCGGGCTTCGTCGATCGGCTGCGCAGCCGTGCGGAGCCGCGCGTGCCCGTGCGGATTGCCGCGTGCTGCGCCGGCGGCACCGACGAGGCGCGAGGCATCGGAATCGTGCGGGACCTCAGCCTGAGCGGGCTGTCGATCGCCGTCGAGCGGACCATCGCGCGCGTCGGCGAAGCGCTGTGCGTGCAACTGCCGTATCTGGCGGGCGAGCGCGTCGCGCTGCTGGCGCTCGACGGCACGGTGCGCGCGGTTCATGCCGATCCGGGCGCACCGGCGCTGACGCTGCATCACGCGGCGTTCGGCGAGATCGACGCTGAGGCTGCGATCCGGCTGAAGGCGCTGCTGTTCGACCGGCTGATGGCATCGGCCGACGCGGATGGCGGGCGCTGACGGCGAGGCGCCGGCCGGCCCGAATGATCAAGTGGGATTCGCGTCGCTCACGCCAATAATCATCTGACGATTCGGCGAAACGGCCGGCGATTGTATGGATTCCGTCAACAGTGAATTCGCGTTTTAGGTATTTACCCTGATAGTCACGCCTCCTAGAATTCAACTCATGCGCAACGACCCACGCGTCCGAAGCGCCTGACAAAACAATCTGGAGGTAATGCATCATGAAATCGCTGATCAAGGCAGTTGCGCTGGCCGCTCTGGTGGCCGCCCCGGTCGTGTCGTTCGCCCAGTCCAACCAGCAGCCGCTGACGCGCGCTCAAGTGCGTGCCGAACTGGTTCAGCTCGAAAAGGCCGGCTACAACCCGAACGACTGGCTGAACTACCCGGAAAACATCCAGGCCGCACAGGCAAAGATCGCCGCCGCACAGGGCGATGCAACGGGCTACGGCTCGAACGCCGCCGCGACGTCGCAATCGGGCGAGCGCGTGGTCGCGCCGGCCGCCAACGATCGTTCGTCGGTATTCTTCGGCCACTAAGCCTGCGCGCTGGCCGGGCGGCCCGCGCGGTCGCCCTCCAGGCCAGTCGAAATCAACCCGCACGCGGATTCGCGTGCGGGTTTTTTGCATTTTGTTTTTGCATTTTGCCGATCGATCGCGCCTCGCATCACGCGGCTGACAACCGCACGCGCGTGCGCTAGCATCGCGGTCGGTGACGCAGCGGGACGGCGGCCGACACGCGTTCGCGCGCGTCGGCCGCGCCCGCGGCGCCGTGCTCCGAGGCGCGGCAGGACGGCCAGTCCGGCACCGGGTTCCACGACTTCAATCAACAACAAAGGAGCATCCATGCGTGTCTTGACCGGTCTGCTGTGCTCGCTCGTGCTGGCGGCGAACGCCCATGCGCAGGCGAATTGCGCGAATGCGTCGGACCAGGCGTCGATGACGGCGTGCGCCGAGCGCGCGTACCGGCAGTCCGACGCGGTACTGAACCGGACCTATCAGGCCGTGACCGCGCGGCTGCGCGACGCCCGTCCGCTCGACGACAAACTCGTGGCCGCGCAGCGCGCGTGGATCGCGTATCGCGATGCCGAATGCCAGTTCTCGAGCGCGAACGCAGAGGGCGGCAGCGGCTATCAGATGGTCGTGTCGACGTGTCTCGACGACCTGACGAAAGAGCGGACCGAAACCCTGAAGGCCTATCTGTCCTGCGAGGACGGCGACCTCGCGTGTCCGGTGCCCGCCAAATAAGCTCCCGGCTTGCCGCCGCCGGCTGCCTGCGCTGCGGCCGGCGTGTTACTCCGGTCGCCGTTACACGTCGTCCGTCTCGTCGAGCAGTTTGTGCCGCAGCGCGTAGCGCACCAGCGCGGCTTCGTGCGGCATCTGCATCTTTTCGAGGATGCGCGTCTTGTACGTGCTGACCGTCTTCGCGCTCACGCACAGCGCCTGCGCGATCTCGGTCAGCGTCTGGCCGGCGGCGATGCGCCGGAACACGTCGAATTCGCGATCCGACAGACGCTGATGCGGCAGCGTCTCGGCCGGCTCGTTCAGGCTCTGCGCGAACTGCTCGGCCATCGCGAGGCTCACGTAGACGCCGCCCGACGCCACCTTCGTCACCGCGCCGACCAGCTCGGCGCTGGCGCTTTCCTTCGTCAGATAGCCCGACGCGCCCGCGCGAAACGCGCGCACCGCGTATTGCTGCTCCGCGTGCATCGTCAGCACGAGCACCCGCAGCGCGGGCTTCTCGTCCTTGATCTGCTTGATCAGCTCGACGCCGTTGCGGCCCGGCATCGACAGGTCGAGCACCAGCACCTGCGCGGGCGTCGCGCGCACCAGCGCGATCGTCGACGGACCGTCGTACGCTTCGCCGGCAACCTCGAAGCCGGTCGCATTCTGGAGAATGTGCCGCAGACCGTCGCGCACGAGCGTATGGTCGTCGGCGATGAGCACCTTGATCATGTGATGAGGGTTTCCTGTTGAACGGTGCTGAGCGGAAATGCGACGGTGATCGAGAAGCCGCGCGCGAGCGCGGTGTCGATCGTCACGCTGCCGCCTAGCATGTGCGCGCGTTCGCGAATGCCGATCAGGCCGAACGATTTGTCTTCGTGCGCGGGGCCGCCAGGCGGCGCACCGCGGCCGTTGTCGGCGACGTGCAGCACGCAGAAGCCTTCCTCGACGTCGAGCCGCAGCGCGACGCGCGTTGCATCCGCATGACGCGCGACATTCGTCAGCGCCTCCTGCACGATGCGGAACAGCGTGGTCGCGCCCGTGCTGGTGAACGTGATGCCGCCCGTCTCGATATGGCGCTCGACATCGATGCCGTAGCGGTTCGTGAAGTCGTTCGCGAGCCATTCGATCGCGGGCACGAGGCCGAGATCGTCGAGCATCACCGGTCGCAGATCCGCCGCGATGCGCCGCACCGATGCGACGGTCGCATCGATCAGCCGGCGCATGCCCTGCAGGTGCGCGAGCACGGCGTCGTCCGGTTGCGCGCGGCCCGGCGCGCGCAACTGCTGCTCGACCACCGACAGGTCCATCTTCAGCGCGGTGAGCTGCTGGCCGAGATCGTCGTGCAGTTCGCGCGCGATGCGCGTCTTTTCCTCTTCGCGCACCTTCTGCAGGTTCGCGGACAGCTCGCGCAGCTCCTCGCGCGACTGCTTGATCGCATTTTCGGCCCGCAGCCGCTCGGTGATGTCGCGCAGCATCACCGTATAGAGCTTGCCCGACGCGTCGCGGATCTGCGAGATCGACGCCTCGATCGGGAATTCCTCGCCGTTGCCGCGCAGCCCGAACAGCACACGCTGGCGGCCCATCTGCCGTTCGGACACACCCGTCACGCCGAACTGGTCGACGTGCTTCGCATGCGCGGCGCGGAACCGCTCGGGGATGAAGCGCGACAGCGGCGCACCGATCGCCTCCATCGCGGACACGCCGAAGACCTGTTCGGCCATCGGGTTGAAGATCACGACCGTCTGCTTCTCGTCGATCGTGATGATCGCTTCCATCGACGAACGGATGATGCCCATCATCCGCGCCTCGTTCAGGATGCCGCGGCTGCTGGCGCCGGCATCGACCGCCGCCGCGAGCCGGCCGCGCACCAGCGCGTACATCAGCGCCGCGAACGCGAACGACGCAATCAGCCCGGCGGCGAGCACCGTGCCGGCCGCGCGCTGCGCGCCGGTCGCGCTCGGCCGTCCGTCCGCGGAATAGGCGAGCGTCAGCGCGGTGCCGCCGAAATTCAGCACTTCGGTGCGCTGCATCAGGTCGGGCGACATCGACGCTTCTTCGGTCGTCGTCTCGGCGCTGGCGATCGGCCGCCGATCGCCGTCCGCCTGCATCGTCAGGTCGAGCCCGCGCTCCGCTTCGAGGGCGCGTTCGATCAGCCGGCGCGGACTCAGCGCCGCGAACAGCATGCCGTCGATGCCGCCGTCGTGCGGGGACGATGCGCGCGACGAAGCCATCGCGGGCAGGAACAGCGTGAGCGTGCGTGCGTCGTGCGACACGTCGTCGTCGGTCGGGTGCACGCCGAGCGCGACTTCGCCGGTCTGCAGCGCGCGGGCGAGCGGCGCCGCGTCGGACGCGCCGAAGCGCACGACGGGCGCGGTCGACGCCGGCGCGCTGAGCGTCGCGGCCGCGAGCGGGCCGGTCGGCAGCGCCGTCGTGCCGGCAAGCGCGCTGCGCGTCGCGGCAGGCAGCGGCGCATAGCCGAGCTGTCGAATGGGCGAACGGCTGCTGTCGAAATCGAGCGTTTCGGCGTACCGGTCCCATTGTGCGGACGTCATCTGCGGTACGAGGCCGAACGCGCCGCGGGCGCTTTCGAGCACGGCGACGCCGGACTGCAGCTCGTGGCGCAGCATCGCCGTCACGCGCGTCGTGCGGCGTTCGAAGCGTGCGTGGACGACGCTCTGCCATTGCTCGCGCACCAGCAGCGCGACGCCGAGCGACAGCGCTGCGCCGACGAACAGCGCCACGGCGCCGGCCGCGAGCGGCTGGCGTAACATGGTCGGAAAGCGCGTGGGCCCTCGGGCGCCACGGGTCTGGGTTCCATTGGCGGTCATTCGATGGCCATTCTGTTGTCGGCGCCGCCGAGGGCACGTCGGCGGCGCAAGCTGACCGGGCAAGGGCTGCGCCCGCAGTGTGCGACATCTGTTTTCAAGATGAAATTGTGCGCGTTTTATACGGTTTTTGTAATAGGGTCGGCTAAAAATGCAAGGGCCGGCGCGAGAGCGGGGCGCGCCGGCCGCGCTTGACGCGTATCAACCGGCGTGTCGGCGCGTGAGGCAGACTGTTCGGCAGGCGGGCCGGCAAGGGGCCGGTTCGCGGATGCGGGGCGCCGCGGCACGATGCGCTGCGCCCCGGTCGGAGGGACGGACATGTACAAGCGGATTTTCGTTGCGCTCGACGGTAGCCCGAGCGCGCGTCTCGCGCTGAACGAGGCGATCCGGATCGCGGCCGCGTCCGGCGGCACCATCACCTGTGCGTATGTGGTCGAGCACCGGCCGCAACTCGTCGATGTCGGCGCCGGCTTCACCGAAGCTGGCGACAACGGCGCATCGGCCGCCGATGTCGCGACGGCCGTACTCGACGCTGCGAAAGCGGTGCTGGCGGCGCAGCACGTGGCGGGCACCGTGCGTGCGCTCGACGCGTACGGCGAGGACGTCGCGACCGTGCTGATGCGCACGGCGGCCGAAGCCGATGCCGACCTGATCGTGATGGGCACCAGCGGACGCCACGGCTTGCGCCGGCTGCTGCTCGGCAGCGTCGCGGAATCGCTGCTGCGCGCGGCCGACCGACCCGTGCTGCTGGTGCGGCACGACGAGCCGCCCGCGCGCGCATAACGGGCGACAGGCGGTCGGGGCGGGAAGCGGTCGTCGAGCCGACGCCCGGCGCGACGCGCACCCGGTTGCATCCCGACACGCACTTCTGGCAGCATCGACACGCATCCGCTTCATCGTCGCATCCGTCCTCCGGATGCGGCACGGTCGCCGCGCGCATGGCCGCGACGATCGACGCAGCGGCATACGACGGCGTTCCGGCCGCTTCGGCGGCGGCGTCGTTTGCCGCATGCACGGTCCCTTACTTCACCGATACTTCGCCATGTCGATTTCCGCTGCCGACCTGATCCGCCAGTTCGATCTCCAGCCGCACCCCGAGGGCGGCTACTTCCGTGAAACCTACCGCGCGACCGAAGCCGTCGTGCGTCCGGCCGACGGCGCGCCGCGCGCTGCGTCGACCGCGATCTACTATCTGCTGTGCGACGGCGCCTATTCGTCGTGGCACCGGATCCGCTCGGACGAAGTCTGGCATTTCTATGCCGGCGACCCGCTCGAGGTGTGGGTGCTCGACGAGCGCGACGGGCTGACGATTCACCGGCTCGGCAATCCGCTGACGCATCCGGGCACCGTGTTCCAGGCGGTCGTCCCGGCCGGTCGCTGGTTCGGCGCGCGCTGCGCATCGCCCGACCATGTCGCGCTGGTGGGCTGCACGGTCGCGCCGGGGTTCGAGTTCGCGGAGTTCGAGCTGGCGGATGCGGCGGCGCTGGCCGCTGCATTTCCCGACTATGCGGAGCACGTCGCGCGGCTCGCGCAGCGCCCGCGCGCGTGAGATCCGGTCGCGCGGGCCGCATGCGTTCCGCGCGACGTCCGCCAAACCCGTTTAGAATGCCCGTCATGCAGCGGCGGCGGTGGCAAGGCCGCGCCGGCCGCTGCACCGCCGGATCGACGGCCGCTGCCGTCGTCCGGCCCGCGTGGCTTTCCAGGAGCGCCGTCGTGTGGCACTTTCCCATTGCAATTCCGTCGTCGCTCGGCCCGTGGGCCGTGTTCGCGAGCGTGCTGATCACGCAGCTCGGCGTGCCGGTACCGGCCGTGCCGATGCTGATCCTCGGCGGAACGATGGCGGCGATGGGGCAGGCGTCGTGGGCCAGCATGTTCGCGGCGGCGATCGGCGCGACGATGCTGGCCGATTCGCTGTGGTTCTTCATGGGCCGCACGCGCGGCCGGCGCCTGCTGAACGGGCTCGTGCGCTTCTCGCTGTCGCTCGACACGACGCTGCGCTTCGCGCGTAACGTATTCGAAAGATACGGCGCGCCGCTGCTGGTGCTTTCCAAATTCCTGCCGGGCCTCGGCCTCGTGTCGGCGCCGCTGCTCGGCACGACCGCGATCGGCGTCGGCGTGTTCCTGATCTGGGACCTGGCCGGCGCATCGCTGTGGGCCGCGTTCTGGCTGATCGGGGGCGCGGCGGTCCACGACCAGATCGTGCAGTTCGTGCTGTGGGTGCGCGCGAGCGGCGGCACGATCCTCGACGCGTTCCTCGCGATCTTCATCACGTTCCTGCTGTACCGCTGGGTGCGTCGCATCCAGTTCCGCCGCTATCTCGCGCAGGTGCGCATCTCGCCGCCGCAACTCGTCGAGATGATGACTTCGGCCGAGCCGCCGCTGATCTTCGACGCGCGGCCGAAAGCGATCCGCGAGCGCGAGCCGTACCGGATCGCCGGCGCGGTGCCGGTCGATCTCGATTCGCCGGACCTGCTCGATCCGGAAGTGCTGAAACGGCCGATCGTCGTCTACTGCGTGTGCCCGAACGAAGCGACGGCCAAGCGCATCATCGCGAAGATGCAGCGCAAGAAGATGATCCACAACATCAAGGCGCTGAAGGGCGGCCTCGATGCTTGGGAGAAGCATGGCTACCCGGTCGAGCCGCTGCCGGCCGATCTCGATGCGTCGCGGTACTTCTTGCGCCCCGAGCACGGCGCGCTCGAAGGCGAATATACGGTGCGGGCGACGTTGTCGAAATAACGCGGCCATTACCTCGCACGCATCCGAATTCCACCGCCATTTTCCCGAATCGTCATTTCCGAGAAAATCGGCTGGCGTTAAACCGCCGATCTTTCCTATAATCGCGCCTGCATATTGCGTGCGCTTGAATGCGCACCTTTGACGCGCGTTCGTTCGCGCCGAAAACGAAGGTTCCCGTTGCCGCTCGTCACGCGCACAGCCGCGTCGCACGGGCCGCCCGGTCGTATTCCGCGAAAGGCCCGAGCCGTTTTCCGGATTGTTCCGGAACCGGCCGATAATCCGCGGCGATTCCAGTCGGATTGACGCAATATCCGCGTCGTTTTCCAGCGGGAAAACGGCAGCGGGTATTTTTCGTTTTCGGTTGCCGTTATCGGCATGAACGGTCGCGCATTGACTTCACACAATGACGGCGGCCGGTTCGCGGCTGCCAGGAGACGGACTTGAAACACCAGCAAGACCAGCTGCACCGCGGGCTGGAAGAACGACACATCAACCTGATGGCGCTCGGCGCGACGATCGGCGTCGGCCTGTTCCTCGGCTCGGCCACCGCGATCCGCACCGCCGGCCCGGCCATCCTGCTGACCTATCTGCTGGGCGGCATCGTGATTTTCCTGATCATGCGCGCGCTCGGCGAGATGGCGATCACCAACCCCGTCGCGGGCGCGTTCAGCCGCTATGCGCGCGACTATCTCGGCCCGCTCGCGGGCTACCTGACCGGCTGGACCTACTGGTTCGTGTGGATCGTCACCTGCATGGCGGAGATCACGGCGGTCGGCGTCTACATGCACATGTGGTTCCCCGGCGTGCCGAACTGGATCTGGGCGCTCGCGGCACTCACGGCGATGGGCGCGGTGAACTTCATCGCGGTCAAGCTGTACGGCGAATTCGAGTTCTGGTTCGCGCTGATCAAGATCGTCACGATCGTGCTGATGATCGTCGGCGGCGGGCTGATGATCGCGTTCGGCATCGGCAACGGCGGCATCGCGACCGGCATCTCGAACCTGTGGGCGCACGGCGGCTTCATGCCGTACGGCCTCGGCGGCGTGATCGGCGCGCTGCCGATCGTGATGTTCGCGTATCTCGGCGTCGAAATGCTCGGCCTCACGGCCGGCGAGGCGCGCAATCCCGAGAAATCGCTGACGAAGGCCGTGAACTCGGTGTTCTGGCGCGTGCTGATCTTCTACATCGGCGCGCTGTTCGTGATCATGTCGCTCTATCCGTGGGACCAGATCGGCACGCAGGGCAGCCCCTTCGTGATGACGTTCTCGCGACTCGGCATCCCGGCCGCCGCCGGCATCATCAACTTCGTCGTGCTGACCGCGGCGCTGTCGTCGTGCAACAGCGGCCTGTTCAGTACCGCGCGGATGCTCTACAACCTCGCGCAGCAAGGGCAGGCGCCGCGCGTGCTCGGTCGCGTCAACCGCAACGGCGTGCCGGTGTACGGCGTGATCGTATCGGTCGTGCTGCTGCTGATCGGCGTGCTGCTCAACTATCTCGCGCCGCAGCACGTATTCGTGTGGCTGACGTCGGTGTCGACGTTCGGCGCGATCTGGACGTGGTGCGTGATCCTGATCGCGCAGATGCGCTTCCGCCGCACGCTGTCGGCCGACAAGGTCGCGCGCCTGGCGATCCGCGTGCCGTTCTATCCGCTCGGTTCGTATGTCGCGCTCGCGTTTCTCGCGTTCGTCGTCGTGCTGATGGCCTTTACGCCCGACACGCGCGTCGCGCTCGTGATCGGCCCGGTGTGGATCGTGCTGCTCGGTATCGCGTATGCGATGTTCTACGCGAACCGTCCGTCTGCGTCGCTGCCGACGAAGTCGTAATCCGGCAAGGCCGCGCGCCGCACGCGCGGCATGCTGCCGCCTGCGCGTGCGTTGATCCCGATCATGCACGCGCGGAGCGGACGCCTTATGCTTGTCTGCATTGCTGGTCCGCGCTTCGCGTGGCCAACCGCCGATTTCCGCCCGCGCCGGCCGCCATGGGCCGTCGCGCCGCGCGGCTGCCGCGCGAAGCTCCGGTCGTCGTTCCGCGACGACGCGCACGCACGGAGGCCTTCGCCATGCAGCCCGCCCGGTCCATCCCGCCACTCGAACGAATCGCACTCGCCGTCGACCAGACGCCCGAATCGCTGGCCGCCGCGCACTATGCGCGCACGCTGCTGCGTCCCGGCATGCAGTTGCGGATCATCTGCGCGATCGACAATCCGCGCCTCGTATTGCCCGACATCCCGCGCATCGACGCGCTGCTCACGTCCGCGCGCGAGGAGATGACACGCGACGCGCAGGCGACGCTCGAACGCATCACCGCGTTGTTCGCCGAAAGCGGCGTGGACGTCGAGCGGGTCGTGATCGATACGTCGGTCACGGGCGGCACGGTGGCCGACGCGCTCGCGAACGACACGTCGGCCTGGCGCGCCGACGTGCTCGTGGTCGGCGCGAATCCGCACCACGGGCTGCTGCGGCTCGTCGAAGGCGCGATGTCGGACACGCTGACGACGCGCGCGCACTGCGCGCTGCTGATCGTGCCGGCGTCCTATGCGCGTCCGTCGGACGGGCCGCTGCAGCGACTGATGTTCGCGGTCGACGGCAGCGAGCCGTCGCTGCATGCGGTTCGCGTCGGGCTCGGCTTCGCGGCGCCGACCACGCTGCTGTACGGCGCATACGTCGTCGATCGCGCGGTTCGTCTGACGGATATCGTCCCGGTGCGCGCGTTCGAGGATGCGTACCGCGCGGAGGGCGAGGATGCGCTGGCCCGCCTCGGGCCGCTGTTTCATGCGACCGGGAACCCGACCAAGCGCGGGATCATCGAAACCCGCCCGACCAGCGACGACGTCGCGCATGCGCTGATGCGCGATGCGGTGCACTGGCGCGCGGAATTGCTGGTGGTCGGCACGCACGGCCGGCGCGGGATCGCCGCGTGGCTGATCGGCAGCGTCGCGCGCCGCGTCGCGCATCTCGCGCAGGTGCCGGTGCTGCTCGTGCGCGGCGGCGACGCGTCGACCGAAAAAGCCGCGACGACTTGATTTGGGTCAGAGACGGCGTGCGGCGCGCGTGAGACAGTGGCGAACCATTCGGCGCGGCGCTCGGTCTATCGCGTGCCTGCGCATTTTCGCAGGCGCGCCGGCCGGCGCGAACCGCCGTCCGATGCAGGACGCGCGGCACGCGTCGGCATCGGCATCGTTTTTCGGCGACGGCCCGCAGCGCGCGGGCCGTCGCCCGATCCGACACTCTCTGGCACGAGGGTAGGCTGCCGACAGGCGGCCTTGGAAGACGGACGGGGTGCGATGCACCCCGTCCGGTTCCGATCCCGGTGTGCGTCCCTGTTCCCGTCCCGAAGAAGAATCGAATGCGTGCGAGCGTCGCTGCTTCAGCCGACACGCCATCGCGTGCACCGGCGTTGCACCGCCGCGAAGCGGCGGGCGGTCGGCGGCACGCGGACATGACGCGCGGCGGCTTGCTGCCGCCGTCGTCGCGATCGCGCCGCAATGCGGTGGTGCATCGGCGCGTTCATGCCGCGCGACGCAGCAACGCGGCATGCCTTCGGCGCGCATTCCGTCGCGCATGCACGCGTTGACGCGCGGGCCACGCGCCTGCCGGGGCGCGCAGCCGCGGCCAGCCGGGGCGCCCCTTGCGTCGCGGCCGGGAAGCTGCGCGCGTGTCGGCATCGACGCGCGCGCAGAGCGCGGCGGCGAAGCGTTGCAGCGCGCGCACCGGGCCTGCGACGCTCTGGTATTTCTCGCGGCCGATCTGCCCGTCCAGCGTGACGAGCAGGCCGGATTCGCGCGCGAGCGCGAGCAGGGTGTCGAGATCGTCGGGCGGCCGGATATCCGGCGCCGCCTTCAATGCGGGCTCGGCGCGCGTGTTGCCCGACGCGCGCCGCTGTCCGTCCCGGTTCGGATGGATGCGATGTGACATGGCTGGTCTCCTGCGCCAGACCCGCATGCCGGCTCGACGGCCGGCTGGGCGATGACCCGGCATGAACGTCGTGTTCATGGCAGGAGTATCGTCTGTCGATTGGGCGCTGCCAATCGGCGCACGCTGAAGTCGCTGTCGGAAATGGCGCGCGCGTATCGGAATCCGCTGACACGGGCGCCGGACGAAGTCCCGCCGCGCGTCAGCTTTCGTCGTCGGCGAACAGCCGGTGCTCGGGCTCGACGGCCGTCCCGTCGACGCACTGCAGGCGCCAGCGCCCGATCGTCGGCGCATGCTGCGCCTGCCGGCACCAGCGGGCTTCCCCCGTCGCGCCGGTCGTGGGCAGCCTGCGGTCGGCGCCGAGGAAATCCAGAAGCACGAACAGCGGACGATCGGCGTCGGGCGCCGCGAGCCGCAGCTCGCCCCGGGTGGCGCTCACCATGCCCCAGGCCGGCACGTGCATGTCTGCGTGACTTTCGCATGACCATTTGCGCTCGCCCGTATCGAGCCAGACGATCGCATACGCGGACGGCGTTTCATCGGTGAAGGTGTCGAGACGAACGGTAAGACGCATGGCGGCCTCCGGACGAAAGTGGTGTTGCGCCGGGCACGTTGCCGTCCCGGCCGGCGAGATCGTGAAAGCCGGGCGCAAGAAACGTGCGGTCGGTCGTATGAGGGAACATGCGGAGTTGCCGGGCCAGACTTCGACTATTTCCGTGACCGATTCGGCGACCGATTCGGCCGGCACGGGCCGCGCGACGCCCATCCGCGCGAAGGTCGCGTACGCAGGCTCGGTTCCGGGAGCAGCCGATTCACGATGCGCATCCCTTGACGCGTCATTTCGACCAGTCTAAGTTGCGCGTTACGCGGACCGTTGACACGCATCAAGCGTGCGACACAGCGGCCGCGGCGCGCCCGGGGTGGCGCGCTGTCGTCCGGTATCGGACGCGTGCGGCGCCCGCCGCGCATCCAGTGCAGTCCTCCGCCAGCGGGCCGGGGTCGGATCGTAACGGCTCTCGTTGATGTCACTCAAACAGGCAGCGGCGCAGCGCATGCCGTGTCTCATCCAACGCGTTAAGCTTCCAGTTGCAGTCCGTTTCGTTACTTCGACCGTCAGGAGTCCGTCGATGGCACAGGACAGTTTGCTTGATTCACTGAAGGAAGTCGCCGAGCAGCGCGAGATCGGCGCGGAACAGCTGCGCGCGATGCTCGACGACGAAGTGCGCGTGCTGTCGGACGGCGCGCGCGTGCACGACTACATCCACGTGTTCGCGATCCGGCATCTGCGCGACCGGATGCGGCAGCAGGCCGAGGCCGACCGCAACGCCGCGCCCGGAACCTCGCGCCCGGACGAGGCCGGTTCCCGTGCGAGCGCAGGTCTATGACGGGCGCTCGCCGGCGCTGACGCTGCGCGAACTGCCCGATCCGTCGCCCGGTCGCGGCCAGCTCCTGATCGACGTGCAGGCGTGCGGCGTGTGCCGCACCGATCTGCATGTGGTCGACGGCGATCTGACCGAACCGAAACGCCCGGTGATTCCCGGGCACGAAATCGTCGGCACCGTTGCCGCGCTCGGCGAGGGCGTGCACGGCTTCGCGCTCGGCGAACGGGTCGGCGTGCCGTGGCTGGGCCACACCTGCGGCCGCTGCGCGTTTTGCGCGGCGGGGCGCGAGAACCTGTGCGACGCGCCGGGCTTCACCGGTTATACGATCGACGGCGGCTATGCGGAGCGCACGGTCGCCGACGCCCGCTATTGCCTGCGCGTGCCGCCGAACTACGACGACGTGCACGCGGCGCCGCTGCTGTGCGCGGGACTGATCGGCTATCGCACGCTCGCGCTCGCGGGCAACGCGCAGCGGATCGGCCTGTACGGCTTCGGCGCAGCCGCGCATATCGTCGCGCAGGTCGCGCGGCATGAAGGGCGCCGCGTCCATGCATTCACGCGACCTGGCGACACGGCCGCGCAACAGCTGGCGCTGCGGCTCGGCGCCAACTGGGCCGGCGGCAGCGACCAGCGGGCGCCCGAACCGCTGGACGCCGCGCTGATCTTCGCGCCGGTCGGCGCGCTCGTGCCGCTCGCGCTGGCGGCCGTCGTGAAGGGCGGCAGCGTCGTATGCGGCGGCATCCACATGTCGGACATCCCGTCGTTTCCCTATGCGCTGCTGTGGGAGGAGCGCCGGCTGCTGTCGGTCGCGAACCTGACACGCGCGGACGGCGAGGCGTTCATGGCGCTCGCCGGCCGGATCCCGCTGGAGATCGAGGCGACGCGCTATGCGCTCGCGGACGCGAATCGCGCGCTCGACGACCTGCGCGCCGGCCGCCTGTCGGGCGCGGCCGTGCTGACGATGCGCTGACGGACGCGCCATTCCGCGCGTTTCGCCGATTTATCGGAACGACCCTCAAGTAAATGACGGCGCTGCCGTTTACCCGGTGAATCCGTCCACCGGGTGCTCACGCTCCCTTACCGAGTCGTTGCCATGTTCTCGTCCATCCGCGCACGCATCCTCGCCGCGTGCGTTGCCATCGTCGTCTTTGCGCTCGTCGCCACCACGCTGATCAACTATTTCATCGCGCACTCGTACAACGACGACGCGATCGACCGGAACCTGACTTCGGTCGCGAGCGGCCACGTCGTCGGGATCGCGGACTGGGTCGCGACCAAGAGCCGGATGGTCGCGTCGCTGCAGGACGCCGCGCTGTCGCCCGATCCGCTGCCGGTGTTCAAGCAGATGGCGGCGGCGGGCGGCTTCACGAACGTCTATGCCGGCTATGCGGACAAGGTGTTCCACTTCTCCGACCCGACCGGCATTCCGCCCGACTACGATCCGACCGGCCGCCCGTGGTACCGGCAGGCCGCGCAGGCCGGCAAGCCGGTGGTCACGCCGCCGTACGTCGATGCCGGCACCGGCAACCTGGTCGTCACGTTCGCGGTGCCGATCCTGCGCGACGGTGCGCTGAAGGGCGTGGTGGCCGCGGACGTCGCGATGGACAGCGTGATCGCGAACGTGAAGTCGATCCACCCCACGCCGGCCAGCTTCGGGATGCTGATCGACAGCAGCGGCCACGTGGTCGCGCACCCGGATGCCAAACTCACGCTGAAGCCGGTCGCCGACGTGTCGCCGGAGCTCGGCGGCATCAGCCCCGCGTCGCTGGCGGGCGCGAGCGCGCCGGTCGAGGTGCAGGTCGGCGGCGACGCGAAGCTGGTGCGCGCGCAGCCGGTGCCGGGCACCGACTGGTACGCGGTGGTCGCGCTCGACAAGTCAGATGCGACGGCCGGGATGCGTTCGCTGCTGACCGCGTCGCTGATCACGATGATCGTGATCGTCGCCGTCGCGTCGCTGATCGTCGGCGCGATCACGGCGACCGCGTTCCGCCGCCTGTCGCAGGTGCGCCAGGCAATGGCCGAGATCGGCTCGGGCGCCGGCGATCTCACGCAGCGCCTGCCGGCCGAAGGCCGCGACGAAGTGGCCGACATCGCACGCTCGTTCAACAGCTTTGTCGACAAGCTGAACGACGTGATGCGCCAGATCCGCGATGCGAGCGAATCGGTGCGCACGGCCGCGAACGAAATCGCGGCCGGCAACGTCGACCTGTCGTCGCGCACCGAATCGGCCGCCGCGAGCCTCGAGGAAACGGCCGCGTCGATGGAGGAGATCACCGCGACGGTCGGCCAGTCGGCGGCCGCGGCCGGGCAGGCCGACGAGCGCGCGGCGGCGGCGTCGCGAATCGCGTCGCACGGCGGCGCGGTCGTGTCGGAGGTCGTCGCGACGATGGCGAAGATCGAGGAAGCGTCGGGCCGGATCGGCGACATCATCGGCGTGATCGACGGCATTGCGTTCCAGACCAACATCCTCGCGCTGAACGCGGCGGTCGAAGCCGCGCGCGCGGGCGAGCAGGGCCGCGGCTTCGCGGTGGTCGCGCAGGAAGTCCGCAGTCTCGCGCAGCGCAGCGCGCAGGCCGCGCGCGAGGTGAAGGTGCTGGTCGAATCGACGGTCGAGAGCGTGTCGGCAGGGTCGGGACAGGTGCGTCAGGCCGGCGAGACGATGCGCGAGATCGTGTCCAACGTGACCAACGTGACGACGATCATCTCCGAGATCACGCATGCGGCGAACGAGCAGACGCGCGGCATCCAGGAAGTGAATCGCGCGGTCACGCAGCTCGACGAGATGGTGCAGCAGAACGCGGCGCTCGTCGAACAGTCGACCGCGGCGGCGTCCGCGCTGCAGACGCAGGCGAACGCGCTCGCGTCGACGGTCGGGCAGTTCAAGGTCGCGTGACGCGACCCGCACGCCGGCCGCGCGCGGGGTGGCCGCCTACGAGCGGCCGCTGTCGCGCATCAGCGCGAGCCGGTTGTACAGCGTCTTCAGGCTGATGCCGAGCGCCTTCGCGGCGCGCGGCTTGTTGCCGTCGAAATGGCGCAGCGTCGCCGCGATGAAGCGCTGCTGCGCATGGTGCAGCGTCGCGCCGAGCGGCAGCGACATCGCGTCGTCGCGCGTCAGCTCGGCCGGCAGCGCCTGCTTCGGCAGCGTGACGTCGATCCCTTCGTCCGCCAGGATGTACGCGCGCTCGATCGTGTTGTGCAGCTCGCGCACGTTGCCCGGCCACGAGTAGGCGCGCAGCGCGGCGATCGCCGCGTCGGTCAGCCGCTTGTGCGAGCGGTGCCGCGCATTGAGCGTCTCGACGTATTCGTGTGCGATCGTCTCGACGTCGCCGTCGCGCTGCCGCAGCGGCGGCACATACAACGCGAAGACCGCGAGCCGGTAGAACAGGTCTTCGCGCAGCCGGCCGTCGCGCACGGCTTCGGCCGGATTGTGGCGCGTCGCCGAGACGATGCGCACGTCGAGCGGAATCGACTCGGTGCCGCCGACGCGGACGATCGCATTCGATTCGATCGCACGCAGCAGCTTCACCTGCAGCGCGGGCGGCATTTCGGCGATTTCGTCGAGCAGCAGCGTGCCGCCGCGCGCCGCTTCGAAGAAGCCCGTGTGCTGCGCGACCGCGCCCGTGAAGCTGCCTTTTTCGTGGCCGAACAGGTGCGATTCCGCGATGTCGGGCGGAATCGCGCCGCAATTGACCGGCACGAACGGGCCGTCGCGGCGCGCACTGAGATCGTGCAGGCGGCGGGCGACGATGTCCTTGCCGACCCCGCTTTCACCGGCAATCATCACGTTGGCGCGGGTCGGCGCGATTTTCTCGATACGGCCGAGCAGCGTGCGCATCGCGACGGAGCGCCCGGACAACCGGCGTTCGTCTGCGCGCTGCCTCGGCCGGTGGCTGGATTCGGTCATTGGCATGAGCGGGCCGATTTGAAAATCGGCGTCGCGCGATTCGGTCGTTGCAATATTTACTATCGACAGCACCGGGCGCGCGAAGGTGCCGCGAAATAGAAATTTCCAATGCAGGTCGCGACGGCGACAGGGGACGTCGATCGATCCGCGGCGCCTCGGTCCGTCCCTCGATCGGCGATGCCTTTTTACAGACGGCGACGGAAAAAACAGACGACATGCCCGGAGGGTCAGGTCGACGCGGAACCGCGCCGATCCTCGCCTCTCTCGCCCGACGCGGAACCCTGTCCGGCGCGCACGTCACGCACGGAAAACCGTCGCAACCGGCCTGAGGTATCGGCGCCACCGCCCCCCGGCGGGTACGTCGTTTGCTTGCGGCTGTTCGCTCGCCCGGCACGCCCGACGGCATGCCGGATTGCCCGAACGGCACGCCGCCGCGTACAGGGAGCCGGTGCGATGCAAGGATGCAATGAGGACCATCACCCGTGAGCTGTTTCGGCAGGGCGCATGGGTCGTGCTCGCCGTCGGGCTGGCGTCCGCGCTCCAGGCGTGGGCGATTCGCCTGGTCGGCATGCATGCGCCGTTTGCGCCGCTGCCTTTCTATGCCGGTGTCGCTGCCGCCGCGTGGTTGACCTCGCTCGCCGGCGGCGTCGCCGCGACCGTCGCCAGCGCGGCCGTGATCGGCGCACTGTGGTGGCGCGATGCGCCGCTGCCGGTGCTGCTCGCCCAGGCGGGCGCGTTCGTCGCGATCTGCTTCGTCGAATGCGCGCTGGTGGCGGCCGTGAAGCCGCTGTTCGCGAACGACGACGCCGGCGACGACGACGCGCGCGTCCCGCACCGCGAACCGGCGCCCGCGTTGCGGCAGCCGGACGACGCGCTGCTGCGCCGCGTGGTCGACGCGTCGCCCGACGCGATCGTCGGCGTCGACGTCGAGCGGCGGATCACGAGCTGGAATCCCGCCGCGCGCAGCCTGTTCGGCGCCGATGCGGACGCGATGATCGGGCGCGACGTGACGTCGCTGATCGTGCCGCGCTGGCTGCGGCGGCATCCGGTCCCCGCATCGTTTGCCGACATGCGCGCGCCGCTCGGGCCGCTCGACGTGCTGTGCGTGCGGCGCGACGGCCGGCGCTTTCGCGCGACCTTCTCCGCGTCGCCGATCGTCGATGCGAGCGGGCGCTGCGACGGCCTGTCGATGACGCTGCGCGAAGCGCGCGAACGCCGTCGCGACGAGCGGCGCTCGCTGCGTTCGCTGCGCGGCGCGCGCGACGCACGCGAGCAGGCCGACACGTCGAACCGGCTGAAGGACGAACTGCTGGCGACGGTATCGCACGAACTGCGCACGCCGCTGAACGTGATCTACGGATGGGTCGAGGTATTGCGCAGCGTCGACGGGCAGGGCTTCGCGCACCAGGCCGTCGACGCGATCGACCGCAGTGCGCGGTCGCTGTCGCGCATGGTCGGCGACCTGCTCGACGCGTCGTCGCTCGCGACGGGCAGGCTGCGCCTGGAGCGCGTGCCGGTCGATCTGGTGCGCATCGTGAACGACGCCGCGCGCGAACTCGGCACGACCGCGCAGGCGCGCGGCGTCGTGCTGACGACCGAATGCGCGATGCCGAGCTGCCTGATTTCGGCGGATGCCGAGCGGCTGCGGCAACTGCTGTCGAACCTGTTGTCCAACGCGATCAAGTTCACGCCGTCGGGCGGCCACATCACCGTGGGGCTCACGCGCGCGGGCGCCAACGTGCGACTGTCGGTGGCCGACACCGGGCAGGGCATCGCGCCCGAATACCTGCCGCATCTGTTCGATACGTTCAGCCGCTCCGGCAATGCGCCCGCGTCGCCGCAGCGCGGGCTCGGGCTCGGCCTGTCGATCGTGCGCAATATCGCGCAGCTGCACGGCGGCGCGGTGGCGGCCAGCAGCGAAGGCGTCGGGCACGGCACGACGATCACCGTCACGCTGCCCGCCGGCTGGGAGCACGACGATCCCGTCGTGCGGGGCCGCGCGAGCGGCGAGCTCCCGGCCGTCGCGCTCGACCACCAGCGCGTGCTCGTCGTCGACGACGATCCGACGACGCGCGCGAGCGTGGCCGCGGCGCTGGAAACGCTCGGCGCGAAGGTGTCGACCGCGCGCTCGGGGCACGATGCGCTGACCGTGGTCGAGCGCGATCCGCCGACCGTCGTGCTGTCGGATCTCGCGATGCCGGACGGCGACGGCTACTGGCTGCTCGACCGCATCCGCCAGTTGCCGGATGGCGTCGGCCGGCTGCCGGTCGTGGCGGTGACCGCGCATGCAGGCGTCGCGGATCGCAACCGCGTGATGGCGGCCGGCTTCGACGCGTATCTGTGCAAGCCGGTCGACATGCCGACGCTGGCGAGCGTGATCGTCGACGTCGCGCCCGACCGCGCAAAAGACGACAGCGACGGAGCCGGCCCCCACCGGTGATGCGCCGGTGCGTGGCGCGCCGGCGGCGCCCGCGGCCCGGCAAAGGAGGCACCATGAAGCGAACGGAAAACATCCGCGGACGCGCGCCGGTTGCGGCGATCGCGAGCATACTGATGCTGTCGTGTGCAGGAATCGCCGTACCTCGCCACGCATCGGCCGGGGAGGGCGCCGGTGCGAAGCTCGCGAGCGAGGCGTCGGCCGTCGGCGGCCAGATCCGCGATGCGACGCTCGCCTCGCGCGTCCGGGCGGCGCTCGTCGCGGAGCGCGGCCTCGCGTCCGGCGACATCGACGTGCAGGTCCACGGCCGCGTGGCCGAGTTGACGGGCACTGTGCCCGACGAACGGCAGCGCGCGACGGCGATCCGCGTGGCACACGACGTCGACGGCGTACGCGGCGTGCGCGACAGGCTGCAGATACGCCGGAAGTAACGTGATGCGCGGGTCAGCGCCGGACCGGTCGGGCGTCGCGCGCCCTGCGGTCCTGCGCGGCACCGGGCAGGAGGGTTCGACATGGACACGATCATCGCGGGCCGTTTCTCGACGCTCGAACAGGCGGAGCGCTGCGCGCAGCAGCTGCGCGGCCACGCCATGCATCGGGACGACGTGAAGGTCTTCTTTCTCAATCCGCCCGGACAGCATGCGCTGTTCTGGCTCGGCGGCGACGCCTATGCGGATTCCGCCGCGCGCCCGGGCGGCATCGGCGCGCTGGAGGGCGTGGGCGTCGGTGCGATCGTCGGGCTGGTCGGGGCCGGGCTGTTGTATCTGGGCGGGCTCCATTCGCCGCTCGCGTGGATCGGGGTGCCGCTCGTCGGCGGCTACGTCGGCGCATTGTGCGGCGCGCTCGGGCGGATGGACGGCGATGCGCCGGAAGGGCACGGCGCGCTGCGCGAATGCGAGAACGGCGTCGTGCTGGCCGCGCACGTGACGCGGCGCACGGAGACGTTCGCGCAGCGCACGCTGCTGGCCTGCGGCGCGCTGTCGGTCGAGCGCGTCGAAGGCGCATGGCAGCGCGGCGCGTGGACCGATTTCTTCACGTCCGCGCATCGGCCCGCATGACGGCGCAGCCCTGCGGCGCGTCGGCCGCCGCGTCGCGACACCGGGAGGCCGGATGAAGCCGGACGATAAGCGCGACGACGCGCATCGTCCGGTCGCACGCGTGCGGCGTGCGATCGCGTCGGCCTTGCTGG
The DNA here is from genome assembly GCF_001718415.1 of Burkholderia pseudomultivorans. NCBI lineage: Bacteria > Pseudomonadati > Pseudomonadota > Betaproteobacteria > Burkholderiales > Burkholderiaceae > Burkholderia > Burkholderia pseudomultivorans. The sequence continues at coordinate 1,574,538 of NZ_CP013377.1, read as the reverse complement.
CAGTCGCCGGCGCCGCGCTGTCGAGCGCGTCGCCGCATGCCGAGGCACAGACGCCGCCCGCGTCGTCGACGCAGGTCGCGCCGGGCGTGGTGCGCCCCGGCCCGACCCGCGACGAAGCGGACATGACGCGCCGGCCGACCGGCATCGATGCGGAATTCGTCGACAAGGCCGCGATGATCGGCAAGACCGTCGTCCAGGCGAGCCGGCTCGCGCTCGATCGCTCCGCGAATCGGCAGGTGAAGGCGTTCGCGCAGCGGATGGTCGACGACCACGAACGCATCGCGGGTACGCTGCGGCAAATCGGTGCGGACAAAGGCGTGCCGGTGCAGACGCGGATGCTCGTGGATCCGGCGCTCACGGCGCTGCGCAAACGCAGCGGACCGGCGTTCGATGCGGGCTATCTCGAGCTCGCGGGCCCGCGCGCGCACGAGGCGGCGATTCGCGTGTACGAGGCCGAGGCGCGCGACGGGCGCGATTCGCAGCTTCGCGCGTTCGCGACGAGCACGGTGCCGGCGCTCCGCGCACATCTCGCCGCAGCGCGCCAGCTTGCGCGGAAGATCGGCGCGACGCACTGACGGCCGCGCCGGTGCGAAGGAAAGCCGGCCGCGTCGCCGAGCCGGCGGCTCAATTCCGGCGCGGCTCGTCTTCCGGGCCGCCCGGCGACGCCTCGTACGGCGGCGAGTCGAAGTCCGTTTCACCTTCCTCGATCAGCCAGTACGGCGGGCTGCCGTAATACGCGTGCAGCGCCTCGGCCCAGGCCGGGTCCGCCATCGCGGGCCAGCGGTCCTTCGAGAAGCCCGGCGCGGCGCGCACGCGGTCGGTGTCGACCGGCAACACGAAACACTTGCGCTCGACGTCGAGCGCCAGCACGTTCCACGGGACCGCGAGCAGCTTGTCGCCGATCCCGGCCAGGCCGCCCGACGACACGACCGCATAGGCGACGCATCCGGAGCGAACATCGAGCATGATGTCCGCGATCTTGCCGACGTCGTCGCCGTCCATCGTCAGCACGCGATCGCCGGTCAGCGTGCCGGCGGCCATCACGTCCGGCCCCGGCCCGCGCGGCGTGCGCCGGCTGGCGCCGACGATCTGCGCGCCGTCGCGAGACTGTCTGTCCGTAGTCATCGAAAACCTCCTGGTCGAAGCGGCGCGCGCTGCCGTCGCCGGTGCACGCCGGGCCGAAGATCGGCCGAAGTCGCGAACGCGGGCCGCTGCGCGATCAGCGACGTCGCGGCAGCGAGACGTCCTCGAGCGTGTTGGCCAGTTCGTCGCGCTCGGCGCCACCGGCCCGCGTCGCGATGTCGCCGAGCGACACCATGCCGACGAGCTTCAGGTTGCGGTCGAGCACCGGCATCCGGTGCAACTGCACGTCGGCCATCCGCTGCTGGACGTCGCCCACGCCGTCGTCCTCGACGCACCATTGCACGGGCGCGGATGCGACCGCGCGCACCGGCGTGTCGGGCGAATGTCCGTGCGACAGCGCGCGCACCGCGAGGTCGCGGTCCGTCACGATCGCGACCAGTTCGGCGCCGTCGCACACCGGCAGCACGCCGACGTCGAAGCGCTGCATCAATTCCGCTGCTCGGCGAATCGTGTCGGTGGGCGCGACGCATACCACGTCGCGCGACATGATCTCGTTGACGCGATACATGAACGCCTCCTTGATGAGCCGGACGATCGGCAAGCAGGCAACGTGCCGCAAGCGTCGGGCGCGCGTCGGGCCGCGCCGCCGAGGGGACGGAGAAATTTGCCAGCCGGCTTGTACATCTTCCACGGCACACCGCCGTGGCCGGGCCGTCGGCGTCGGTCAGTGTCCGACGCCCGTCATCGCGACGATCGCGAGCACCACGGCGCTCTCGATTGCCGCCAGCGCCGCGACGCTGGCGGCGCCGCTGACTTCCTGCCATCTGCGTTTGATGCGGTTCATCGCTTCACTCCGGATGTCGCCGGCCCGGCGACGCGCCGCCGCGCATCGCGGACCGGTTGCCGCCGTCAGCCGTGATCGCGGGGCGGGGGCGGGGCGTCCGGCGTGCGCTGCTTGCGCTCGCCGGACGGTCTGGCGGGGTCGATACGCGTCCCGCCGCCGACGGCGGGCGGGTCGCTGGCCGGAAACGTTTCTTCGAGCCCTTCGTCGATGCGCTCTTCCGTCTTGTCGTCGGAAGGCGGGCGCGGCTGGCCGGCGGCCGCTGACACGGCGTCGCGGTTGCCGGTGGCGTGAACGGTCATGATCGAAACCTCCTTGTCGATGACGAAAGGCGCAAGCGTCGTGCCCGCGCGGGCGCCGCGGCACAGCGCTTGCGCGCCCCGGCGATCGGCGGGGGCGCGCCGGGGGCATGACGAGCACGCCCCGCCGGCGTGAACGTGAGGACATCGAGATGAATGCACCCAAGGAAAGAATACGTTACGACGCGAACGTATGCGGCGGCGATTTCGCGCATGTTCGCGAGCGTTTCGAGACGTGGAAGCGCGAATCGCTGGTCTATCGGCCCGAGCGGCGGATGTTCGACGGCAAGGACGAGGTTCGTCAGATGAACGACACAGTCTACGAAGGCCCGGAGAGCGCCCAGCGTGCGCTGATCGCGCAGTGCGATCCGTCCGATCCGTTCGCGCTGGCCGTGCGGCTGACCGCGGAAGGGCGCAATATGTGGCTCGTGATGGCCGCCTACGACGACTGACCGGCACGCGACCGGCACACCCTTGCGCGGGGGAGCAGGCACGTCGCTTGCGCACGTCGCCGCGCCATCGACACGCGCGAGCCGTCGCGCAGGAGAGTCATGAACACGCGATCCATGCTGCACCGCCCCGAACCGACGCCCGACGACTATCCCGAGCCGACGCCGCCCGGGCACGACGACCCGGTCGATCCGCCCGTGCCCGTCGGCCCGCCGCACGGCGATCCCCCGTCGCAACCGCCGCCGATGCGGATGCCGGGCGGGAACGGCGCGCCGCAGCCGGCCGCGCGAACCCTGAAAGGAGGACCACCATGGACATTCACGTGCAATCGCCCGACAAGCGCGCGATCGCTCAGGTGCTGGGCCGCTATTTCGAGTCGCGCTCGTTGCGCTATCACATCGAGGAACTGCCGGGCGGCGTGCTGCACATCGGTTTCCGTGCCAGCGGCCGCCCGGTTGCCGTCACCGTGTCGTTCGACGACAACGCGTACGACACCTATACGCACTGGGACGCGAGCCAGAAGCAGCTCGCGCTCGGCCGGCTCGCCGACGGCTTCGCGCAGATGATGGCGAAGCGCAGCCCCGCCGCGCTGGCCGGCGACTACCACGTCGAGCGGTTCTGAACCCCGCTCCGTTCCCGCGTCGAGAACCGGCAAAGTGCCCATATGCCGCGGGCGCTTTGCGTCTGTGCGCGTCGCGCGTAGGATATTCACTTATTCAGCGCATGCTGCAATCGCGCGAGCGGTCGTCCGCGAGGACGGCCGCCCGCGTGCGGCGTGCGTGCCTTTCGTTCATTCTGTGCAATCGACGGAGATCGACCCTCATGGCCCCTGTACGCCCGCTGCTGTCACCCGGCGCTCGCCGGTTCGTATCCGGACTGTCGACGCTCGCCGCGTTCGCTGCCGTCGGAGCCCGCGACGCGTCGGCGCAGACGCCGTCGCCGCTCGGCGAGTGGCAGTATTCGGCGGGCGTGCCGCTACGGAAGCTGTACGAACCGACGCCGTCGACGTGGGACGTGAGCGTCGGCGCCGCGATGACGCTGCAGCCGCGTTATGCGGGCTCCGACCGCTATCGCGTGATGGGCGGGCCGAATCTCGACGTTCGCTATCGGGACCTGTTCTTCCTGTCGACCGGCGAGGGCCTCGGCGCGAATGTGCTGCGCGGGCCGAACTGGCGCGTGAGCCTGTCGGTCGGCTACGACCTCGGCCGGCGGTCGGCCGACGATCTCGACCACCTGAACGGCCTCGACAACATCAACGCCGCGCCCGTGATGAAGCTGGCGGCCGACTACGTGATCTCGAAGGACTTTCCGCTGGTGCTGCGCGCGGACGTGCGGCGCAGCATCGGCGGCTCGAACGGCTGGGTCGGCGATTTTTCCGCGTACATGCCGATGCCGGGCAGCAACGAGCACTTCTTCTGGTTTGCCGGGCCGACCGTATCGTGGGCCGATTCGCGCTACATGAACAGCTGGTTCGGCGTGAACCAGGGCGCCGCCGCGCGCTCGGGGCTGCCCGCGTATTCGTCCGGCGCGGGCTTCAAGTCGGTCGGCGCGGGCGTGACGATGGTCTGGTTCGTGAACAAGCACTGGTTCGTGACGATGGACGGCGCGATCGAGAAACTGGTCGGCCGCGCGGCGCGCAGCCCGATCACGCAGCAGTCGGCGAACGGCGTGTTCGACATGTCGGTGAATTACCAGTTCTGAACCGCACGGGGCGCGCCGACGCGGGACAAAACCCGCGCGCGGCGGGCGTTGCGGCCGTCACATTTGCTATGATTCGAACCTGTACAAACGTACAGTGATCGAATTTCCGTGACGCCATCCTCGCCGACGCCGCCGGCGTTTTATTACCTGACCAATTTCGAACGCGCGCTGGCCTGGCTCGGCGAGCGCTACGACGACCTGCTCGACGATGCCGAGCACGCATTCCTGCGGCATTTCCCGACGCTGCCGCAGGCGTCGCGCGCGCTGCTCGTGCGGATGCTGATGCGCAACGGCGCCGATTTTCGCGCAAGCAAGCTCGTGTACGACGAGATCGGCTGCCCGCTCGAAGCGGCCGAACCGCTCGTCGCGCTCGGCTGGGTCGATCCCGCGCCCGCGTTGACGCTCGACGCGCTGTTCGCGCTGTCGACCAAGGCCGATCTGCTGCGGATCTTTCCGTCGCTCGCCGCGCATGCGGCCGAGCGCAAGCCGGAATGGCTCGAACGGCTGCGGCCCGCGCACGATGCCGCACAGCCGCTCGACGCGTGGTGCCCGACGGCCGGCGACCGCGTGCTGCGCGTGACGGTCGGCGCGCTCTGCGACCGGCTGCGGCTGATGTTCTTCGGCAATCTTCATCAGGACTGGAGCGAATTCGTACTCGCCGATCTCGGCGTGTTCCAGTACGAAAGCGTGCCGTTCGCGCCGTCGTCGCGCGCGTTCCGGCAGCGCGGCGACATCGACGCCTATCTCGCGCTGCACGCATGCCGCGATGCTCTCGATGCATGGCCCGACGAGTTGCCGTTCGACGCGCTGCTGCACGCGATCGACACGGTGGACTGCGCGGCCCAGCCGTGGCTCGCGACGCGTCGCGCGAAGCTGCTGTTCTCGCTCGGGCAGGCGGCCGAGCGCCGCGCCGACTGGGACGCCGCGCTCGACGCGTATGCGCGCAGCGCGTGGCCGGGCAGCCGCCACCGGCGCATTCGCGTGCTCGAACGCTGCGGACGCGATGCGGACGCGCTGGCGCTGGCGCTCGACGCGCGCCGCGGTTTCGAAAGCGACGAGGAGCGCCAGCGTGTCGAACGCATGCTGCCGCGCCTGCAGCGCCGCGCCGGGCAGCCGGTGGAACGCGCGGCCGCGGCGCCGGACGTGCCGCGCGAGACGCTGGTGCTGGCTCGCCCCGACGCATTCGTCAGCGTCGAGTTCGCGGTGCGCGATCATCTCGCGCAGCCCGGCGCGCCGGTTCACTACGTCGAGAACACGCTGATCAATTCGCTGTTCGGGCTGCTGTGCTGGGAACCGGTGTTCGCGGCCGTGCCCGGCGCATTCTTCCACCCGTTCCAGCGCGGGCCGGCCGATCTGCATGCGCCCGATTTCGCCGCGCGCCGCGCGGACGCGTTCGCCGCCTGCTTCGCGCAACTCGATTCGGGCGCCTATCGCGAAACGATACGCCGCCACTATGCGACGAAGATGGGGCTGCAGTCGCCGTTCGTGTTCTGGGGCGTGCTCGGCGACGAACTGCTCGACCAAGCGCTCGCCTGCCTGCCGCCCGCACACCTGCGGCTGTGGTTCGAGCGCCTGCTCGCGGACATCCGCAGCAACCGCTCGGGGCTGCCCGATCTGGTGCGCTTCTGGCCCGACGAGCGGCGCTACGAGCTGATCGAAGTGAAGGGCCCGGGCGACCGGCTGCAGGACAACCAGACGCGCTGGCTCGCGTACTGCGTCGCGCACGGGATCCCGGTGCGCGTCGTCGACGTCGAATGGGCCGGTGCGAGCGTCGCGCCCACGGCCGCGATGGGGCTGTCCGCATGAGCTATGTGGTCGCGGTGCGGGCGATGTGCGAGTTCACCGCGCGGCGCGGCGATCTCGACCTGCGCTTCACGCCCGCGCCGACCGCGCTCGAAGGCATTGCCGGCCACGGCGTGGTGACGTCGAACCGCGGCGCGCGCTACGAGACCGAGATCGCGCTGACCGGCAGCTGGGGCACGCTTACCGTGCGCGGCCGCGCGGACGGCTACGATCCGGTGTCGAACCGTCTCGAGGAAATCAAGACCTATCGCGGCAGCCTCGACGCGATGCCCGCGAACCATCGCGCGCTGCACTGGGCACAGGCGAAGGTCTACGCGCATCTGATGTGCGCTGCGCGCGGTCTCGCGGAAATCGACGTCGCGCTCGTCTACTTCGACATCGTGTCGGAACGCGAGACCGTGCTGACCGAGACGCTGAGCGCAAGCGCGCTCGCGGCGTTCTTCGCGGAGCAGTGCGCCTGCTTCGTCGGCTGGGCCGAGCGCGAGACCGCCCACCGTGCGGCCCGCGACGCGGCGCTGCGCGCGCTTGCGTTTCCGCACGGGCGGTTTCGCAGCGGACAGCGCGAGCTGGCCGTGTCCGTCTATCGCGCGGCCCGCGACGAACGCTGCCTGATCGCGCAGGCGCCGACCGGCATCGGCAAGACGCTCGGCACCGTGTTTCCGCTGCTGAAGGCATGCGGCGAGGGCGAGATCGACCATGTGTTCTTCCTGACCGCGAAGACGCCCGGGCGCGCGCTCGCGCTCGAAGCGGCGGCCATGCTCGGCGCCGGCACGCCGGCGCTGCCGCTGCGCGTGCTGGAACTCGTCGCGCGCGACAAGGCCTGCGAGCATCCGGACAAGGCCTGCCACGGCGAGTCGTGCCCGCTCGCGCAGGGCTTCTACGACCGGCTGCCGGCCGCGCGCGACGCCGCGATCGGCGCGGGGCTGCTCGATCGTGACACGGTGCGCGCGGCCGCGCTCGCGCACGACATCTGCCCGTACTACCTCGCGCAGGAACTGGCGCGCTGGTCCGACATGGTGATCGGCGATTACAACTACTACTACGACGGCAGCGCGATGCTGCATACGCTCGCCCAGCAGAACCAGTGGCGCATCGGCGTGCTCGTCGACGAGGCGCACAACCTGCTGGACCGCGCGCGCAAGATGTACAGCGCGTCGCTCGACCCGTTCGCATTCGCCGCCGCGCGCGAGGCCGCGCCGGCGGCATTGCGCAAGGCGTTCGACCGGCTCGCGCGCGCGTGGGGCGCGCTGAATCGCGCTCAGGCCGAGCGCTACGCCGCCTATCCGGATATCCCCGGGCCGATCGTGTCGGCCGTGCAGAACCTCGTCGCGGCGATCGGCGAGCACCTGGCCGATGCGCCGCGCGCGAACGGCGACGCGCTGCTGCGCTTTCATTTCGACGCGATCCAGTTCGGCGTGCTCGCCGATGCGTTCGACAGCGCATCGATCTTTGACGCGACGCTGCACGGCGAGCCGCTGCCGCGCCAGCCGGCGCTCGACGGCGTCGTGCCCGCAGGCCGGCGGCGGCGCGTGCAGTCGACGCTGTGCGTGCGCAACGTGATCCCGGCCGGTTTTCTCGCGCCGCGCTACGACGCCGCACGTGCGACCGTGCTGTTCTCCGGCACGCTGAGCCCGTTCCATTTCTACCGCGACACGCTCGGGCTGCCCGCCGACACGGGCTGGCTCGACGTCGACGGGCCGTTCCGTGCGGAACAGCTGACGGTGCGCGTCGCGAGCCACGTGTCGACGCGCTGGCGCGATCGCGACCGCTCGCTCGAACCGATCGCGGACCTGATCGCCGCGCAGTATGCGACACGGCCCGGCAACTATCTCGGTTTCCTGAGCAGCTTCGACTACCTGCAGCGCGTGGTGTCGCTGATGCAGGTGCGTCATCCGGACGTGCCCGTATGGGCGCAGGCGCCCGGCATGGCCGAGAGCGAGCGCGACGCGTTTCTCGCGCGCTTCGACGCAGGCGGCCGCGGCGTCGGCTTTGCGGTGCTCGGCGGCGCATTCTCGGAGGGCGTGGATCTCGTCGGCGAGCGGCTGATCGGCGCGTTCATCGCGACGCTCGGGCTACCGCAGGTCAACGACGTCAACGAGCAGATGCGGCGCGCGATGGACGCGCGCTTCGGCAACGGCTACGACTACATGTATCTGTATCCGGGCCTGCAGAAGGTCGTGCAGGCGGCCGGGCGCGTGATTCGCACCGAGCACGACGAAGGCGTCGTGCACCTGATCGACGACCGCTACCGGCGGCGCGAGGTGCGCGACCTGCTGCCGCGGTGGTGGCGGATCGGCTGATGCGGCGGGCGTTCGCGCGCGGCGGGCGCTACAGCACGTTGAGCATTGCGAGCGCGGTTTCCTGCAGATGCGGCAGCACGCGGCGCACGGCCGCGTCGGTCGTTTCCGCGCCGATCGGCATGTTCGTGCTGAGCGCGGCGACGACTTCGCCGTGACGATTCTTCAGCGGCACCGCGATGCCGCGCACGCCCACCTGCAGCTGCTGTTCGATCGCCGCGAAGCCGGCGTCGCGTGCGCGGTCGACCTGTTCGAGCAGGCGCGCCTTGTTGGTGATCGTGTGCGGCGTGAACGGCGGCAGTTCGGTGCTGTCGAGCCAGGCGCGCACGGCTTCGCGATCGGGATGGTGCGCGAGCAGGACGACGCCCGGCGACGTCAGCGGCGCCGGCACGCGCGCGCCGAGCACGAATCCGGTCGTCATCACGCGCGACACGCCGTTGCGCGCGATGAACACCAGCTCCCAGCCGTCGAGCACGCTGACGTACGCCGATTCGTTCAGCGACGCGCTCAGCTGCTGCAGATACGGCTGGACCGTGCGCGGCAGCCGCGCGGAATCGAAATACGACCAGCCGACCCGCAGCACGCGCGGCGTGAGGCCGTACAGCTTGCCGTCGGTATAGACGTAGCCGAGCGATTCGAGCGTCAGCAGGTAGCGCCGCGCGGCCGTGCGCGTGAGGCCGGTGCGCGCGGCGGCCTGGGTGGGCGTCATGCGCGCGTGCTGGCTGTCGAAGGCCTCGAGGATCGCCAGGCCTTTTTCGAGGCCGGCAATCCAGTCGCGTCGGTCGAGTTCGGGCTTTTTCATCGTCTGAGGGCGGCGCAGGGGTGCGCGGTGATCGCGCAGGATTGGGCGATTATCGCGCAGATTCGATGTATCGGATGCGCCGCCTCGACACCGTGCGGCCGGCCGAGCGGCTTTTTGCGATGCCGCCTGCCGGACGATCCTGGCGTCCCGTTGATAGCCCGCGGCATGAAGCGACACGTCGCCGCCGCCGATCGAAGGCGAAAACCGGACGCGGCACGAACCTCATGCGCACCGCATCCGGCACGGCCTTACTCGCCGCTCGTCCACTCCACATTCGCGCCGACCGAACGCAGGTTCTCGACGAAATGCGGGTGCGCGCGGCGGATCGGCAGCGCGTTCATGATTTCCGAGCGGCCTTCGATGCTCGCGGCCACCATCAGCAGCGCGATCGCGACGCGGATGATGTACGGGCTTTCGACACGCGCCGGCGTCAGCTGCAGCCCGCCGAACGTGATCAGCCGGTGCGGGTCCGACAGCAGCACGTGCGCGCCGAACTTCGACAGCTCGCCGGACCAGCCGAGCGCGCCGTCGTAGACCTTGTTCCAGAACATTGCACTGCCTTCCGCGCGCACGCCGAGCGCGATGAAGATCGGCAGCAGGTCGACCGGCAGGTACGGCCACGGCGCAGCCTCGACCTTGGTCAGGATGTTCTGTGTAAACGGCCGGCGCACGCGCAGCGGGCCGTCGCGTTCCGCGCGCGACCAGCCGTCGCGATGCGTGACCTGCACGCCGAATTTCGCGAAGGTGCGGTCGATCAGCGGGAAGTGCTCGGGCGACGAGTTGCGCACGGTAATGTCGCCGCCGGTGATCGCGCCGAGCGCGAGGAACGTCGCGATCTCGTGGAAGTCCTCCGCGAAGCGGAACTCGCCGCCGCCGAGCTTGCGGCCGCCCGTTACGCAGAGCCGCGACGTGCCGAGGCCCTCGATGGCGACGCCGATCATCGCGAGGAACTGGCAGAACTCCTGCACGTGAGGCTCGGAGGCGGCGTTCATCAGCGTCGACGTGCCGTTCGCGGCCGTCGCGCACAGCGCGAAGTTCTCGGTGGTCGTCACCGACGCATAGTCGAGCCAGTGATCGTTGGCCGTCAGCGGGCCGTCGGCGCGGACGATCAGCGAATCGGGCGTGCGCTCGATATGCGCGCCGAAGCGCTCGAACACCTCGACGTGCGGATCGATCTCGCGCACGCCCAGCGTGCAGCCTTTCACGTCGTTCTCGAGGCGCGCGACGCCGAAGCGCGCGAGCAGCGGCGGGATCAGCATGATCGACGAGCGCATCGCTTCCGGCAGCCGATGGACGGCCGGGTCGAAGGTCGTATTGCGGTGATGGAGTTCGAGCAGGCCCGTCGTGAAATCGACCGACACGTCGCTGCCGAGCGTACGGAAGATGTCGAGGATCTTGCGCACGTCGGTGATGTCCGGCACGCCGACGAGCCGCAGCGGCTGGTCGGTCAACAGGGTCGCACACAGGATCGGCAGGACGGCGTTCTTGTTCGCGGACGGCTTGATGTCCCCGCGCAGCGGAGTGCCGCCGTGGACGATGAGATTCGACATGATATGGGGGCGTATCGGGTGACTGACGTAGGCCCATATGATGCCATTGGTCGGCGGCCGGCGTGGAATGTTCGGAGCGGAAAAGGGGCTATCGGCGGGCGGGTTGACAGTGTTTGACCTGTTGCGCGGCACCTTGCGCACGCGCTTGCCCGACGCGCGCCGCGCGCGGGAAAAAGCGACGGCCGGCCGCGACGAGGGCCGGCCGTCGCGTCATCGCAAAGCCGTCACTGCGCGGCCCGCATCCGCGCGGCCACCACCAGCGAGATCAGGCAGCCGGCCGCGAGATAAGCGGCGACGAGGTGCCACGAACCGCCGGCAAGACTGACGAGGCCGACCGCGATGAACGGCGTGAACCCGCCGCCGACGACGCTCGCGAACTGGTAGCCGACGCCCGCGCCGCTGTAACGGTATTCGGCGCCGAACAGTTCCGTGAACAGCGGCTGCTGGACGCTCACGACCATGTCGTGCGCGGCGTTCGCAAGCAGGATCGCGAAGATCACGATCCACGCGATCGATCGCGCTTCCAGCGCGAGGAAGAACGGCACCGCGGACGCGAGGCCGATCAGCGCGCCGATCAGGTAGATGCGGCGCAGGCCGAAGCGGTCGGCCAGCCATGCGAAGCAGGGGATCGTCACGCAGCTGACCGCGCCGACCAGCAGGCCAATGTTCAGGAACAGGTCGCGCGACATGCCGAGGTTCGACGTCGAATAGCTGAGCGCGAACGCGGTGACGATATACATCGTGAACAACTCCGCCAGCCGCAGCGCGACGATCAGCAGGAACGCCTTCGGATGGCGCGTCAGCGCTTCCAGCACCGGCAGGCGCAGCTTGCGGTTGCCGTGCTCGACCTGCTCGACGAACTCCTGCGATTCGTCCATGCTCTTGCGCACCCACAGCCCGATCAGCACCAGCACGATGCTGAACAGGAACGGCAGGCGCCAGCCCCACGACTTGAACGCGGCGTCGCCGAACGTATGGCTCAGGATCGACACGATGCCGGTGGCCAGCACCAGCCCGACGCCGTAGCCGACCTGCACGCCGCTGCTGTAGAACGCCTTCTTCTGCTTCGGCGCGCTCTCGACGGCCATCAGCGCCGCGCCGCCCCATTCGCCGCCGACCGCGAAACCCTGGATCGCGCGCATCAGCACCAGCAGCACGGGCGCCCACCAGCCGATCGTCGCGAACGTCGGCAACAGGCCGATCGCGACCGTCGACAGCCCCATCAGCATCACCGTCAGCACGAGCATCCGCTTGCGGCCGAGGCGGTCGCCGTAGTGGCCGAACACGACGCCGCCGAGCGGGCGGAACAGGAAGCCGACGCCGAAGGTCGCGAACGCCGCGAGCGTGCCCATCGTCGGGCTGACTTTCGGGAAGAACTCGGAGTTGAATACCAGCGCGGCGACGATCCCGTACAGCAGGAAGTCGTACCAGTCGACGACGGCGCCGACAAAGCTGCCGACCGCGGCCTTGCGGGCCTGGCTGCGCGCCCGGCGGCCGGCGGCGGCGTCGAGCGTGTCGAAGGTGGGGGTCATGGCGGTGTCTCCTGGCACGGCGCATCATGGAGCGTGGCGGCGCCGCGTCCGATGCTGCATTGAATCGATGAGTGAACGGAGGATAGGGCGCATGCCGCGCGGCGGCAATTGGCCGATCGGTCAAGGTGGGCGATTATCGTTCAAATCCGTGCGATTATCGAACGCTTTTCGGGTTTGCACTAGGCGCGGCGGCGATATCCCGTTCGGCCAGGGTGTGCCGGCGTGAACGATCTGGTTAAAATCTGCACCATCGAAAACTCGCCCGGTCCGGGCGGAGGCCCGTCGCCGTGTCGACCGGGCGTACCGCACGCGCCGGGCGCCACCCCATCGACCGCATGCCTTCGGAGACTGGAATGCCCGGCAATCCCCACCCACTGTCCAGCGATACGCCGCCCGTCGCCGATCCGGCCGCCAATCCGCTCGGGATGGCCGGGCTGGAGTTCGTCGAGTTCGCCGCGCCGGTGCCGGACGCGCTCGCGCAACGCTTCGAGCAGCTCGGGTTCAAGGCGATCGCACGGCATGTCAGCAAGGCCGTCACGCTGTACCGGCAGGGCCAGATGCATTTCCTGATCAACGCCGAGCCGGATTCGTTCGCCGCGCGTTATGCGGAGGAATACGGGATGGGCGTCTGCGCGATCGGCATTCGCGTGGCCAGCGCGCGGCGCGCGTTCGAGCGCGCGATCGAGCTGGGCGCCTGGGCGTTCGAGGGCGAGCGGGTCGGGGTCGGCGAGCTGAAGATCCCGGCGATCCAGGGCATCGGCGATTCGCACCTCTATTTCGTCGACCGCTGGCGCGGGCGGGACGGCCAGCGCGGCGGCGTCGGCGACATCTCGATCTTCGACATCGATTTCCGGCCGATCGACATCGCCACCGCGCATACCGATCTCGACTGCGCGGGCACGGGGCTGCTGCAGGTCGACCACTTCACGCAGACGGTCGGCGCGGGGCGCATGCAGGAGTGGCTGGACTTCTACCACGACCTGCTGCATTTCCGCGAGATCCATGAAATCGACGCGCACTGGCATGTCTCGGAGGAATCGCGCGTGATGGTGTCGCCGTGCGGCGCGGTGCGCATTCCGGTGTACGAGGAAGGGACGCGGCGCACCGAGCTGATGCACGCGTATCTGCCCGACCATCCGGGCGAGGGCGTACAGCACGTCGCGCTCGCGACCGACGATATCCTGGCGTCCGTCGATGCGCTGCGGGCGAACGGCGTCGAGTTCATCGAGCCGCCCGCGCGCTACTACGACGAGGTCGACGCGCGGCTGCCGGGGCACGGCGTCGATCTCGACGCGCTGCGCCGCCGCGCGGTGCTGGTCGATGGCGAGGTCGACAGCGACGGCGTGCCGCGGCTGTTCTTCCAGACCTTCGTCAAGCGCCGGCCCGGCGAGATCTTCTTCGAGATCGTGCAGCGCAAGGGGCATCACGGGTTCGGCGAAGGCAACCTCGCGGCGCTGGCCCGCGCCCGCGACGCAGGCTGAGCGGTTCCGCCTCGCCCCGGCCGCGTCCTCCCGGATGCATCACGCGCCGGCGGCCGGCACGCGGTTCGGCGCGGGATCGTTCGGCTCGCGCAGCACGCAGGCGGTGCCGCCCGGCGTATACATCGACACGACGCAGCGGTTGCACGACGTGCAGCCCGACTGCGCGAGCCGGCCGTCGCGCAGCCCGTTTACGAAATCCGGGTCGAACACGAGCGCACGGGCGAGCGCGACCGCATCGAAGCCGTCGCGCATCGCCTGCGCGACGTTCTCGCGCGACCGCACGCCGCCGAGATACGCGAGCGGCATCCGGACGGCCGCACGCACCTTGCGCGAGTGCTCGAGGAAATACAGCTCGCGAAACGCGCCCATCTTCGGCTCGGTCAGTTTCTGCAGCGCCATCGCGGCGCGCACGATCGCGTTGTCGGCGTTCGCGCGCGCATCGCCCGGCAGCGGACTGCCGAACAGCTGCCACACCGATTCGACGTTCATTCCGCCGCTGAGCACCAGCAGGTGCGCGCCTTCGGCTTCGAGCCGCCGCGCGATCTCGCACGCGTCGTCGGCAGTCCCGCCGCCGCGTACGCCTTCGGTCACGCCGATCTTGCAGACGACGGCGAGATCGCGGCCTACCGCGTCGAGCACGCGGCGCAGCACCTCGACCGGAAACGCCGCGCGCCGCGCCGCATCGCCGCCGTAGGCGTCGCGGCGGCGGTTGTAGAGCGGCGACAGGAACTGGCTCAGCAGGTAGCCGTGCCCCATGTGGATCTCGACCGCGTCGAAGCCGGCATCGCGCGCATGGCGGGCCGCCTGCGCGAACTCGTCGGCGACGGCCGTCATCTGGTCGCGCGTCATCGCCTGCTTCAGGAAGCGGCCGCTCATCACGCCGACCTTGTTGAAGCCGCCCGACGCGCTCAACGGGCGCTTCGTCGACAGCGACGGCAGGAACGTGAAGCAGCCGCCGTGCGTGATCTGCGCGGAGGCCGCCGCGCCATGACGGTGGACCGCGTCGGTCAGCGCGCGGAAGTGCCGGACCGTCGGCGCGTCGAGCTGCGCCTGGTCGACGAAGGTGCGGCCGTCCGCGCTGATCGCGCAGTACGCGACGGTCGTCAGCGCGGCGCCGCCCTCGGCGATGCGCTCGTGAAACCGCACGAGCGCGCGCGACGGCACGCCGTTCGGCGTCATCCCTTCGTTGGTCGCGGATTTGATCAGGCGATTGCGCAGCGTCAGCGGGCCGATGCGCAGCGGGCTGAACGCGGTGGAGAATTCGGCGGATTCCATGTCGGGCGGCGTCGGGAATGGGCACGCCGGTCATTGTGCGGCGATGGGGCGGGCGCGCATCGTCCGGGTGGATGAGGTCGCGGGCGAGGTGTGAGGCGGTCCTTCGGAACGCCAGGCCGATGGCCTGTTCGGAAGGAGGCCGGGCGTGCGCATTGCACACGGTTGTTGTCGATCCTTCCACTGCAACGCACACCGTCGAAAAACCTCACCCCGCGTCGGTCGCGCCCAGCTTGCGGCTCTGGCGACGCATCCCCTCGAAAATCGCGTCGGCCACGTCGGCCGGGAAATCCGCCGGGATCTGCGACGCGACTTCCGCGATCGCAGGCTCGGTCCGCGCGACCACGCCCGCCATCACGGCGCGCACGTCGTCCTCGGTCAGCCCGACGCGCCGGCCCTGCGCGATCCAGTGGCGCGGCTGGATGTCCGCGATCGCGTAATGGCGGTTCTTTCCGCTGACGGCCATCGCCAGTCGCGCGCGCCGCGGCGCAAGCTGGTTGCGCCGCGTGCCGATGATCGGATGCGCGGACAGCACGTCGTACAGCGGCGTGCTGCGATACGTGTTGCCGGGCAGGTGCGCGATGCTGAAGTTCTTCGCGTGGCCGTCGATCGCCGCGAGCACCCAGAACACGAGCTGCGCGACGAAGAAATGCATGCGGTCGCGCGCGGCGTCGGCGGAATTGGCGAGGATGCCCATGATCGTCTCGATCCCCGGGCCGCCGTCCGATTCGTATTTCGCGCCGGACGGCGTGCCGGTCGCCTGGCACATGTCCTCCTGCGGCAGTCGCAGGATCCACGTGCCGTCGCGGGACGGGCGCCGGTCGAAACGCTCGACGATCAGCGCCTTCTGGTCGTCGAAATGGCCGATGTCGCAATGCGCGACCGGCAGGCCGTAGGCCGCGACGAGCTTCGAACACAGCCATTCGTTCTCGACCGAGGTGCGCATGTCGGCCTGCATGTTGCCGACGCGCCCCAGCGGCAGCTTGAAGATATGGGTGGTCGGCGTGCTGCCCGACGGCAGCAGCCAGCGCCGGCCGTGCCGCAGCAGCGCGGTCTTTTCCTGCGCGCCGGCGATCGACAGGCGCAGATCGCCGTCCGGCTCCGCGTGGCCGGGCAGCGGTGCGGCGGTGGCGTGGCGCAGCACCTCGGCCACGGCCGCGTCGTCGAGCACGGTGCCGTCGATCGCCTCGAGATCGACCGGCGTTTCGTCGGGCGGCAGCAACTGGAGCGCGCCGACGCAGTCGCGCCCGATCGATGCGAGCAGTTCGAACGGCGCGGTCGACCCGAGCCGGTATCGCTGCGCGATGCGGCGGCGGATCGGCTGGCTGTCCGGCAGCAGGTTGTCGAAATAGTCGGCGACGACCGCGCCCTGATGCGGCTGGTTGCCGGGCGTGAAGGGCAGCGACAGCGATAGCGGACGCCCTTGCGGATCGTCGATCCACGCCGGCAGATAGACGAGGCGTTCGACGCCGCGCCGGACTTCCCAGTAGCCGACCGGGATACCGTTCATCCACAGGTCGAGCCGATCGTGACGGGATGTGCGCCGCGCCATCGTCACCAGTCCTCCCGTTTCGCGACGGTGCGTCTGGCGCGCGCGGCCGCCGGCCGCTTGCGCGCGGCGCCGTCCGGTGTCTTGACGGTGGCTTTCGTCACGCCGGCCGCACGCCGGGGCGCGGCCTTCTTGCGCGCAACCGGCGCGGTTTTCGCGTCCGCCGGGCCTGCGCCGCCCGCGTCGCCCGCTTGCGGGCGGTCAGAGCCGCCAGATTCCGCGGTCTCGTCCGGCAAGACCGGATCGAGCGTCAGGCGCACGCCGAGCGCGTTCAGCACCTTGAACAGCCGTTCGATGCTGACCGCGGACGGATTGGATTCGAGCTGCGCGTACGATTGCTGCGTGACGCCGAGGCGGGCGGCGAGCTGCGCCTGCGTGAGTCCCGCCGACTTGCGGAAGCCGACGAGTATCGGGCGCAGCTGGCCCAGGGTCTGGACAGGAAATGCCATGAGGCGCTCCGCGAAATGACAGGCGATCGTTTGTAATCGGGAAATACAGTCTATGGTATGTATCTGAAAAATACAAACCGAAGACTGTATTTGATAAAAACAAACGATAGCCTGTCAGGCGGGACACCCTCGCCGATGCGGTCGCCGCACCGACGCCCGCATGTCATGCCGCGCGAAGCGGGTTCACGTGCGCGGCCCGCGCGCTTTCCGGATCGTCGTCGCCGAGCGGGATGAACGCCATGATCTCCAGATCATGGCCCGACAGCGCGGGCAGCCGAAACGGGCTCGACAGCACGTTCAGGCGCCGCACGCCGATATCGCGCAGGATCTGCGAGCCGATTCCCGTCGCACGTCCGTCGCGGCGCGCGTTGCCTGCCGGCGCGCGCATCGCGTCGCCGTGCAGGTCGCAGTCGAGCAGCACCGCGACGCCGCAGCCGGCCGTATCGATCCGCTGCAGCGCTGCGTGCAGCGGCCACGAATGCGCGGACGGCTCCGCGTCGAGCAGGTCGAGCAGCGAATGGCATTCGTGCACGCGCGTGAGGACCGGCGTCGCCGGATCGGGTTCGCCGCGCACCAGCGCGAGATGCGGCGCGCCGTGCACGGTATCGCGATACTGGATCGCGTGGAACCGTCCCCACGGCGTATGCAGCGGCCGCTCGCCGATGCGTTCGACGAGCGATTCGTGCTCGCGGCGGTAATGGATCAGGTCGGCGATCGTGCCGATCTTCAGCCCGTGATGCGCGGCGAACGCCTTCAGCTCGGGCAGCCGCGCCATCGTGCCATCGTCGTTCATCACCTCGCAGATCACCGACGCGGGCGTGAGCCCCGCGAGCGCGGCCAGATCGCAGCCGGCCTCGGTATGTCCGGCGCGCACCAGCACGCCGCCCGGGCGCGCGGCGATCGGGAACACGTGGCCGGGCTGCACCAGATCGTCGGGGCGGGCGCCCGCGCGCACGGCGGTGCGGATCGTATGCGCACGGTCGGCGGCCGAGATGCCGGTCGTCACGCCTTCGGCCGCCTCGATGCTGACGGTAAACGCGGTGCCGAACGGCGTGCCGTTATGGTCGGCCATCGGCGGCAGGCGCAGCTGTTCGCAGCGTTCCGCCGTCAGCGTCAGGCAGATCAGCCCGCGTCCGAAGCGCGCCATGAAATTGATCGCGTCGGGCGTCACGTGATCGGCCGCGATCACGAGATCGCCTTCATTCTCGCGATCCTCCTCGTCGACGAGCAGCACCATCCGGCCCGCCCGCAGCTCGTCGACGATCTCGACGGTGCCGGCCAGCGTCATCGGGCCTCCGTCGCGTCGAACGCGCGGCGCAGCGCGTCCGCGCCGAAGCTCAGCACGCGGTCGGCCGCGTCGACGGCGCCGAGCATGCTCGCGAAGCCGTGCAGCTGGCCCGGCCAGCGCACCAGCGTGACCGGCGTGCCGGCCTGCGCGAGCCGCAATGCATAGGCTTCCGCCTCGTCGCGCAGCGGATCGAATTCGGCGCTGACGATCGTCGCCGGCGGCGCGCCCGCGACATCCGGCGCGGCGAGCGGGCTGGCGAGCGGCGAGGCGCGATCGGCGCCGTCGTCGAAATACTGGCGCTTGAACCAGCGCATCATGTCCGCCGTCAGGAAATAGCCGTCGCCGAGCGATTCGTACGACGGATGCTCGGTCGCGCAATCGACGACCGGATACAGCAGCAGCTGATGCGCGATCGCGACGCCCGAGCCGCGCAACTGCAGCGCTGCGACCGCTGCGAGGTTGCCGCCGGCGCTGTCGCCGGCCAGCGCGATCGCGCCGGCGCGCGCGCCGAGGTCGCGCGCACTGGCGGCCGCCCAGCGCACGGCGTCGCATGCGTCGTGCGCGGCGGCCGGGAAGCGCGCTTCGGGCGCCAGCCGGTAGTCGACCGACAACACCAGCGTGCGGGCGCGTCGCGCGAGGCTGCGGCACAGGTTCGCGTGCGAATCGATGCCGCACGCGACGAAGCCGCCGCCATGGAAGAACACGGTCAGCGGCAAGGGCCCGTCGGCGCCGGGACGATACAGTCGTGCGGATAACTGACGACCCGACGCCGGGATCTGCCAGTCCTCCTCGGCGGCAATCGTGTCGCCGGGCGCGAATGCGCCGCCGGCGGCGAGACTGGCCCGGTACGCGGGGACGGTCAGTCGATCGAAATCGATCGCGGGCGCTTGCGCGAACGCGGCGAGCAGCGCCTGCGCCTGAGGGTCGAGCGGCATGAAAACTCCTGTCTGGATCGGATGCGGTCTGAATCAGGTAAACCCGGATCGCGGTTTCCCTGAGTCCGCGCCGGACACCTGTCGGCACGGCCTGACGGGCATTCCAGCGCAGCGACCCGCGCGCCACATCATCCGATTGGACGATGGTGCGCGCCGCCGGATGGCCAAAGCTCACTGTTCAGTGAATCTACCGATGACGCCGGAATTAAGACGCGTCTTAATCACGGCGACGCACTGGAATCACACCGGAAACAGTCGCATGGAGGATGGAGCGTGCTGATGGAGACAAGATGGGCTCCGCAAGAGAGCCAGGCAAGCAGCGACGAGGCCGATATCGGCGTCGCGGATTTCAGCGAGCTGATGGCGCTGATCTACCAGGGGCCGCTGGAAACGCCGCCGTGGGCGGGGGCGCTCGAACTGATTCGCCGCTTGCTGCAGGCCAACTACGTGACGCTGATCCTGCGCGCGGCCGCGAGCGACCGCCGCGCGCCGCTGTCCGTGCACGCGTCGGAGTTCGGCCCGGTCGTGCCGGGCGACGGCGAGGCGTCCTACAACAACTACTACTATTCGCTCGATCCGTTCGTCGGCCTGCCGGCCGATCGCATGGTGACCGTCGACGAGGTGTTCGGCGATACGGGCTGGCTGTCGAGCGAACTGTACAAGCAGTTCCTGAAGCCGCAGGACGTGCGCTACATCCTCGGTGCGGACCTGCGCACGCCGTCGGGCGTCGAATGCCGCTTCCGCGTGTGCCGCAACCATGCGTCGAAGCAGTTTTCCGCACGCGACAAGGCGGTCTGCGCGCTGCTGCTGCCGCATCTGAAGCGCGCGGTCGAACTGCATTCGCGGCTCGACACGGCCGAGGTCGAGCGCTCGATCTATGCAAACGCGATCAACCGGATGCAGATCGGCACGATCACGCTCGACGAGAACGGCACGATCATCGACATGAACAGCGTCGCCGACGAAATCCTCAAGCAGGGCAACGGACTGACGGTCGCGCGCGGCACGATCGAGGCGACCGACGCGCAGGAGAACCGCACGCTGAAGCGGCTGATCCGTCATGCGGTGATGGGGCACCACGGCACGGCCGCGGCGATCGTCGAGGCGATGCCGATCACGCGCAGCTTCGACAAGCCGCGCCTCGGGCTGCTGGTGCGCACGGTGCTGCTGTCCGACTGGTCGGAGGACAACAAGCGGCGGCCGGCCGTCACGCTGTTCCTGCGCGACCCCGACCGCAAGCCGCAAGGCGCGCAGGAAATCATTCGCAAGCTGTTCGATCTGACGCCCGCCGAAACGTCGCTCGCGCTGCTGCTGACCAACGGGCTGACACTCGAGGAAGCGGCGGAGGAATCGGGTATCAGCAAGAACACCGCGCGTACGCATTTGCGCGCGATCTTCTCGAAGACGGGCGTCACGCGTCAGGCGACGCTCGTGCGCATCCTGCTCGGCAGCGTCGTGCCGCTGGGCTGAGCGGCCGCCCGGGCGGCGCCGGACGGTGCGGGCCGCGCGTCGTTGCCGCGCACCGTTACGATCCGCGTGTGGAGCGACGGATCCATGCGGCCGGCCACGGCCACTGCGCGCCGCCGCGCAGGACGAAACCGGCGCCGGTCCGGATCACGATCGCGCCGATCGCGAGTGCGGCAATCTCGTCGAGACGGCCGAGACCGACCAGCGCCGCGCTCATCGCCAGCGCGGCGAGCAACGCCGACAGCGCATCGGTGCGCACGTGCCAGCCGCTCGCCTCGAGCAGCGCGGAGCCCGTTTCGCGCGCCTTGCGCAGCATCCAGCGCGACAGCGCAGCCTTGCCGACGAGCGTGACAGCGACCAGCGCGAGCGTGGCCGCGCCCGGCTGCACGGCGGGCGACGCATCGAAGCGATTCGCCGCCTGCCAGATCATCTGCACGCCGGTCGCGACGAGCAGTGCACCGAGTCCTGCGAGCGCGACCGGCTCGAAAGTCGGGCGTCGCTCCGGCGGCAGGCGCGCATCGAGACGGCACGCGACGAGGATCAGCGCGTCCGCCGCGAGATCGATCGCTGCGTGCACGACATCCGCGAGCAGGCCGGACGAGTGCGCGGCCGCGGCGGCGATCGCCTCGACGGCGAGCAACAGCAGGTTGATCGCGAGGCTGACGGCGAGGGCGCGGGACGTGGCTGCGTAGAGCGGGGACGGGACGCGCGGCGGGCGCTGCATGGCGGATTTGTCTGTCGAGAGCGGAAGCCAGACTCGCACGCTACCGGGTAGCGGTTGCAAGCAAATGACAGACGAATGGTGGCGCGGGAGGGCGATCGATCACACGGTCGACAGGTTTTCATCGGTTCGATAATGTCGCCCTGTCGTAACGGATACCTTTGTGCTTCGGCCGGATTCGCAAAGAAACACCGAAAATGAAAATCGCCGCTGGGATTTTTCGATTGTCGTCTCGACCGCCTATCTGATATAAACGGCTGCGATCGACCGGCAGTATCTCGGGCATTCCGATATCGCGCAGCATAATCCACGTGCCGGACGATCGGCGATATACCTTTACCCCATCATAAACAGGAGAGCCTTGGTGACTCCCAATGAGAAACGGGCGCGCATCATCCGCCAGATTGCGATATTCGGCACGGTCGTGGTCGTTTTCTTGATTTATACGCTTTACCGCCTCAAAGTCGACAATCTCGGCTGACGCCGGCACGGAACGGCCCGGTCACGGTCGCGTGCACGACGCCACCCTGATTCGGGCCGGGTGTCGCGATAAGGCGGATCGCCGACAACGGTTTGCCAAAATCATCTTTTCAGGACGCCCCGATTATCAGCCTGTCAACCGCCGACGATCGCCTTGACGGCCATTCCGACCGCGATCAGAACCAGAATGCCGGCAAAACCCATCTGAATATGGCGGACCGATAATTTCCGGGCAACCATTCGCCCCGTGACCATGCCGAGCGCGGTGGTGACGGTAAATAACGCGGTGAATTCGAGCGGCGGCGCGGCGCCTTGCAGCATCGTCGACGCAATCCCGCCGATGCCGACCAGCGCAATGACCATCAGCGACGTCGCGACGATGCCGTGCATCGTGATATTGGTCAGCTTGCGCAGCATCGGCACGATGATGAATCCGCCGCCGACACCCAGCAATCCCGTCATCAGCCCTGTCAATGCGCCGGTCGCGGCGAGCGAGAGCGCCGAGAGCGGGTTCCACGCGATGCGTCCGGAATCGGGATCGATGCGGGCGACACACCAGCGCGATTCCGTCGAAACGATTGCGCCGCGCGCGGCCTGCCGAAGCAGACGGATCGCGACGACCAGCATCACGAGCGCGAACATCAGCATCAGCAGACGCTGCGGCAGCCGATGCGCGAGCCGCACGCCGAGCGACGTCATCGGCATGCCCGCCGCCGTCATCACGAGCGCCGCGCGATAGCGCACGAGCCGGCGGCGCCACGCTTCCGCCGTGCCGATCGCCGCACTTCCGGCTACCGCGATCAACGCGACCGGCGTCGCCTGCTGCATCGACCATCCCATGCCGGCCACCAGTGCCGGCACGGCCAGGATGCCGCCGCCGGCGCCCGTCATGCCGAGCACCGCGCCGACAAGGCTGCCGAGAATCAGCGAGGTCAACATGGCATGAGGCGGCAGCCGGCACGCCTTCCGGTTCGAATGGAAGCCGCCCTCATGCCGTCACGGCACGACGCGCGAGCAAGCGGCTCCACAGCGTTGCGGAGCGCTTGCCGCTGCCGCAGTAGGCGAGCACCGGTTTGGGCAGCGCTTCGAGCATCGCACCGAAGGCGTCGATTTCCGCGTCGCCGATGCGGGCGCCGTCGACCGGCAGGTATCGCGCGTCGAGGCCCAGCGCCCGCGCGGCCGCGGCAATCTCGGCGAAGGCCGGCTGGTCGGCGCTTTCGCCATCGGGCCGGTTGCAGAGGATGGCGCGAAAACCGGCGCTGCGAATCGCCTTCAGGTCGTCCGTCGCGATCTGGCGCGACGCGGCGAAGCCGTTCGACGCGGTCGACCGGCATTGTTCGATCGCGCGGCGGAAGCAGTCGACGGCGAAGTCGATGTCCTGTTCGGTCGTAAAACGGCCGATGCTGATGCGCACGGTCCGGGCGGCCGCATCCGCGTCCAGCCCGAGCGCGGTCAGCACGTGCGACGGCGCGCCGGCGGCCGAATTGCACGCCGACGTCGACGACACCGCGAGCCCGTCGCCGAGCATGAACGGAAAGAAGCCGGGCGCGGTCACGGTCAGGCTCAGCGTATGGGGAATCCGCTGCGCGGCGCGGGCATTCTGCGTCACGTCGCCGAGCGCGAGCACTGCATTCGCCAGTCGCGCGGCGAGCGCCTCGGTCCGTGCCGTTTCGCGTTCGAGCGATTCAGCTGCCAGTTCGCACGCGGTTCCCATCCCGACGATCTGGTGAGTCGCGAGCGTGCCGGAACGCAGTCCGCGCTCGTGTCCGCCGCCGTGCATTTGCGGTGCGATCCGGTCGGCGATCTCGCGACGTACGAACAACGCGCCGATGCCCTTCGGGCCGTAAACCTTGTGCGCCGACATCGACATCATGTCGATGCCGAGCGCGCGCACGTCGATGGGCGTCTTGCCGAGCGCCTGCGCGGCGTCGACGTGGAGCAGTGCGCCGGCCGCGTGGACGATCCGGCTGATCTCGCGGATGTTGGTCAGCGTGCCGATTTCGTTGTTCACGAGCATCAGCGACACCAGGCCGGTGTCGGCGCGCATCGCGCCTGCCACGGCTTCGACCGTGATCTCGCCGTCGGCGGTGGGCGTCACGCAGGTCACCGGGAAGCCGCGCTTCGACAGGCTCGCCATCGTGTCGAGAATCGCCTTGTGTTCGATGCTGCTCGTGATCAGATGCGGCTTTCCGGCTGCCGCATCGGCATAGCCCTTGAGCGCGAGGTTGTTGGATTCGGTCGCCCCGGACGTCCAGACGATCTCGTCCGCCGCCGCGCCGATCAGTGCGGCGACCTGCGCACGCGCCCGTTCGACTTTTTCCCGCGCGATCCGGCCGGCCGCGTGGGAACTCGATGCCGGATTGCCGAACACGCCGTCGGCGCCGAGACAATCGGCCATCGACGCGATCACGCGGGGATCCGCCGGGGTGGTGGCCGCATAGTCGAGGTAATGCAGCTTGTCGTTCTCGCTCATTTCTTTCGTCTTTCACATGCCTGCTGGAATGCGAGAAATGATACGTCCGGATCCGGGGAAAAATACTCCAAAGTCAACTTCGGATTGGGGTTTGGATAGATTTAAATTCTATCTATGCTTGAAATTTAAGGATGTGATTCCAATCGCCGCTGCGCGGCGCAAACGGCACCTGTTGTCGCCGGACGATCGGGCTGTTCGCCGCTCGCGGCAAGTCCGCCACGAATACGCCGGACTGCGGCCGAAGACTCATGAAGGTTCGTGACACTTCCGATGGCCACGCTGCCGCAGGGTGACCGCTGCGCGCACGCATGGCGGAACGAACGAGCGCGCGAATAACGATCGGCTACCCGAGCCGACCGCCCAACCGCGACGGTCAACTCGACCCGAAGGAGGGGCGCCGCTCCTCGGCTTCAAGCCGACTTGCCCGCAAGCTTGTCGAATACCCCCAGAAGATCGCGCATCGCAGTCGAGCAGTCGGCCTGCGTCGGATGATCGGCGCGCAGCGCTTCGAGCGCGCGGTCGATCGCCTTGTCGAGTACGTGCCAGTCGTCCGCCGCGCGCGGCTTGAGGCCCGCTTCGGCTTCGTCCCACGCCACTTCCAGATCCTTGATGCGCGCCTTGCCGCCGGCCAGATCGCCCTTCGCGACCCGCGCGGAAACGTCGGCGGCAATCGTGCGGAACCGGGAGAGATCGCCGAGTTTCGACGCCTGCGCGGGAGCGGCCGCAATCGCGGGCGCGGAAGCAGTCGCGGCGACGGCACTGTCGGCCTGCTTCGAGCAACCGGCCGCGGCGGCAAGCGCGGCGCACGCGGAACAGGCAACGAGCAGGCGGGAAAGCATGGTCGGATAGCGCATGAAAGAGTCTCGATTCGGTTATGAGCGGGACAAGCAGGTCATTTGGCTGATTCTTCGCGCGCCCGACTGCTGGCACTGAACTGCGCGACAGCGACCAGCGCGACGATCACGGACAGGAATAACACGCTCGTCATCGCGGCGCCCAGGCCGAATCCGCCGTAGCTGCGCGACTGCGTGAGCAGGTCGCCGAGCGACGCGCCGAACGGTCGCGTGAGGATGTACGCGATCCAGAACGTCAGCACCGCGCTGACGCCGCTGCTCCACGCGACGTAGACGAGGGCGAGCAGCACGCCGAATACGACGGCGCCGAGCGAGAAGCCGAGCCCGAGCGCTTCGGTCGCGAGATCGCCGGCAGCGGTGCCCAGCGCGAACGTGCAGAGGATCGCGGCCCAGTAGAACAGCTCGCGCTTCGGCGAGTCGATCGCATCGATCGACAGCGTGTGCTCGACCCGATACCAGATCGCGAAGATCGCGGCGAGCGCGACCGCGAATACGCCCGTGCTGACATAGAGGCTGACGCCGAGCCCGTCGGTCAGCAGGTCGGTGATCTGCGTCCCGACGATGCTCACGAGGACGACCGTGAGCCAGTAGATCCATGGCGTATACCGGCGCGTGCGCAGCTGCAGCACGAGCGCGATCGCGAGCAGCGACATCATCAGCCCGCGCGTCAAACCCTGACCCCAGCCCGCGTTGACCGCGAGATAGTCGGCGCAGGTTTCGCCGACCGTGGTCGACATGATCTTGATGACCCAGAAAGCGAGCGTGATCTCGGGCACCTTGTTGAACCAGCGTGCAGCAGGGCGAGCGACAGCGGGGGGCATGGGGCGGCTCCAGGAGCGTGCGGTGCCATGCAGTCTAGGGACGCAGCCTTATCGGAACCTTAGCAAGGGGTGGTGGTGGCCGGATCGAGCGGGTGTGGCGGGGCGGGGGAAGTTCGGCGAACCACGACGACGCATCCTTCCTGGCATCGCGTCGTGCGATCGATAACGCTCGTCCGCTCAAAATCTCAACATTATAGAAATAATGTCAAATCGCCGAATCGCAAGAATTGGATATTTAACGGTTTACGTTATATTATTTACGAAATTCTCTCGAACCCAGCCATGTCCGACCTTGCCGCCGACGAACCCCGCCTGACCGCCGAAATCGAGCGTCTCAAGGCCGCCTTCCCGAAAACGCGCGAGCTCTACCGCGAGGTCTGCGCGCTGCTGTTCTTCCGCTTCGGCGTCACGCCCACCGCCAACCGCCTGTACCAGCTCGTCCGCAAGGGCAGCATGAGTACGCCGACGGCCGTGCTCGGCGAATTCTGGGCGGAGCTGCGGGAAAAGAGCCGCGTGCGCATCGAGCA
Source organism: Burkholderia pseudomultivorans (assembly GCF_001718415.1). NCBI lineage: Bacteria > Pseudomonadati > Pseudomonadota > Betaproteobacteria > Burkholderiales > Burkholderiaceae > Burkholderia > Burkholderia pseudomultivorans. The sequence goes on along the minus strand of NZ_CP013377.1, from coordinate 1,547,863 downwards.
TCCGGATTTGCCGGCCGACCTGCAGGCCGCCGCAGGCGAACTCGTCGCCGCGCTGTGGAGCCGCTCAACCGCCGACGCGGCATCGGCGCTCGACGCGCTGCGCGCCGACGTCGAGGCGGAGCGCGCGACAGCCCGGGCCGAGGTTGCCGCCTTGCAGGCGGAGCTGGCGCGCACCGAAACCGCGCTGGAGCAGCGCACGGCCGCGCTGCTTGCCGCGCAGGTGCGAATCCAGGAACTCCAGCAGGAGCGGGCGGCGGACGAAGCGTCGCGGCGCGCACAGCAAGCGGAAATCGAGCGTCTGAAGGCCGACAATGCGGAGGGCGACCGCGCGCTCGCGCAGGCCCGCGCGGATTTCAGCGCGCAACTCGACCGGCTGCGCGACGATGCGAGCCGGGCGGAAGAGCGCTTGCGCGCATCGGAAAAGCGGGCGCTGCAGGAGATCGACCGCGAACGGCTCGCGACCGCGCGACTGCAAAAGGAATTCGACGCAGCGACCGCGCGCGCCGAACAACGCGATGCGCAATACCGCAAGGACACCGCCACGCTGCAGGCGCAACTCGCCGACATGCAGCACCGCTGCGGCATGCTGGAAGGACAGCTCGACGGCGCGCGCGCAGCCCACGCGGCCAGCGTCGCCGAACTCGATGCGTTGCGTGCCGAACGCGCCTCCGCGGCGCGAGCGCCGGTGCGCCGCGCGGCCGTCCGGCCATCGGCAGGCCTGCGTCCTGCCAAGCCGGTCGGGAAACGGCGCACGCCGAAATCCGCCTGAGACGCACTACAACAGGCGACGGCCCCGCATCCTCCCGGCCGCCCCGCGCGAATCGGGTAAAGTGCCGCTCAACCTGCCGGGCCGACGTCATTAGACGACCGGTCTAATCGCTGCTACCATACGCCATCATGAATGCATCTTCGGGCGCGGAAGTCCGCCAGCACATCCTGAACATCGCGAAGCCGATCATGCTCCACAAGGGGTTCTCGGCGGTCGGTCTGAACGAGATACTCGCCGCGGCGGGCATCCCGAAGGGCTCGTTCTACCATTACTTCGGTTCGAAGGAAGCATTCGGCGAAGCGCTGCTGGAGTCGTATTTCGAGGGCTATCTCGCGCATCTCGACAAGCTGCTCCGGCATCAGGGCGGCACGGGCGCCGAGCGGCTGATGACGTACTGGAGCAACTGGCTGCATACGCAGTGCGCGGACGATCCCGAAGGCAAGTGTCTCGCGGTGAAGCTCGGCGCGGAGGTCTCAGATCTGTCCGAAGCGATGCGCGCCGTCCTGCGGCGCGGCACGAGCCAGATCGTCGAGCGGATCGCGGGCGGCATCGACGCCGGGCTGGCCGACGGCTCGCTGAGCGGCATCGACGATCCGCCGCAGACGGCCGCGCTGCTTTACGAGCTGTGGCTCGGCGCGACGCTGCTGGAAAAGATCCACCGCAACCGCAAGCCGCTCGAAACCGCGATGGCCGCAACACGGCGAATGCTGAACCTGGCGCCGTCCGGGCATGACGGAGCGCAGTCATAAATCAGGCGCGCATCGGCGCGCCTTGTTTTTACCCCGATACTAGACGACTGGTCTACTTATGACGCAGACTCTATCGCCGTTCCGATTGCTTCACCTGCGTGCGTGCGGGCAGCGCGACTTCGCCGTCGCTGCGCCGGCCGGCGCGCACGCCGCACCTGTCGTCCATCCCTGACCGAATCGTGTGCCCGCACACGCATTCCTCGTTGAATTTCCCGTTGACGGAGGCTCACATGCCGCAAAGCAAGACTGTAAACCGCCGCATCGTCCTGAACTCGCGCCCGGTCGGCGCGCCCACCACGAACGACTTCCGCACCGAAACCGGCGACGTGCCGGTGCCCGGCGCGGGGCAGGTGCTGCTGCGCACGGTCTGGCTGTCGCTCGATCCTTACATGCGCGGCCGCATGAGCGACGCGCCGTCCTATGCCGCATCGGTCGAACTCGGCCAGGTGATGGTCGGCGGCACGGTCAGCCGCGTCGTGTCGTCGAACCTGCCGGCGTTCCGCGAAGGCGATCTGGTCGTCGCGGGCGGCGGCTGGCAGGACTATGCGCTGTCCGATGGACGCGACCTGATTCCGCTCGGCCGCGACTTCGCGCATCCGTCGTATGCGCTCGGCGTGCTCGGCATGCCCGGGTTCACCGCCTACACCGGATTGCTGAAGATCGGCGAGCCGAAGGCGGGCGAAACCGTGGTCGTCGCGGCGGCGAGCGGCGCGGTCGGCGCCGTCGTCGGGCAGATCGCGAAGCTGAAGGGCTGTCGCGTGGTCGGCGTCGCGGGCGGCGCGGACAAATGCGCGTATGTGACCGACACGCTCGGCTTCGACGCGTGCGTCGACCATCGTGATCCGGCGTTTGCGGGCAAGCTGAAGGACGCCTGCCCGAGCGGCATCGACGTCTATTTCGAGAACGTCGGCGGCGCCGTATTCGATGCGGTGTGGCCGCTGCTCAACGACCATGCGCGCGTGCCCGTGTGCGGCATCATCGCGCACTACAACGACACCGCGCCGCCGGCCGGCCCCGACCGCCTGCCGGCGCTGGTCGGCACGATCCTGCGCAAGCGCATCCGGATGGAGGGTTTCATCATCCTCGATCACTATGCGACCGGTTATGCGCCGTTCCTGAAGGACATGAGCGAATGGGTCGCGCAGGGCAAGGTGAAGGCGCGCGAAGACGTGATTCCCGATCTGGCCGATGCGCCGGCCGCGCTGATCGGCCTGCTCGCCGGCAAGAACTTCGGCAAGGTCGTCGTACGCGTGGGCCCGGACGAGCTGGCGTGATCCGCCCAGCCTGTGCCGCATGCCGGCGTCGCGCGACGCCGCATGTGCGATTCTCGATTCCGTTTCGAAAGGAGTGAAACCATGGCGCTTTACGTGATGGCCTCGTTGTTCCCGAAACCCGAGCACGCGCAGGCCGTCGAGGCCGAATTGCGCAGCATGGTCGGCAAGACGCGCGCCGAGCCCGGCAACCGCCGCTACGACCTGTTCCGCGAAGCCGGCGACTCGCCGAACCTGCATCTGTTCGAGATCTACGACGACCAGGCGGCATTCGATGCGCATCTCGCCAGCGCATACTTCGTCGCGTTCCGCGACAAGTCCGCAGACTGGTTTGCCGCGCCGCCCGTGATCAAGGTGCTGTCCGGCATCGACGTGGCCGAGTAATCGAGTAACCGAGCAGCGGCCCGCTTTCGCCCGGGCCGCCCGCAGCAGCCGTCGCGCAGCGTGCGGCGGCGACGACGACACGGCGCGCCGGTCGCGCCGCTTCCCCCAATACCCCGGCCCCGGAGGCTGAATGCTTACCCTCAACATCAACGGCGAGACCCGTACGGTCGACGCCCCCGACGACATGCCGCTGCTCTGGGTCCTGCGCGATCTCGTCGGCCTGACCGGCACGAAGTTCGGCTGCGGGATCGCGCAATGCGGCGCGTGCACCGTGCATCTCGACGGCGTCGCCGCGCGCTCGTGCGTGCTGCCGGTCGCGGCCGTCGCCGGCCGGAAAATCACGACGATCGAGGCGATCGGGGCCACGTCGGCCGGCCAGAAGGTCCAGCAGGCATGGCGCGAACTCGACGTCGTGCAGTGCGGCTACTGCCAGTCGGGACAGGTGATGACGGCCACCGCGCTGATCGCGTCGAACCCGAACCCGAGCGACGCCGACATCGACGCCGCGATGGCCGGCAACATCTGCCGCTGCGGCACCTATCACCGGATTCGCGCGGCCGTAAAGCAAGCCGCGAAGGGGGCCTGATATGTCGCGAGGACTGATCGAAGCAGGTCGGGCCGGCGCGGGCGTGTCGCGCCGTTCGTTTCTCCGGCTCGGCGTGTCGCTCGGCGCCGCTGCGGGAGGCGGGCTGCTGCTCGGCTTCAGCGTGCCGGCGGCGGGCGACGATGCACGACGCTCGGTGATCGGCGGCGACGCCGCCGAACCGGCACCGGCCGGCGTATTCGCGCCGAACGCATTCGTGCAGATCGATCGCACCGGCAAGGTCACGCTGGTGATGCCGAAGGTCGAGATGGGGCAGGGCGTCTATACGGCGCTGCCGATGCTGATCGCCGAGGAGCTCGAGGTGCCGCTGTCGAGCGTCACGCTCGACCATGCGCCGCCGAACGAGAAGCTGTTCCTCGATCCGCTGCTGGGCGGCCAGCTGACCGGCGGCTCGACATCGGTGCGCTACGCGTGGGAACCGCTGCGTCGTGCAGGCGCGACCGCGCGCACGCTGCTGGTCGCGGCGGCCGCGAAGCAATGGAATGTCGTTCCGGCGAGCTGTCGCGCGGAGAACGGCGAGGTGCAGCATCCGCCGAGCGGCCGGCGCGCATCGTACGGGCAGCTTGCCGACGCCGCGGCGAAGCTGCCGGTGCCGGCCGACGTCGCGCTGAAGAAGCCGGCCGACTTCAAGCTGATCGGCACGCCCGCGAAGCGGCTCGATTCGCCGGAGAAGGTCGACGGCACCGCGCAGTTCGGGCTCGACGTGCGCCTGCCGGGCATGCTCTACGCGGTGATCGTGAACAGTCCGGTGTTCGGCGGCACGGTCGCGAGCGTCGACGATACGGCCGCGAAGCGGATCCCCGGCGTGCGCCAGGTCGTGCGCGTCGACGATGCGGTCGCGGTGGTCGGCGATCACACCTGGGCGGCCAAGCGCGGCGCATCGGCGCTCGTCGTGAAGTGGAACGAGGGCGCGGGCGCGAAGGTATCGACGAAGGACCTTTTCGCGGATCTCGCGCAGGCGGCGGCGAACGGCAAGGGCGCGGTCGCGCGCAAGGACGGCGACGTCGCGAAGGCGTTCGCGGACGCGAAGACGCGCGTCGACGCGGTGTACGAGCAGCCGCTGCTCGCGCACGCGACGATGGAGCCCGTGAACTGCACGGTGCACGTGCGCGGCGACGGCTGCGAGATCTGGGTCGGCACGCAGGTGCCGACGCGGGCGCGCGATACCGTGCAACGGCTCACGGGCCTGTCGCCGGATCGAATCGTCGTGCACAACCATCTGCTCGGCGGCGGATTCGGCCGGCGGCTCGAGACGGACATGATCGGCCAGGCCGTGAAGATCGGCAAACAGGTCGGCGCGCCGGTGAAGGTCGTCTGGACGCGCGAGGAAGACGTGCAGCACGACATGTACCGGCCGTGCTACCACGACCGGATCTCGGCCGGCCTCGATGCGAACGGCAAGCCGATCGCGTGGCAGCACCGGATCGTCGGCTCGTCGATCATGGCGCGTTTCGCGCCGCCCGCGTTCAAGGACGGCGTCGATCCCGACGCGGTCGAGGTCGCGGCCGAATTGCCGTACGACCTGCCGAACCAGCTCGTCGACTACGTGCGCCAGGAGCCGCGCCACGTGCCGACCGCGTTCTGGCGCGGCGTCGGCCCGACGCGCGGCACCTTCGTCGTCGAGAGCTTCATCGACGAGCTGGCCGCGCAGACCAAGACCGATCCCGTGCAGTATCGCCGTGCGCTGCTCGACAAGACGCCGCGCGCACGCAACGTGCTCGACGTCGCGACGAAGGCGGCCGGCTGGGGCAGCGCGCTGCCGAAGGGGCAGGGGCGCGGCGTGTCGGTGATGCATGCGTTCGGCAGCTTCTTCTCGATCGTCGTCGACGTCGCGGTCGACGACGGCGAGGTGCAGGTCAAGCGCGTCGTCTGCGCGGTCGACTGCGGGATGTTCGTCAACCCGAACACGATCGAGGCGCAGGTGCAGGGCGGCATCATCTTCGGGATCACCGGCGCGTTGTACGGCGAGATCACGATCGAGAACGGCCGCGTGATGCAGAGCAACTTCACCGACTACCGGATGCTGCGGATCAACGAGACGCCGCCGATCGAGGTGCATCTCGTGAAGAGCGGCGAGGCGCCGGGCGGGATCGGCGAGCCCGGCACGGCCGCGACGGCGGCGGCGGTAGCGAACGCGATCTTCGCGGCGACCGGCAAGCGGCTGCGCAAGCTGCCGGTCGGCAACCAGCTGAAGACGGCCTGATGCGGAGGACACGAACCATGCAAAATCTCGCTCAGACTCGCGCCGCCCGTGCGCTTCATGCATCGCTGGCCGTGCTCGCCGGCGCCTGCGCGCTGGCGGCCGGCACGCTTGCGCACGCAGCGACACCCGACGCCGCGCTCGTCGCGCGCGGCGCCTATCTCGCGAAGGCCGGCGACTGCGTCGCGTGCCACACCGCGCCGCGCGGCACGCCGTTCGCCGGCGGCCTGAAGATGGTCACGCCGATGGGCGCGATCTATACGACCAACATCACGCCCGACCCGGATACCGGCATCGGACGCTATACCGAAGCCGAGTTCTCGAGCGCGCTGCGCGCAGGCGTCGCGAAGGACGGCCATCATCTGTATCCGGCGATGCCGTATCCGTCGTATGCGAAGCTGAAGGACGACGACGTGAAGGCGCTCTATGCCTACTTCATGCACGGCGTCGAACCGGTAAAGCAGGCGAACCGGCCGTCCGACATCCCCTGGCCGCTGAACATGCGCTGGCCGCTCACGCTGTGGAACATGGTGTTCCTCGACACGACGCCTTACGCGGACAAGCCGTTCAAGGACGCGACGTGGAATCGCGGCGCGTACCTCGTGCAGGGGCTCGGGCACTGCGGGTCGTGCCATACGCCGCGCGGCGTCGGCTTCCAGGAGAAGGCGCTCGACGAAAGCGGCGCGGCGTTCCTGTCGGGCGCCGCGATCGACAACTGGTTCGCGTCGAACCTGACGGGCGAGCACAACACCGGGCTTGGCCGCTGGAACGAGGCCGACGTCGCGCAGTTCCTGAAAACCGGCGCGAACCGGCATGCGACCGCGTTCGGGTCGATGGTCGGCGTGATCAACCACAGCACGCAGGCGCTGACCGACGACGATCTCGGCGCGATCGCGCGCTACCTGAAAACGCTGCCCGCGGCGGGCGGCACGGGCGCGCCGCCGTACCAGTATGACCCGAAGGCGACGCAGGTGGTGCTCGGCCGGCCGGCGAACGATCCGGGCGCGAAGGTGTATAACGCATACTGCCTGCATTGCCACGGCGCGAACGGACAAGGCTACGCGCCGCTGCTTGCGCCGCTCGCCGGCAATCCGAACGTGCTGGAGCGCGATGCATCGTCGCTGATCAACGTGACGTTGAACGGCAGCGACACGCTCGTGATCGGCGGCGTGCCGTCCGCGTATCCGATGCCGGCGTTCTCGAACCAGCTGAACGACCGGCAGATTGCCGACGTGCTGACCTTCATGCGGGCCGGCTGGAACAACGGCGCGCCGGCGGTGCAGGCGGCCGAGGTCGCGAAGCTGCGCAAGGCGACGGCGGCCGCGCAGTGAGGATCGGCCTGCCGAAAGATGGACAACGGGCCGCAGTCCGGCGACGATGTCGGACTCGCGTGACGCCCCGTGACCGCGCTCGCGCGCCGCGCGCGACGCGAGAACCGGAGCACCGCGGGCGATACGCCCGCACCGTACGCCGCCGCGCACCTGGTGCGCCGGCGGCGTTCCCGATAACCGGCGTGCCTTCGTTCGCGACGGCGCGCTTTTTCGACGCAAAGCAGAGGTGTCTGGATGGCTAACGTGACTTATACGGATACGCAACTCCTGATCGACGGCGAGTGGGTCGACGCCGCGAGCGGCAAGACGATCGACGTCATGAACCCGGCGACCGGCAAGGTGATCGGCAAGGTCGCCCACGCGGGCATCGCCGATCTCGATCGCGCGCTCGCCGCCGCACAGCGCGGTTTCGAAGCATGGCGCAAGGTGCCCGCGCACGAGCGCGCGGCGACGATGCGCAAGGCGGCCGCGCTGGTGCGCGAACGCGCCGACGCGATCGCGCAGCTGATGACGCAGGAGCAGGGCAAGCCGCTCGCCGAAGCGCGCATCGAAGTGCTGTCGGCGGCCGACATCATCGAATGGTTCGCCGACGAAGGCCGGCGCGTATACGGCCGGATCGTGCCGCCGCGCAACCTCGGCGCGCAGCAGACGGTCGTGAAGGAGCCGGTCGGCCCGGTCGCGGCGTTCACGCCGTGGAACTTCCCGGTCAACCAGGTCGTGCGCAAGCTGAGCGCCGCGCTCGCGACGGGCTGCTCGTTCCTCGTGAAGGCGCCGGAGGAGACCCCGGCGTCGCCGGCCGCGCTGCTGCGCGCCTTCGTCGATGCCGGCGTGCCGGCCGGCGTGATCGGCCTCGTCTATGGCGACCCGGCTGAAATCTCGTCGTACCTGATCCCGCATCCGGTGATCCGCAAGGTGACGTTCACCGGCTCGACGCCGGTCGGCAAGCAGCTCGCCGCGCTCGCCGGGCAGCACATGAAACGCGCGACGATGGAGCTCGGCGGGCATGCGCCGGTGATCGTCGCCGAGGACGCCGACGTCGCGCTCGCGGTAAAGGCGGCCGGCGGCGCGAAATTCCGCAACGCCGGGCAGGTCTGCATCTCGCCGACGCGCTTCCTCGTGCACAACAGCATCCGCGACGAATTCACGCGCGCGCTCGTCAAGCATGCGGAAGGGCTGAAGGTCGGCAACGGCCTCGAAGAAGGCACGACGCTCGGCGCGCTCGCCAATCCGCGCCGGCTCACCGCGATGGCGTCGGTCGTCGACAACGCGCGCAAGGTCGGCGCGAGCGTCGAGACGGGCGGCGAGCGGATCGGCTCGGAAGGCAACTTCTTCGCGCCGACCGTACTCGCGAACGTGCCGCTCGAAGCGGACGTGTTCAACAACGAGCCGTTCGGCCCGGTCGCCGCGATCCGCGGCTTCGACAAACTGGAAGACGCGATCGCCGAAGCCAACCGCCTGCCGTACGGGCTGGCCGGCTACGCGTTCACGCGTTCGTTCGCGAACGTGCACCTGCTGACGCAGCGCCTCGAGGTCGGGATGCTGTGGATCAACCAGCCGGCAACGCCGTGGCCGGAAATGCCGTTTGGCGGCGTGAAGGATTCCGGCTACGGGTCGGAAGGCGGGCCGGAAGCGCTCGAGCCGTATCTCGTCACGAAGTCGGTGACGGTGATGGCGGTCTGACGGGGCGTGTGATTGCACGCACGCGTCGCGGTTCGTGCGGCGCGTGCGTTGCTTGTGGGTGGTTTGTTGGGCGCCGTTGTCGGGGGAAATGATGTCGCCCAATAGAATATTTTATTTTACATAACGTGAATTATCGTCGGATTGGATGTTAGAGCTTTTTAGTAATGTCCGGTTTGAGCTCGTTAGAAATGTCTGATCCCGGCTCCTGAGCCCGTGCCATGCTACGTGCTGGCATCGCCGGGAGCCCAACATGAACGGACGTGAACTAGTCACGGCAAGCATGCGCGAACTCGAACGGGTCAAGGTCATCGAGGCAGTCGTCGAGGGGCGCCTGAGGTGTGGTCAGGCGGCTGAGCGATTGCAGCTCAGTGCACGGCAGATCAGCCGGCTGTGCCGACGATATGAGGCGGCAGGTGTAGCTGGCCTGGTATCGGTCAAACGCGGGATGCCAAGCAATCGGGCGTTACCGATTGATTTGCGCGCGCGGGCTATGGCACTGGTGCGGGAGCATTACGCCGATTTTGGTCCGACGTTGGCCTGCGAGAAGCTGTACGAATGCCACGGCATCCGGCTTGGCAAGGAGACGGTGCGGCGCTGGATGTATGACGCCGGGCTATGGATTCCGCGCAAACAACGTCCGCCGAAGGTTTACCAACCGCGGGCGCGGCGCGCATGCCTGGGTGAACTGGTGCAGATCGATGGCAGCGAGCATCCATGGTTCGAGCAACGAGCGCCGCAATGTACGCTGCTGGTGTACGTCGACGACGCAACGAGCCGGCTCATGATGCTGCACTTTACGCAGACGGAGTCGACTTTCAGTTACTTTGAGGCGACGCGTTCTTACCTTGTGCGCCATGGCAAGCCAGTGGCGTTCTATAGCGACAAGGCCAGCATGTTCTACTGTAAAGGCCATACTGCGACGCCAGGCAAAGGCGTGACGCATTTTGGTCGAGCGATGTACGAACTGAACATCGACACGTTCTGCGCGAACAGCAGTTCGGCCAAAGGGCGTGTCGAGCGTGCGCACCTGACGCTGCAGGACCGATTGGTCAAGGAGCTACGATTGCGCGGGATCAGCACGGTGGCGGACGCCAACGCGTATGCGCCCGCCTTCATCGCCGCCTATAACGCTCGGTTCGCAAAGTCGCCGCGCAGCGACTTCGATGCACACCGGCCGCTGCGGGACGATGAGAATCTGGACACCCTGTTGACCTGGCGCGAAACGCGTTGCGTAACGAAATCACTGACGGTGCAGTACGACCGGGTGATCTACCTGCTGGAGGACACGCCGGCCAACCGCAGCTTAGTCCACCGGTATATCGAGGTTTGGGAGTATCCGGACGGGCGGATCGAACTACGGGCCGACGGTGCTGCCCTGCCCTATGTTCGTTACGACAGACTCTCGGAGATCGATCAGGGCGCGGTGATCGAGCATAAGCGGCTCAGGCACGTATTGCAGCTCGCTCAGGCGATTCAGGCGCAACGCGATAACCGGCGGATCTCGGGATCGCCCGTGGCGTTCCAGTGCGCACCGCGGCACCGTTACCCGGTACCAGGAAACAACGCTCATTCACGCAAACGGACGTCGAAGCGGCCATGCTAAGCCTCTCGCCTCAAGTACGCGAGACACACCAACTCGGCGGTCCGCGCGAGCACGCTGACCGGCCGTAAGCGCCCTGCCAGTTCAAATGCCGCCTTCCTGACACTCATCGGTCAACTGCGGAGAGACAGAAAACACACCACAAAGCCGGACATTTCTATTGAGCCAACAAGCAGACATTTGAATCTGGCCTCGACATGGATGTAGGTCCCAAGTTCAGATGTCGTGTTTCCGCTAAATAAAAATGTCGTGTTTTGGCTTGTAGGTTGATCGCCAACACCCCTCAGGGAGCGCCGGCGATGAACGTGACTGGGACGATCACCATGACGATGCGGGAACTGGACCGATTCAAGGTCATTCAGGATGTAGCCGACGGCAAGCTCAAGCCGTGGCGTGCGGCCGAACGGCTGGATTGGCCGCGGGACGGCAAAAATCCTGGACCGGTATATGCCTCAATTCCGAGACTCTTCCGGTATTCGACCGGGCATCAGCCCTTGCGCCTGTGCCCGGGACAGCCGGCTTTGAATGCGCGTTCCTGTCCTTCTGGATTCGACGCTACACGACGAACCGGATCGCGCTGTTCTCGATGGCAGCCTGGTTGCCGTATTGCCAAGTGATGTTGCGGTGTTCATGTCCGATCGGCAGACCCGAATAGATCGGCAGGCCGAAGCCGCCCAGCACGTCGACAAGCATCTGCTCGAGCGTGAAATCCGCGCCGTCCGGGATCGGGCAGCGCGTGAATTGCCCGAGCACGAACGCACGGGCTCCGTCGAACGCGCCGCTCAGACGCAGTTGCGTCAGGCTGCGGTCGAGCCGGTAGCCGAACTCCGTCACGTCCTCCAGCAGTACGATCGCGTCGCGTGAGCGAAGCGACCAGCGCGTACCCGCGACGCTCGCGAGTACCGTCACGTTGCCGCCGCACAAACGTCCCCGCACTGCACCAGGGGCGCCGGACAAATGCCGCAGACTCAACGCGGCGCGTTCGTCGCCGCTCAGCACAGCACGAATGTCGGCGCGCGTCGCGTCGTCGACCTTGGTCGCCAGACTGTGAAATGTCGGACCATGCAGCAAACGCAGGCCGGGCCGATCCGCGAGTGCGCAGAACAGTGACGTTGCGTCGGAAAATCCGATGATCGTCTTTGGCGTTGCGATCTCGTCGGGCAAGTGCTCAAGCAGATGCGCGCAACCGAATCCCCCGCGCGCGAGCCACACGATCTCGATCGACGGATCCATCAGGGCGCGCCGCAGGTCGTCCGCGCGCTCCTCGGCGGTACCGGCGAAATAGCGGTAACGGCTGCCGAGATGCGCGCCCGCCCTGACCTCGAAGCCCCAACTTTCGACGAGCGCAATGCCACGCGCGATGCCTTCCGGATCGGGCACGCCCGCAGGCGCGACCACGCCCACTACCTTGCGTCGCGATTCCATTCGATGGCTACCTTGATGATGGAGAACCTGCCGAATATACCCGACACCGCTTGCCAACGGCTCGGCCTTGCAACGCAGCGTGGTGCGCGCGGGGATGACGATCGCCGGCGTCCGCGAAACCGCTGCGTCGCCAGCGCCGCTTGAGAATCACCGTCGCAGCAAAAGCAAACAGCCCGTCAACCATTGATGCGTGGTGTACGGGCCGTCGCAGACCGGTTTGATTCTCCGGGAGCGATCTACAGCATCTCGAATGCGCCGCCTCAGGTCGTCACGGGAGTATCCGTGAAGAACTGCCGATACCAGTCGCGCAACTGAAACAGAGGCCCGTCACCGTCGCATAGCAGCGGCGCCGTTCTGTAGATCTTCCTGCGCCATAACACCACGTCCTGGTCGAAAGCGTCGTGCGCGAACTGTGCATACTGCCGCGCGATTTCGTCGGTATCCGGAAGACTCGGATCCCGTTGAATCTTTATGCCGTAGCAGACGTCCACATATTCAGTATCGACAGGCGTATGAATGTTCACCTGCTTGCTCGCGTACGTCCCGTCCATCGAGACATGCATCACCGCGGGCCCGTAATAGGTCGCTTCCGTCATGAGTGTCTGCCCGAGCGTCGGGTGGCCGCCAATCTTCGATCGCTGCGACGCGACGTGACCTTCGAAATTCACGGCGATCTCTTCGATCGGCGATCCGTGGACATACGTGAAGTGCGGCGCGTCCACCAGATTCTCGATAATCTCCTTGCCCTGGGTCCGCACCCGCCAACGCTTGAAATACCATCCGGTCCACCCTTGCTGCCCATTCATGGCCGGATCCACCGGTAGCTCCCACGTCGGAGGGCCGCCCGCCGGATCGAACCACATATGAACGATCTGGTTGACTTCGCGCACCCGGTAGGAAGCAAGAGCACCCTCCTTTGCCTTAATGGGTATGCGTTTGGCATACGGAACGTCGACGCAGGCGCCAGTCTGCGAGAACTTCCATTCGTGAAACGGGCAGACGATCGTGTCACCCACACAGCGGCCGTCGCCAAGATGGGCGCCCAGATGCGGACAGAATGCGTCGAGGATCGACACGATGCCGTTCTCACCCCGAAACGCGACATACTCGTTGCCGAAGTAGCTCAGCGACTTGATCTCGCCGACCTTGATCTCGTCCGAGAATAGTACTGCGAACCATCCTCGCGGATATTTTCCAGAGAAAAAATCTTCAGACACGTCCCCTCCTTTACTTGCTCTGACTCTCGGAGAACGAAAGCGCCGGAACAGCACGGACTTTCATCGCGAAATGCATCACGAACTGGTTCTAGTGAAATGCCAACCGCGAGCATAGCGAGTCGGCATTTGCGAAATGATTCTTGCGTAATTGGCCATCTTTTGATCCGATTTGATTAGGGGAAAATTTGAAGGTGAGCCTGACGCTGCGATACACTGAGACAAGAGTCTAGAGAACGCCGAACCTCAAGAAAATGAGTTTATTTGCACTCCAACATGCAAAAACGCACACCCGGCGCGGTTAAATGGGACGACCTGCGCTATTTCCTCGCCGTCGCAAAATCCGGTTCGTACTTGGCAGCTGGAAAGGCGCTCAGCGTGGACCGAACCACGGTCAGCCGGAGAGTCGATGTCCTGGAGAAAACCATCGGATGTCAGCTTTTTGTGCTGGACGACAGCGGGTTCCAACCCACCCCCGCTGGACGCGCAGTGCTTGCAGTCGCGTCTCAGATGGAGCAGGAAGCAAGCGTTTTGGCAGCAGTCATGCAGCGAACGCTAGGCGGTGTCGAAGGAACTGTTCGACTCGCAATGTCGGCCTCCCTTGGCGACATCTTCATCTCGGACATCGTCGCGTTTCACCAGCAGAATCCCTTCGTGAATATCGAGGTGAGCAATGTCAGTGATCCGCTCACACAGGTATTGGAACGACGTGCGGATATGGGAATCTGCGTATCGTACGAGCCGCCGTCCAGGGTCGACAGCGTGCCCCTCGGCGAAGTAGAGATCGCTGTCTACCGTGCTGTCGGGTATTGTGGTTCGGACGCACAGGAAACGTGGATCGGTTGGGGAGACGATATTCCCAAGCCGTTTGTCGACTGGCTCAAGGACTACGCGCCAGACGGTGCTCGCGTGAGCACAAAGGTCAATTCGTGGGACGCGCTTCGCAGTGCGGTCTTGTCTGGCGGCGGCATCGCGCCTCTATGGTGCATGCTCGCCGACCGGGAACCCGGACTCAAGAGAGTTTCACCGGATGCCCGGAAGCACTATTTGACGCTTTGGCTCACCGCCCACGAAAGTTCGAAACGGACAGGTGCGCAACAGGCGGCTTGGGTGTTTCTTGCCGAACGACTGCGTCGAAACCTGACTGCGATCGGGGCATCGTAGACTTCTCGCTGGACAGCATCGGCGAGCACGCGCACATTGCGAAGACCGTTGATAACCGCTTTTGCAAAACCGCCGCGAGATGAACCCGGCAACCGAAGCCGTCCCCTTGACCTTAAAGTTCCCTTCAAGGTTAGCCTCTTGCTTGTCGTCATTGAGACAAAGTCGCAAAGGCAAAGGACATGCAAACGATATTAGGGGCGAACGGCCAGATAGCAACCGAACTGGCCCGGGAACTGCGGCGCAGCGATACGGCCGACATACGCCTCGTGAGCCGCAATCCGCGCAAGGTCAACGCGACCGATACGCTGGTGTCGGCCAACCTGCTTGATGCGCGCCAGACCGCCGAGGCGGTGAAAGGCAGCGACATCGTCTACTTCACGGCCGGCCTGCCGCCGGACACCGAGCTGTGGGAGAAACAGTTTCCGGTCATGTTGAAGAACGCGCTGGATGCGTGCCGGGCGGAAGGCGCCAGGTTCGCCTATTTCGACAACACCTACATGTACCCGCAGGACAACCGGCTGCAGACGGAGTCGACACAGTTCGCGCCGGTGGGCCGCAAAGGCAAGGTGCGCGCAGCGATGGCCTCGATGGTGCTCGAAGAGATGGCACGCGGCGACATTCCGGTGCTGATCGGCCGCGCCCCGGAATTCTATGGCCCGGGCAAGACGCAGAGCTTCACGAACGCACTGGTCATCGACAGGCTCAAGGAAGGCAAGAAGCCGAAGGTGCCGTTGCGCGACGACACGCGGCGCACGCTCATCTGGACGCCCGACGCGAGCCGCGCACTCGCGGTACTCGGCAACACGCCGGACGCGTTCGGGCAAACCTGGCATCTGCCCTGCTGCGACGATCGCCCGACATACCGCGAGTTCGTCGACATGGCGAGCCAGGCATTCGGACAAAAGGCCGCCTATTCGATCGTCGGAAAGTGGGCCTTTTGGGTGGCGGGTGTCTTCTCCCCTCAAGTACGTGAAATCAGGGAGCTTCTGCCCCGTTACGAACAAGACAACCTGTTCGATTCCACGAAGTTCAAGCAACGGTTCCCCGAGTTCAAGGTGACGAGCTATCGAGCGGGCCTTGAAAAAATTCGACGGGAATGAGCGGAGGGACGGGCAACTTTTGGGCCGCTAAGCCGGCAAGCTGACTGAAGCCAAAATCACTCCGCTCCGCCACCACCCACAACGCCATCGATCTCGGTCCCGGCGATCCCGTACTTCGCCATGCGTGCCCGATGATCGGGCGACCCGAGATACGCGCGCAACTGCACGTTGACGGCTTGCAACAGGCCCTGGTTCTCCTTGCTGAAAGAAAATGCGCCCACCGGCGCCTTTCCGGACGCGTCCGGAGCATGCGCGACCGCCTCCAGTTCCGGATTCGCATCCGCAATGCGGCGGTTGCCGATCGCAGTCGCCGCAAACGCATCGATCTTTCCGGCCAGCAATGCGGCGACGGCATCGGGCTGATCCTTGAACAGAACGATCTGCGCATCGCCGACGCCCGCCGATTTCGCGGAATCGATCTGAACCTGTCCCGGGATCAGCCCCAGTCGCACGTCGGGCCGCTTCGCCACCGCATCGTAGCCGGTCAGCGCCTTCGGATTGCCGCGGCGGACCACGAAGCCGTCGCCGAGCGACCAGACCGGCAGACTGAACGCGACTTGCCGCGCGCGGGCGGTCGTCACGAAGATCGGCACATTCATGTCCCAGCGCCCTTCGCTGACGCCGGGCAGCAGTTCTTCGAACGCCGTCAATCGATGGTCTATGGTCGTCACGCCGATGGCTCGCAGCACCACGTGCGCGAGTTCGATGTCCGCACCGGTGGCGGATCCGTCGCCTCCCGTCCAGTAGAACGGCGGCTCCTCGACATACGCGAGACTGACTTTCATGATGTTCCTCCTGTAATCAGCGGGTCGATATTGCTCAGGCGGCCACTTCATCGAGCGCAGCGGAAAGCGCGGACAACGCATCGCCGAGGCGCTCGGGCGGCAAGTAGCCGAACCCGAGCCGGAACACGCGATCGCTTTCGCCGAACCAGCTACCGGCGGCAAGCTGCAGCGCGTACTCGGGCAGGATCGCCCAGACGCGTGAAACGGCATCGTCGTCCAGCGCATCGGCCCGCAGCCGCACGCAGCACATCGCGCCGGCATCCGGCCTTACCCATTCGATCCGCCGCGCCTCGCGAGCACACCAGTCGGCCAGTTCGTCGAGCGCGCGGGCAAGCAGGCGCCGCCGAGGCCCGAGCACCGCTTCCCGATGATCCAGCACGACTGCCGCGAGCGTCTCGTCGAGCACCGAACCCGAGATCACCGTGTTCATCTTGGCGACGATCAGCCTCGCGCGCAGATCCGGGTCGGCCACCGTGAGCCAGCCGGTTCGCAAGCCGGGCGCGCCGAGCGCCTTCGATACCGACGCGCCGGTGACGATCCGTGCGTCGAGACCGGCAACGCTGTCGATCACTGGCGCGTCGCCGTAGCTCGCCTCGCGATAGGTTTCGTCGACGAACAGAATGGCTTCGGGGGCGCGGCGCGCCATCAGCCCCAACAGTTTCTCGATATCGGCGTGCGAAGTCTGGACGCCGGACGGATTTTGCGGTGACGCAAGGCTGATTAGTTTCGTTTTCGGCGACAGGCTCGCCTCGATTCGCGCGAGGTCCAGCCGGTAGCCGCTTTCGAACGTCGAACGCACCTCCCGCACCGTCACGCCGGCGCCGAGCAGGCTGTCGCGGCACGGCGGGAAACACGGCGTGACGAGTACCGCCTCGTCGCCGGGACGGCAAACCTCGAATGCCAGCAAAAACAGTCCGAGCGCCGCGCCCTGGGTCGTGACGACCTGTTCGGCCGGAACCCTGCAACCTCGCGCAATCGCGTCGCGAAGTAGGTCGGCGCCGGCCGACTTGCTGTAACCGAGCTTGAGCGCGCGAATCGATTCGATGCCGGCCATGTCGAGCACTTCCCCGACCGTCAGGTCCTGTGACGTGCTCTCGGCCAGGTTGAACGGTCGGTTCACATCGAGCAACGAAATGATGTCGTTGCAAGGAAAGCGCCCTCTCCACTCGCCCGCCGTGGGTCCGTCACGTCCCGTCCGGAACGTCATATCGGAATCCTGACGAATCGTTTTCATGCGAATGTCTCCCGCTTGCTGTGAATATGCGGTGCCGCACGATCCGCTGCCTGCGGCTGCGCGCGCGAAGTATGCCGATTCCTATGCCATCACATCCGACGATGCGATTGCGACCCGTGCATCGTAGCGCGCCGGCAAAAACCATAACAGTCACAATTTCGTGAGGATGGACCATCACAATTCGACTTGTCGCGCGACGGATGACGGACCGATAATCGCGACGTGTCCCGATGCCAACCCACGCCATGGAAACGTCCTCTCCGTACCGCTACCAGCAGCTGGCCGATTTCATCGTCGGGATGGTCGACAAGGGCGCGCTTGCGCCGGGTACGCGCCTGCCGTCGGTGCGCGCATTCAGCGAACAGCATCGCATCAGCGTGTCGACGGCGCTGCAGGCGTACCGGCTGCTCGAGGATCGCGGCATCCTGGTCGCCCGGCCGCAATCGGGTTTTTATGTCGCGACCGCGCGACGCGGCACGCTGGCGTTGCCCTCGACGCCACGTGCGCGCGCCAGGGCGTCGACGGTGTCGATCAGCGGCGCCGTCGCGGGGCTGCTCGAACATGCAGCCAACTCGGCGC
The DNA here is from genome assembly GCF_001718415.1 of Burkholderia pseudomultivorans. NCBI lineage: Bacteria > Pseudomonadati > Pseudomonadota > Betaproteobacteria > Burkholderiales > Burkholderiaceae > Burkholderia > Burkholderia pseudomultivorans. The sequence continues at coordinate 1,529,774 of NZ_CP013377.1, read as the reverse complement.
TCGTTCCGCTCGGATGCGCGGTTCCCGACCCCGCGCTACTGGAGTCGAAGCGGCTCGATCTGGCGCTGGCGCGCGTCGCGCGACAACAAGGCGTGCGCTACAACGTCTATTCCCCGCCGTACGGCGACCCGCGCCTGCGGCAGGAAATCGCAAAGCGTGCGATGCGGTTCGGGCACGCGCTTGCGCCGGACGACGTCCTCGTCACGAACGGCTGTACCGAAGCGCTGACGCTTGCCCTCAGCGCGGTGGCGCGGCCCGGCGACACGATCGCCGTCGAGTCGCCGACGTATTTCGGGCTGCTGCATACGCTGGAAGTCCTGGGCCTGAAGGCACTGGAACTGCCGACCGACCCGACACGCGGCATCGACATCGGCGTGCTTGCCGGCTGGCTCGAAACGGGATCGGTGTCGGCCTGCGTGCTGTCGTCGACCTTCAGCAACCCGCTCGGCGCGACGATGGCGGAAACGGACAAACGCGCGCTTCTCGAATTGCTGGCCACCCATCGCGTGCCGCTGATCGAGGATGACGTTTACGGCGATATCCACTTCGGCGGCAAACGGCCCACGCCTTTCATCGCGCTCGATGACGGCGCCGACACGATCTATTGCAGTTCGTTTCCAAAAGCCTCGCGCCGGGCTACCGGATCGGCTGGATCGCTGCGGGAAAACGCATGCAGCGGGTGATGGAGCGCAAGCTCGCATTCAGCCTTTGCTGCCCCGCGCTGGCGCAGGCGGCGCTCGCGGAATTTCTCGCGAGCGGCGCCTACGATGCGCATCTGCGGCGCCTGCGCCGCGTGCTCGAGGAGAATCTCGCGCGCATGACCGACGCGATCGAGTCGAGTTTTCCGCCCGCGACGAAGGTAAGCCGGCCCGCCGGCGGGTTCGTGCTGTGGCTCGAACTGCCGAAACGCTTCGATTCCCGCATGCTGTTCGACGAAGCACTCGAACACGGGATCTGCTTCGCGCCCGGCGACGTGTTCTCCGCGAGCCGGCGCTTCCGGAACTGCATGCGCCTGAGCGCCGCCTACGCGTGGAGCAGCCGCATCGAAAACGGCGTCCGCCAATTGGGACAACTCGCCGCCCGTCAACTCGATCGCTGACAATCGAGGACGCTGCCCGCGTGCGAATGCCATGCGAACACCGCCCCCCTTACCCCACAATCACCGTCTGCCCCGGATCGATCTGCGCGGGATTCTGCGCAAAACTCCGGTTGAGCTGCAGGATCTCGTCGAGCGCGACCTCGATCCGTCGCTCGCTCGTCATCTGCTGCTGTTCGTCGGCGGGCACCTTGGCGGCCGCGAGCAACGACGACTCGTGACGTTCCGCGATCGTCCACAGTGAATCGCCGGCGACGACGGTGACGGTCTGCGGCGTGGTCGTCGGCGGCTGCGCCGGTTGCGACGGCTGCTTCGACGGCTGCGCGCCGGGCGTCGTCGGCGTTGCGGACGTGCCAGGCCGTGGCGTCGCAGGCGTCGTCGGCACAGCTGGCACCGTTGCACCAGGCGCCCCCGACGGCGCCAACGACGCCCCCGGCGTCGGCGTCACACCGCCGTTCGTCCCCGTCGGCTTCGGCGAACCCGCCGGCGACTTGTCCTTGTCGTCCGACGTCGCCGCCACCACCAGATTGACCCCTTGCACGACGCCGAAAATCACCACCGGCGCCAGCGCGATGGCGGTCGGCACGCGTTCCATCCACGGCGTCGCATTCGGGAAATGCGTATTCAGGCGCCCGGCGCCCAGCAGGATGCCGGACGCCGTCGTCAACGCGCCGGTGGGGTCGCCCGTCATCATCGTGTGAATGCCGCTCGCGACGCTGGCGGCCGATGTCACGTAATCGCCGACCGCGCTCACGGTACGCGCGATCTGGCTGCGATTCTCCGCATTCACGCCGCGCAGGCTGCCCGCATAGACGATGCCCGTATAAGCGCCGGAGAACAGCCCGCCGAGCGCCTGCCCGCCGGCCAGCCAGTTTCCGTGCACGAGCGCCTCCGTCGCGTTCATCGCGACCGAGCCGGCATAGCCGCTGAGCGCGAGCAGTCGGCCGACGCGGCCGACCATGTGTCGCGGGCTGCCGTGATGCAGCAGCTTCAGCGACGTGCCGCCGACCACGCCCTGCATCTGCGCGAGCATGTCCGCGGCGATCGCCTTCGTATGCGTGACCGTGTCGTCGAACGACAGCAGCTTGTCCGCGTTCAGCTTGCGCAACTGCGCCGCCTTGGCCTTGCCTTCGCGCGCGATCTGCTCGAGTTGCGCACCGCGTCCGTCCACGTCGAAATGATTCGCCCGCAATTGCGTCTGCATCCCGTGCACGAGCCGGTCGACGACATGGTCGAACACGCGCGGGTCGCCGTTCTTCAGGCTCGCGACCGTACCGTGGTGCAGCGCCTGGAACAGCCGCCCGACCCGCATGCCGACAGACAGCGAATTGGTCGCCGTGCGCCCCGATTCCCGCCCGAGCGTGACCAGCCCGCCCACCCCGATGACATCGATCGCACCCGCCACCCCGATATCGACGGCGACCTGCTGCGACGACTGCGGCTTGTCGCCATCGAGCATCCGCTTGTGTACGCGCAGCGCATACAGCTCGGCCTGCCCGCGCTTGTCGTCGGGAATCTTCACCTGGCCGAGCTGCGCGGCCTCCCGGCGGCTCGCGCCAAGCGGCTTGGTGCCGTCGTTGATCAGCGCCGGCGCGCGCACCACCGAGCGCCAGTATTCGAGCGGCGCGTCGGCTGTCGCGACCTGTGCTTGCGACCGCGTGGTCACGCGCTTGGGCACACCGGCGCCGTACTTCGTCAGCCAGCGCTCGCCGAACGCGCGTGCGCGCTGTTCCGTGCCGTTGCGCGGCGCGTTGCCGTCGGCGTTCCAGAGCGGCGTCGCATACTCGATCGTCGCCTTGCGAGCCTGGTTCAGCAGCACGGTCGTGTTGCCTTCGTAGAGCCGCTTGCGCAATGCCGCCACGTCGGCCGGCGTCATCCCGTCCGCGGCGCCGATCCGTTCGACTTCCGCGAACAGCAACTGATGCTGGTTCGCGAGCGTCTGCCGGTCGACGCGCTCGAACACGCGCGTCAGCGCATCCGCGCCGTGCAGCCGGCCGATCACGTCGGGACGGCCGCGGTATTCGACGATCAGCTTCGCAAGCGCCGCGGTGAGCGGCTGGTTGCCGATGAAATCCGCGCCATGCGTGCCGTACGACAGGCCCATATGCACCCACTTGAGTGCGTCGCGCTCGAGCACCGCGCGCAGCAGCGTCTCGTGGCCGCCGCCCGGCACCGATTCCGGCACCGCGTCCCAGCCGTGGAACGTGACCATCACGTTCGGCGCGACGATGTCCGGGTTATCGTTCGCCCACTTTTCGAGCGCGCTGAAGAGCCGCACGTAGTCGTGATACGTATCGTTCGTACCCGACTGGAACCGGTAGTCGGAGCCGGACACGAGCGCACGCGACGGCGCGGTTTCGAGCCGGATCGCGAAGCCCGATTTCGCCGCCTCGTCGAGCCAGCGATGCAGGTGCGCCAGGTCGTCGAGCGCCAGCGGCTTGCCGTTCGAGCCGGGCGCGGGAAGAATCCTGCCGTTCTCGCCGTCGAAGACGGTATTTTCCTGCTCGCCGAGCGCATCCACGGCGCGCAGGAACTCCGGATCGTGCGCCTTGCCGAGCGCCGCCGCGAGCGAATGCGGATCGATCACGAGCGTGACGATCGGCATCACGCCGCCGTAGCGTTCGACGAGCTGCGTCATCAGCGCCGGATCGTCGCGCAGCGAGAATGCGCGCGCCATCGGCACCATCCGGTCCTGCAACTGCGGGTCGGAGCGCGTGAAGATCTGCCGGATCCGCTTGTCGGCGACGGTCGCCGCGCCGAAGCGGCGCGTGCGCGCCTGGAGCTTGCCGGGAATCGGCAGGAACCGCGACGCCGACGTCGACACGTCGCGCGCGACATACAGCTTGTTGAGCAGCGTGCGCCACATGCCCGCGTCGACCATCACGGCCTGCGGCTCGCCCTTCAGCACGAGGTTCACGTCGCCGGATCGCTGCGCCTGCTTGTTGAAGGCCTCGATCTGGTCGTGCGTCTCGAAGTAGTCGCCGGTTTTTGCGGCACCGTTGCGCAGGCTGTACTCGATGGCCGTGGTCGACGCGAGGCCCGGCTGGTACGGTTCGATCGACAGCGTCCGGGGCTTCGCGCCGGCGGACGGTGCGCCGCGACGCATCCGCTGCAGTTCGCCGCGCACGTCGTTGTAGGTCTGCCGCGTGCGCGCGGCCAGCGCGCGGAATGGCGCCGACTGCCGCCTGCGCGCCTCCGCGTCGCTCAGATGTTCGGCCAGCGCCTGCGCGCGCGTCTCGAGCGCCGCGATGCGCGTCGGCCGCGCAGCCTTCAGGAAGGCACGCGGCGGCAATCGCGTCAGCAGGAAATGAAGGTCCGCGCCGAAACGGTCGTCGCCGATCGGCATCTCGTCGAGCGACACACCGCGGTGACTCGCGTTGTTCGCGTGGCGAATGGCGTCGAACCAGCGCATCTCGCCGTCGCGCGCCGAGATCACGCCGACCGGATCGCCGAGTGCCTCGGCCACTGCGCCGTCGGTCCTGAACACGTAGACGACGTGACGTTTTCCGTCCACCGCGCCGTTGCGGATCGCGCTCAGCAGATGCTGTGCGTTGTTGCCGCTGAAGTCGATCGCATGGAATGCCGACGCGTCCGACGGCAGCAGGTGCGGATCGACGAGCGGCGACGTCGAAGCGGCGGACGCTTCCCCGCCCGCTTCCGCACCCGCCTTCGCGCGTGTCGGCGACCAGCGCACCGGCACGAGCGACTGGAACACGTCGCCGGCCTTGCGGCGCGGCGGGGTGTCGATGGCGGGGTCCTTCGCGGGCTTGAAGCCGCCGATGCGGTCGACGGTCTCCGGCTTCACGTCGCTGACCACGAAGCGGATCCCGCGGCGCGGCGAGCGGCCGACCGGAATCCCGCCGCGGCGCTGCCGCCGGAACACCGTGCGCAGATCCTGCTCGGGAATCTCGGTGTCGCCAAGCGGCGCCTTCTCGTAGTACTTCCATTCGTGGTTCGTATTGCGCGCCGCGTAACCGAGCACCTTGCCGGTCTCGTCGTCGACCACGTGAATCCAGCGGCGCTCGCCTTCGACCGCCGCCACCGCCTGCCGCGGTCGCTTGAAAACCGGCGCGTCGTGCAGCTTCGCCACGTCGGCGGCGAGCGTCGCGTCGATCGTGCGCCCCGACGCCGCAACGGACCACGACGACCGGCCATCCTGGCTCTTGATCTTCGACGGGCCGCCGAATCGCATCAGCTCGTCGTGCGCGACCGGCGATACATAGAAATCGTAGCCGCGGCGCGCGTTGCGCCCCTTCGCGCCGGTCTTCGCGAGCGCCTTGCGCAGCGCAGACGGCACGCGCCCGCCGTCCAGCATGCGCACCGGGCCCGGCACGCCATGCTCGTCGGTTTCGAGCACCGCGACGAACGTCGGCGACGCATGCTCGGCGTCCTTGGCGGGCCGCGCCGTGTGCTCGGTGATCAGCACCTGCGCGTTGCGGCCGAGCTTGCGCCCGAGCCCGTCGAGCGTCGGCGCGTGCGCGCCGTCGACCCGCGTCAGCGTGCGCCGCTCGAGGCTGTCGAGCCATGCGGCGGCCTGGGCCTCGCGCGCTTCGGCAACTGCGGTCGAGGTACCGCCTTCGGGCACGGCCGGTGCCGCCGCATGGCCGGATACGGTGGCCGGCGACGCGCCGGCCGGTTCGTTCGCAGCGCCTGCGAGCCGGCCGCCCGGCCCTGCCGCGCCGAGCGTCGGCCAGGTCGGGTTGCCGTCGGCCGCGCCGAGCGCACGCATCCCGCTCGCATGCACGGCCGCATAACCGTCGGGCAAGCCGCTGCGATCGACGCCGACGAGCCGGTACGACACGGCGCCGGTCGCCGCGTCGCGCGTACGCACGACATACGCATCGGCGCCGGCCGGCTTGAACAGCTCGCCGTCGGGCGTGGCAATGCGCACCGCATTCGCCGGGTCGTGGCCGAGCGTCGACAGCAGCACGGCATCGCTCGGCGCGGCGGCATCGACGGCCGCGCGGTTGGCGGCCACGCGCGCGGCGACGCGCTGCTGCGCCGTCAGCTCCGGCTGCACGAAGGCGGTTTCGTCCGGCAGCGCGTCGGCCGGCACGTACGCGTAATCGGCCGCCCCCGCCTGCACGGCATCGAATGCGCGTTCGAGATCGTCGTGACCGACACGCTGCGCACCGGGCGGCAATGCGCGTCGCTCGGCGGGCGACGGGTCGTGTCCCGCACGCGCCACCCTCGTCTCGGGTACCGTGCCGCTGAAGCGGAACCACCCGTCTTCGGGATCGATCGCGCCGAAGTCGGTGCCGCTGCCGAGCGTGATGCTGCCGTCGCGCGTCATGAATTCGACGCGCAGGTTCGTCAGGCCCGCCGCCTCGAACGCCGTCATCACGTCGTCGATGACGCGGGTCGGTTCGGGCTCGTCGAGGAAATAGCTCGGCCAGTGCTGGCTCACCGTGCCGCCGGCGCGCGTCACGCGGGCGGCGTCGCCGATCACGCCGGGCCGTTCGGCCAGCGCGCTGCGGAACGGATGATCGAGCGTCACCGATTCGAACGTCCCGTCCGGAATCGGCGTGAAATCGTAGGCCGGGTCGGCGAAGGTCGGGTCGGGCACGCGTGGCACGGTCGGGCGCGCAGCCGCATCGGGAATCGGTCGCGCCGCGCCGTGCGCGTCGGACGACGCTCCGGTCGACGCGCCGTCCGCGACGAGCGCGGGGCGCCCCGCGCGCGCGGGATCGCCGCGAAACACCTGCATCGGGAGACGATCGCGGTCGACCTGGCCGATCAGGCGCGTCTCGTGCACGGCCACCGAACCGTCGTGCCGAACCATCAGGATGTCGGGCGGCGCCCACACCGACGTCGGTCGCCCGGTCAGCTCGGACAGCCGCTGCGCAAGCGCCGTGGCGAACGTCGCGTTCGCGGCGCGCACCTGGCCGGGCGCGACGCGCAGCGGATCGTGCCGGGTCGAGCCGCCGAAGCACGAATACAAGGTCACGTCCTGCCCCGGCGCGAGATGCGGCGCCACCCGCGCGGCCACCTCGTCCGGCGTCAGCGGCCGGCCTTCGGGGCCCTGCATCACGTCGGCCGAGATGCCGTGACCGAACACCACGTGATGACCGGGCGGCGACATCAGCCCGCGCCGGCCGATCGCGTGCAGCCGGTCGCTTTCCGGCATCAGCATCGTATCGACCGGGCGCAGGAATTCGGGATGCAGTTTCGCGTCGATGCCCGTCACGTCGTCGAAGCCGGGCTGCAGCACGGACTGGCCATGAACCGTCGTCGTGACGATTCCTTCGTTGGCGATCCGCCGATCCGTATAGACGCCGCTGTCCGGCCGATAGGTTTTCTGCGGAATGCCGGACAGCCCGTCGTCCGGCTCCGCTTCCTGCGCCTCGCGCGCGGCCCATTCGTCGGCCTTGAAGACCCGGCCGGTGTCGACGTCGGCGAGCGGCGTCGGCACGTAGACGGGCGGTTCGGTCCCGTCCGGCTCCGCCGCGAGACGCGCAGGCGCGGGCCGCCGCGGTGTCGCTCCGGGCGCGCCGGCATCGCTGCGCCGCCCGCTGTCCGCCTGCGGATCGATCTGCTGCTCGATCGGGCGCACCGGCTCGACCGGCGCATCGCCATGCGCGGCCGCGCCGGGCACCGTTGCGCCGCGTTGGGCGAACACCGTCGGCGGATCGCTCGCGTCCGGCGCTTCGGGAATGTGCAGGTAGAGCCGCGTCGACACGTCCGGATCGTCGGCCGGCACGATGATCTTGTCGCTGTTCGGATGCAGGACCAGCGCACCGGTGCCGCGCACCGAATTGGACGCGATCGACGCGATCACGGGCGCCTGCAGTTCGTACGCGAGCTCCTGCGCGAACGGATAGTCGCCGGAACCGAGGTAGCAGCCGGTCAGCAGCACGCCGTTGCCCGCCGTATAGGCCGGATCGTCGAGCAGCTTGCGCGCGAACACCTTCGGCGGCATGCGCTCGCCGTCGAGCGTGACGGCGGTCGAGCTGTCCCATCTGACGTTCTGCGGCGTCGTGCCGTGCGACTCGACGATGTCGAAGCCCGACACCTTCAGGAACTGGCGCGCAGTCGGATGGCCGAGCAGGTTCACGACCTGCGAGCCCGGCACCGGCCGCAGCTCCAGCGGATTGAGCAGCACCGGCTGCGCGCGGCCCGGCGAGAACTTGCCGTTCGTATCGGGCTCGATCTGGAAGCGCGCGAGCCGGCGGTTCGGATCGGGATCGGCGCGCCGCCAGCCGGCTGCGTCGCCGCTACCGTTGCGGCCATACACGGGCGCCTGGATCAGGTCCGCGAATTCCTGCAGCAATTGCGGATCGGCGCCGCTGTGCGCGCCGTCGAGCGCGACCGGCACGCCCGGCGTATAGCCGTTCCACGCGAGCTGTTCGAGCGCGTGCGTCATCTCGAGCGCGCTCGCCGCGCGGCCGCTGCGCGGATTGACGATCGAGCCGCGCCTCGTCAGCACGCGCCACACGTACACGCCGAGCGGCACGCGCGCTTCGGCGGGTGCGTCGCTGCCGCCCCAGCGGTTCGAGACCGGCCGCGACGCGACGTTTTGCCAGTCGACCCGGCGCGGCGCGCCCTGCTCGACGATCGGCAGCCCCGGCGAGAAACGATAGGTGCGCGGCGCATACTGCACCGAATGGTCGGGCACGCCGGCCCGATCGGGCGCGCCGGGCTCCAGCACGATGCCGCTCGTATAGCCGGAGGCCGGGCTGCCGTCGCTGCGGGAGCGCGGCGAGCGCCACGCGACGAAGCCGCTCGCGCCGTATACGTCGACGCCCAGCACGTTCGCGAGCAGTTGCGCGAGCGGGCTCACGCGCGTGCCGGCGCCGCACGCATAGAGGATCACCGGCGACTTGCCGTCCCAGCCGCTGCGCCGGACCATGTCGGCCATCTCTTCGGCGCTGATCGCCTTGCCGGCCGCGTTCGCGAACGAATCGGCCCACGCATGCGCATACACCGCGAAATAGCCGGGCGGCACCGGCATCAGCGGCCGCTCGCCGGCCGGCAGCCGGTTCTCGGGTTGCGCCGGGTTGGTCGAATAGATCGCGAGATCGGCTTCGCGGCGCGGATAGGCGCCCCACTGCGTTTCGGCGAGGCCGAGCGGCGCATTGATCACGTCGACGCGCCGGCCGTCCTCGTAGCGGATCAGCGGCTTCGCAGGATCGAATCCGCGCGGATACAGCACGCGCAGCGGACGGTCGTACGCACCGTTCATCGACAGGTCGAGCCCGTTGCCGGCATCGTTCGCGGCGACACGTCCGAGGATCGCTTCGGGCGGCACCGCGCCGTCCGCGGCAAGTGCGCTGCGGTCGACCAGCGCGACCGCGTAGCGTCCCGCCACCACGCCGTCCTGCGCGACCATCAAGGCGTCGTGGAAGGCCGCATAGCGCGTCACGTCGATCGTGCCGTCTTCGTCGCGCACCGCCGCCGGGTCGTTGCCCGCGTTCGCGCGGCGCGCATCCGCGTTGGCCGCGCGCAGGTCGTCTCCGAGGTCGCCGCGCTCGGTCGCCGGCAGCCCGTCCTGCTCGGGCGCGCGCGCATTGCCTTCGGTGTCCTCGAGCGCATACACGTAGTACTCGATGTTCTCGAGCCGGTTGCCGCTGTCGAGAACCGATCCGACCACCTTGGAGAGAATCTCCGGATCGGCGGCGACATGCGCGGGAATCTCCCAGGACGCGGGGCGCGCGTTCGCCGCGGGCACGCCGGTTTCGTCCGGCGCAGTCGGCCCGGCCTCCTCGCCGGACAACGCTTCGCCAATGGCCGGCGTCGCTTCGCCGCCGGCCGCTTCGGAATCGGGCGCGAGCCGCAACGTGATCGCGTCGCCGTCGTCGGCGATCCCGTTCGAGCCCTTCGTGCGGCGCGCGCGCAGCCACGACGCGAATTTCGAGCCGCGGCCGGCATCGGTCGGCGCGAGCGGTTCACCGTCGTCGGCCGTCTCGCCGAAGCTGGCGGCCTGCTTCTCCGCGTGCTGCCACGGATTGCCGATCTCGCCGACCGCGAGCCGCTGGTTCACCAGCCCGTCCGACAGCATCGTGTGCATCACGTCGAGCGCCGTCGGCCTCGCGACCGGCGGCGTCGCGGGCGTCTTCGTGATCGCGCGGATCGGCCGCTCCATCAGCGTGTGCGAGCCGAGCCCCATCTGCGCGACGCCGATCCCGAGGTTCAGCAACTGCTGGGCGCGATCGGAATCGGACATCGCATCCCAGTTCTTGATCAGCGACGCGCCCTGGTCGAGCATCTGGTAGCCGCCGATCGCGCCGCCCGACACATTGAACACCGCGGCCGTGCGGCCGGTGGTCTGTGCGAGCGAATCGAATGCGTCGGCCTGCTGCGCGAAGCGGCCGAGGCCGGACAGCTCGGTCGCCGCGCCGTCGCCGCGCGACGCCAGCGTCAGCATGTCCGACATTTGCCCGGTCGTGCGCAGCAGCGACGACGCTTCGGCGAGCGACTTCGCCGCGAAGCCGAGCCCGCCGCCCGCCATCCCCGCGCCGCTGCCGATCAGGCTGAGCCAGTCGCCGCGCGCCTGCGCATTGCCGAAGCCGATCGACTGGCCGTGTTCGCTGAGGTTGTGCAGGTCGCCGATCGCGGTCGGCACGCCGACCGCCATGCCGGTGCCGACCGCCGTCCACGCGGCGACCAGCAACGGCGCGGCCACCGTACCGATCCCGCTCGCGACCAGCACGACGCCGCCGGCCGCCGCGAGGATGCCGGTGCCGATCTCGAGCACGTGCTCGAAGCGCTGCCAGCCGGTGGTCACGTGCGCGGACTGCGTGTCGTATTCGACCGGGCCGCCGGACGCCGGGCCGATCGTCAGGTTCTTCGGGATATACAGCGTGCCGTCGTCGGACAGCGCGTTGTTGTGCCGGTAATCGTCGATGTCCTTGTATTCCCAGCCGCGATCGTCGATCAGCCGATATTCGTTCGGACTGCCTGCGACCTGCACCTTGAACAGCGCGCTCGGGTTCGCGCCCGAATCCTTCGACACGTAGTAGATCGGCACGAGCGACACGACCGGGTGATCGCCGCCGACCTTGCGGATATGGTCGACGACGGTCTGGATCATCTGCGTCGCGGCCGAATTCTGCGCGTACAGCGACTTGTCGTTCACGGCCGTGCCGTTCAGCAGGTGCCCGTTGCCGACGATCATTTGCTCGAGCAGCGCCATCGACGGCACGTCGTTCGCATCGGTCGGCACCGCGCCCGGGTCGTCGGGCTGCATCCCGAGGCCCGCGCCGACGAAGTTCGTCAACTGGTTGGAGCCGGCCGTGAACGTATACGACTTGTCGTCGAAATTCTTCTGGAAATCGCTGAAATACGCCTGCAGCTGCTTCGACGGATCGGCATTGAACAGCTTGTAGCTGGCCGTCGCGGCCTGCTGGTTGCGCGTGTTCTGCGCATGCTCGGTGCCTTGCTGGTAGCGCAGCTGGAAGTCGTTCGCGAAGCCTGCGCGAAACCGGTCGTCGCCCTGCATCTGCGACAGCAGCGCCTTCGACAAGGCCGGATCGACGCCCGACGCGAGCGCCTGGCGCACGCCGTCGAAGCCATATCCCGGGTCGCTGCCGCGCAGCGTGTAGATCAGCGTCCTGGCATTGCCCTTGTCGTTCAGCAGCCAGCTCGCGACGTCGTCCTCGCGCTGCACGGGCACGCCGCTCGCGGTCGGCTGCTGGTCCGCGAGCCCGACCGCGACGCTCAGCCCCTTGTAGAACTCGGTACCCTGCCCGTACGGCTGCGGCGTGCCCGTGTTGTTCTGAAACCACTTGTCGTTGAAATCCTTCTCGACCGTGTCGAGCACGACGCCGGCGAATTCCGGCGGCGCATCGGCGAGGATGCCCTGCATCCACTTGCCGGCCTTGTCCGCGTTCATCGTGCCGTCGTTGCGCGCCTGCACGCTGGCCGTATCGGTCGCGCTCGCATCGGGCTTCTTCATCAGCGGATCGATCTGCGCATGGATGAAGCTCGCGTTGAAATGCGGCTGGCCGGCCTGCGTCCACAGCGTCTGGCGCTCGTCCAGCGAGAACGACGCATCCATGTTGGTCTTCAGCACCTTGAGCGCCGCGCTGGCGCCGCCGGAACCCTGCATCGCCAGGTCGACCTGCTGCTTCGTGTACTGCAGCCGCACGTCGGGCGCGGCCGCGAGCAGCAGCTGGATCTGCTTCTGCGGGTCGCCCTTCGCCTTCGGATCGACATGCGCCATCGCGTACTGGAACACGCCCTGCTGATCGAGCTGGTCCTTCAGCGCCTTGGCCTGGGCCGGGTCCTTCACGTTGGCCGGGTTCACCTCGACGCCCGTCATCTTGACGAACGCCTCCGCGAGCGGATTCTGCTGCGCGAGCGCCTTTTCCTGCGGCGACAGCGTCGGATCGTTCGGATCGACGGTCTGCCCGGTCTCCTGCAGCAGCGCGAACGTGACCGGATCGGACTGTGCGAGCTGCTTCATCTGCGGCGACAGCGACGGATCGTCGGGATTGATCGTCGCGATCGTGCGCTTGAGCTGGCTTTGCTCGCCCAGCACGTCGACGAGCCCGGAGTACCACATGCCGTCGTGATTCTGCTTCACGGCGGCGACAGCCTGTTTCTGCTCGTCGGCCGTCACGTAGTTCAGCGCGGTATCGTCGCCGCCCATCACCTTGTCGTACTGGCTCTGCGCCTGCGACATCTCCTGCGTGATGTCGGCCTCGTCGGCCCGGCGCAGGCCGCCGGGCTCCTTCTGCCACGCCGCGTAATCGGCCTTCGCGTCGTTCAGGCGCAGCGTCGCGGCCGACACGCTGTATTCGTGGCGCAGCGCGTTGGTCAGATCGGTGTAGGCGCTGTCCTGATTCGCGTCGGCCGTGCTCGCCGCCTGGCGAAGCTGCGCGCCGGTCTCGGGATCCGCGCGCCGCACGCCGCCGGGCAGGCTGTTGTACTGCGTCAGATCGGCATGCGCATCCTGATCGTGCTGCGCCGCGAGCGCAAACTGGAACGCCTTCTCGTTGGTCGCGCGCTGCGGCGCCGATTCGGCCGCGACCGACTTCTGCGCCGCGTCGACGACGTCGCCGAGCACCGGATCGTTCGGCGAAGCCTTGCGCAGATCCGCCGCGACGCCCGCGATCGCCTTGTTGGTATCGCCGCCGCCGTCGGCAGCGACGCGCATCTGGTTCTCGACGGCGGCCTGCACCGCGCCCCACGCGGACTCGGCCTTCTTGACCTGATTGTCGAGGTCGGCCTGCGACGCGCCCTGATCGTGCAGGCGCTTGAGCGTGGCCATCTCGGCCTGGGCCAGCTGGAGCAGGCGCTGCGTCTCGGCCTGCGCCGCCGCGAGGGCCTTCTGTTCGGGCGTCTGCGCAGGCGGCGCGCTGCTCGCGCCATTGCCGTTCGCCGGGTCGTTGTCATTGTGCGGCGGCGGCACGTACGTCGATCCGCCCCCATCCACAGCCATCAACACCATGTTCGTTCTCCCGCCGCCTGCGTGATGCGCCGCGGAAACGGCGGGCAGCCACGCGCAATGGTCCATTGTGCCGAACGGAAATCGGTCGAAAAGGCGTGAATTACGTAGTTGCCGGGGCGATCGCGCCGCCTGGGCAGGATGCGCGCTACGAACGGCGAAGCGGCGGCGACCGGTCGAATCGCGTGCCGGCGCGCACGCCGATCGTGTCGGTCGGCAAGTTTTGCCGGTTGCCGCCGGCCAGGTCATGAATACAGGCTCACCCGAGCGCCGCATTCTGGTGTACGTTCCGTACCAGTTCCCGGTCAGCCCGCGCGACGAACGCCCATCGCATGCACTACCATCCCGACGATCTCTACCGCCTGTTTTCCGGCGTGCCGACGCTCCGGCTGAACCGTCCCGCGCCGGCCGAGTCGTTCCTGCACGCCGTCGTCGCGGCCGGCGACGAGCTCGCACACGTGCTGCGCGACTATCCGCACGTCCGCTACGAACCGCTCGACTTCCACTATCTGTGCCATCAAAGCCTGTGCGCGCTGGACGATGCGCTGCTGGACGACCTGACACAGGATCCGAATCCCGGCGGATGGCGCGGCGCGCACTGGGCCGCGCTGCTGGTCGCGTTGTCGGGCGACGCGCGCCATCTGCCGCATCTCGACAAGGTCAGGCGCCATCGCGGCGTCGAGTGGGCGGCCGGGCTGGCCGATGCCGCCGTACACCCGGACGCGTCGTCCGCGCGATCCGGCTGCGCACGGCTGATCGTCGACCTTCGGCGTCAGCTCGCGTCGCTGCCGCGCGTGGCCGTGCGCCTGCGCAGGCAGCCGCCAGCGGACGTCCTGGCCGCTACGGCGGCAGCCGTGCGCGCCGCGTATCGACGCGGCGACGTCGCGGCGGCACGGGCGCTCGCCCGCGGCTAGGCCTGCAGCGGGCTGCCCTGCACGGCCTACTCGACGTTGTCCGACACGTCCGTCATCCGGATCATGTGCGGCCGCACGCCGTCGTCGTCGGCGAGCGCGACCTCCTTCGGATGAATCAGCGCCTCGAGCCGCGCCTTGGTCGCGATGAACGCCGGCGAATTGACCTGCGAATAATCGCGCGGCCGCGGCACCGGCACCTCGATCAGTTCCTGCACCGCTCCCGGATTCGCCTTCAGCACGAGGATCCGGTCCGCCAGGAAAATCGCCTCGTCGAGATCGTGCGTGATGAACAGAATCGTCACGTCGATGTTGCGCCAGATGTCGAGCAGGTGCGTCTGCATCCGTGCGCGCGTCTGCGCGTCGAGCGCGCCGAACGGCTCGTCCATCAGCAGGATGCGCGGACGGTTCGCGAGCGCGCGGGCGATCGCCACGCGCTGCTTCATCCCGCCCGACAGCTGGTGCGGATACACGTCGGCGAAACGCGCGAGCCCGACCAGATCGAGCCACTGCAGCGCTTCACGCTCGGCCTCGCTGCTGCTGCTGCCGTTCATCCGGAGACCGAACATCACGTTCTTCTTCACGGTGAGCCACGGAAACAGCGTATAGCCCTGGAACACCATCCCGCGGTCGGCGCCGGGGCCCTGCACGGGTTTGCCGTCCAGCAGCACTTCGCCGCTCGTCTGCGCATCGAGCCCGGCCAGGATGCGGATCAGCGTCGACTTGCCGCAACCGGACGGGCCGATCACGCACACGAATTCGCGCCGGTGCGTGCGGAAGCTGATGTCGTCGAGCGCGACGCACTCGCCTTGCGGCGTCGCGAAACGCTTGCCGACATGGCGCACGTCGAGGATCACGTCGCGGGCCTTCAGCCGTTCGAAGCGCTCGCGCACCGCGTCGGACTGAATCAGGTAGTCGGGAACGGCTTGCGGATTCTGCATGATGCCCTCTTCGGAAATCGGTCGATGGATCTGGGATGCGGGATATGAGTCGACGGGCGTCATGCTTTCAGCGTGCGATCCCACGGAAACAGCCTGCGGCCGAGCAGCCCGAGCACGATGTCGGTGCCGAGGCCGATGATGCCGATCATCAGGATCGCCGCGTACACGTTGTCGAAATGCTGGTAGCGCGCCTGCTGGCTGATGTACCAGGTGATGCCCGAGCTCGTGCCGACGAGTTCGGCAACGATCAGGTAGGTCCAAGCCCAGCCGAGCAGGATCCGCTGGTCGCGATACAGGTCGGGCAGCACGCCGGGAATCACGACGTGCGTGAGCAGCTTGAGCTTCTTCGTGCCGAGCGTCATCGCGGCCTCGAACAGCCCGTATTCGAGCTTGCGCGTCGTGTTCGCGATGATCAGCACCTGCTGGAACAGCGTCCCGATCACGATGATCGCGATCTTCGGCGCGTCGTAGATGCCGAGGATCGCGACCATCAGCGCGCCGAACGCGGGCGCGGGCAGATAGCGGAAGAATTCCAGGAACGGCTCCTGCAGCCGCGCGAGCGCACTGAAGGTGCCGCAGACGATGCCGAGCGGCACGCCGATCGCGGACGAGATCACGAAGCCCCAGAAGATGATCCGGATGCTGTGCCACAGGCTCTCGTGCAGCCATACGCCGTCGCGCGACGCGGGCGGCGTCGTGAATGCGGTATAGAACGCGCGCAGCACCTGGTGCGGCGCGGGCAGGTAGACCGGATTCGCGCGCACGCCTTCCGGCACGGCTGCATGCGTCGCGCGCGCATGCGCGAGCTCGTCGTCGAACACCTCGCGGTCGATCTGCATGCCGGTCTGGAAATAATCGACGCTTCCCGGATTCGTGATGCGCATCTGCGGATGCCAGACGAACGGCACATAGCTGATCAGGCACCAGGCGGCAAACGGCAGCAGGAAGGACGCGAGGCCGAGCGTCCATTTGCCGCGTGTCGTCAGTTCGCGGCGCACGGCCAGCCATCCGGTCGTGTTGCGGGTCGTTGACATGGGAATCTCCGGTTCGTTTCGGGTGCCGACCGCGCGACGCCCGTGGCATCGCGCGGCCGGGCGTTCATTGCAACGCGTCGCTCGCGGCGCGGGCGCGGTAAGCCCGCCAGCCGCCGAAACGCGTGATGTCCGTCGCCTCGTCGAGCGCCGCGCTTTCGCACAGGAAGCCCTGCACGCGCGCGCCGTCCGCGAGCGTCAGCGTGCCGATGCCGAGCGGCGCCGCGATGCCCGCGACGAAACTGCCGTACGCAGCGACCGGCATCTCCCAGACCTCGACCGCGATCGGCGCGCCGCCGTCCGCCACGCGGACGAGCCCCGGCCTGGCGACGCCGCCCGCGGAGGCCGCGTCCGACAGCGCGTAGAGACGATAGGCCGGCGCGGTCGTCGTCGCGGCGACGAAGCGCGCACCGCGCTGCGTGAGCTGCCCGTTCAACGGCTCGCCGCGCAGATGCGCGCCGACGACGGCCACGCGCACGACGCCCGCGCCGGCGTCAGGCGCCGCGCCGTTCGACGCCCGCGCAGCGTCGGCAGCCGGATCCCCGTCGCCCCATGCCTGTGCCAGATCGAGCAGCCGCGCGTCGTCGTGCGCACGGCCGACGAACGTGATGCCGAACGGCAGCCCCGCATGCGGCCCGGTATCGCAGCAGCCGGCCGGCACCCCGATCGCCGACAGGTCGAGCAGGTTGACGAAGTTCGTGTAGTAGCCGAAGCGCGAATTGACGCCGATCGGATCGGCTTCGAGCGCGTCGACGGTCGCGGTCGTTGCCGAGGTCGGCATCACGATCGCGTCGAGCCCGTCCCAGGCGCGGGCAGCCTCGACGCGCAGCGTCGCGAGCCGGTCGAACGCGGCGAACGCGTCGGCCGCGCTGAAGCGCGCGGCGCCGCCGACGATCGTGCGAATCACCGGATGCAGCGCATCGGGTTCGCGCGCCGCGAATGCGCCGAGCGCGGCCAGCCGCTCGGCGACCCACGGGCCCTCGTAGAGCAGCCGCGCGACGGCCAGGAACGGGCTGAAATCGATCTCGACGATCCGCGCGCCGGTCGCCCGCAGGCGGACGAGCGCCGCATCCCATGCGGCGCGGTACGATGCGTCGCCGAAGAACTCGAGCTGATCGGCACGCGGCACGCCGAAGCGCGACTGCCCGAGCGCCCGCGCCGGCTGCGCGCGCAGTCCGTCGGCGCCCAGCAGCGGCTGCCACGCGCGGCCGTACGGATCGCCTTCGGTCACGCCCTGCGCGGCGGCGAACACCGACCGTGCGTCGGCCGGCGAATGCGCGAACACCGACACGCAATCGAGCGACCGGCAGGCCGGCACGACGCCGAGCGTACTCAGCACGCCGCGGGTCGGCTTGAGCCCGACGAGCCCGTGGAAGGCGGCCGGCACGCGCCCGGAACCGGCCGTGTCGGTGCCCAGCGAGAACGTCGCGACGCCGAGCGCGACGGCCACCGCCGACCCGGAACTCGATCCGCCCGATGCATAGCGCGGATCGAGCGCATTGCGGCACGCGCCGTACGGCGAGCGCTGCCCCGACAAGCCGGTCGCGAACTGGTCGAGATTGGTCTTGCCGACGGGAATCGCGCCGGCCGCGATCAGCCGCTCGACGACCGGCGCGCTGCGTGCCGGCGTGTATGCATAGGCCGGACAGGCCGCCGTGGTCGGAATGCCGGCCAGGTCGATGTTGTCCTTGATCGCGAACGGCACGCCGTAAAGCGGCAACGACGCGAGGTCGCGCCCGGCCAGCGCATCGGCATAGGCGGCCATCTCGGCGTGCGTCAGCGGCCGGATCCACGCGTGATGCGGATCGCCGGCGTCGAAATGCGCGGCGATCGCGTCGACGAGCGCGTGCGGCGTCAGGTCGCCGGCCTCGTAGCGCGCCCGCAGCGCGGCGATCGAGCGCAGCTCCGGCAGCAGCGAACGTGGCGTCGTGCTCATGCGACCTCCTCGGCGGCGCCCGCCTTCAGCACCATCAGCCGCTGGCCGGCCACCACCGGCGCACCCGGCGCGCAATCGATCGTCTCGATCATGCCGTCTTCCGTTGCCGTCACCGCCACCTCCATCTTCATCGATTCGACGATCGCGACGACCTGCCCTTCGGTCACGCGCTCGCCGGGTTCGACCAGCACCTTCCACAGGCTGCCCGACACGTCCGCGGCAATCGCGCGCTGCGTCTCGTCGAGCGTGCCCGCCCCGCGCGCCGCCTGCGCGTCGCCCTGCTCCGGCTCGCCGACGTATTCCGCGTGCCCGGCCGCCCGCCAGCGTTCGCGCTCGGCTTCGAACGCGCCTTGCTGCGTGGCCTTGAACGCGGCGATCGAATCCGCCTCGTCGCGCAGGAAGCGGTTGTACGCGCCCAGGTCGAACACGGAATCCTCGATCTTCAGCGCCGCACGGCCCGCGACGAAATCCGCGCGCAGTGCGGTCAGCTCGGCCTCGCTGACTTCGTAGAAGCGGATCTCGTCGAAGAAGCGCAGCAGCCACGGCTTGCCGGCTTCGAATTCGCGCGTGGTGCGGTGGCGGTTCCACATCTGGACGGTACGGCCGACGAACTGGTAGCCGCCCGGCCCTTCCATCCCATACACGCACAGATACGCGCCGCCGATGCCGACCGCGTTCTCTGGCGTCCAGGTGCGCGCGGGGTTGTACTTGGTCGTCACGAGCCGGTGCCGCGGATCGATCGGCGTGGCCACCGGCGCGCCGAGATAGACGTCGCCGAGCCCCATCACCAGATAGCGCGCGTCGAACACGATGCGCTTCACGTCGTCGATGCTCGCCAGCCCGTTGATGCGCCGGATGAACTCGATATTGCTCGGGCACCACGGCGCATCGGGCCGCACCGACTGCATGTAGCGCTCGATCGCGACGCGCGTCGACGGGTCGTCCCACGACAGCGGCAAGTGCACGATGCGGTTCGGCACGCGCATGTCGGCCACGTCGGGCAGTTCGCGCTCGGCGGCCTGCAGATGCGCGAGCAGCGTCGCGAGCGGCAGCGTCCGCGCGTCGAACTGGACCTGCAGCGAACGGATTCCCGGCGTCAGGTCGAGCATGCCGGGCAGCCGGTGGGCGTCGAGCCAGCACATCAGCGCATGCACGCGAAAGCGCAGGTTCAGGTCGAGCATCGGCGGCCCGTATTCGACCAGCACGTTGCGATCGCCCGAGCGCCGGTAGACGACGCCGATGCCGCCGCCGGCGGATGGGTCGCGATGCAGCACGCAATCGTCCGGCGCGCCGGCCGGGGCGGCATGAGGGGCGGCCGGCACGCGGGCGCGGACGAACTGAACGGTATCGCCCGGGCGCAACTGGCCGAGCTTCCACAGTTCGTCGCGCACGACCGTCACCGGGCACACGAAGCCGCCGAGGCTGGGGCCATCCGGGCCGAGGATCACGGGCATGTCGCCGGTGAAATCGACCGCGCCGATCGCATACGCATTGTCGTGGATGTTCGACGGATGCAGGCCGGCCTCGCCGCCGTCCGCGCGCGCCCATTGCGGCTTCGGGCCGAGCAGCCGGACGCCGGTCCGGCTCGAGTTGTAGTGGACTGTCCACTGCGTGCCGTAGAGCATCGCGATGTCGTCCGGCGTGAAGAAGTCCGGCGCGCCGTGCGGGCCGTCCAGCACGCCGAGCGTCCACGCGTGCGTCAATACGGGGACGTCGGCGGCGGCCAGCGTCGCGCCGGCGTCGCCGCGCCCCGCGTCCGCGTGCAGGTGCAACACGTCGCCCTTGCGCAGCGCGCGCCCGGCGTGGCCGCCGAACTGGCCGAGCGTGAAGGTCGCCTTGCTGCCGAGATAGTCGGGCACCTGCAGTCCGCCTTTCACGGCCAGGCACGCACGCACGCCCGCGCCCGTCACGCCGCCGAGCTTCAGCACCGCCCCCGGCCGTGCACGCAGCACCTGCCAGAACGGTGCGGGCTCGCCGTCGAGCGTGGCCGCGAGCGGCGCGCCGCCGAGCACGAACAGCGTCGCGGTGTTGAAGCGCAGCGTCGCGCCGACCATCGTGAATTCCAGCCCGGCCGCGTCGCGCGCATTGCCGAGCAGCGCGTTCGCCAGGTCGAACGCCCGATCGTCCATCGGACCGGACGGCGGCACGCCGACGCTCCAGTAGCCGACCCGCCCGGGCGCCTGCTGCACGGTGGTCTGCACGCCGCCGTCGAGCACGTCGATCGTGTGCGGCGCAAACGCGAAGCGCGACAGGAACGCCGTCGTCGGCGCGCCGCGCGCGAAGGTGTCCGAGCCGGCAATCGCGCGCAGGTAGTCGAGATTGGTCTCGATCCCGTACAGCTCGGTCCGCGCCAGCGCGGCCTGCAGCGCGGCCAGCGCCTCGCGCCGCGTATCGCCGCGCACGATCAGCTTCGCGAGCAGCGGGTCGTAATGCGCGCTGACTTCGGTGCCCGCCTCGATCCAGCCGTCGACGCGCACGTCGTCCGGAAAGGCGACGTGCGTGAGCACGCCCGCGCTCGGCAGGAACTGCTTGTGCGGATCCTCCGCATAGAGCCGCACCTGGATGCTCGCGCCGCGCGGCGCAACGGCGAGCGTGTCGAGCGGCGGCAGGTCGCCTTCGGCCTGCAGGATCATCCATTCCACGAGATCGATGCCGGTGACCGCTTCGGTCACGCCATGTTCGACCTGCAGCCGCGTGTTGACTTCGAGGAAATAGAACTGCCGCGTGCTCGCGTCGAACACGAATTCGACCGTGCCGGCCGACGCGTAGCCGACCGCGCGGGCCAGCCGCACCGCGCTCGCATGCAGCGCGTCGCGCTCGGCGTCGGTGAGGTCCGGCGCAGGCGTTTCCTCGATCACCTTCTGGTTGCGGCGCTGCACCGAGCAATCGCGTTCGCCGAGCGCGATCGCGTTGCCGCGGCCGTCGCCGAAGATCTGCACTTCGATATGCCGCGCGTGTTCGACGAATTTCTCCAGATACACGCCGGCATGCGCGAAGTTCGCGTTGCCGAGCCGCACGACGGACTCGAAGGCCGCCTCGAGCTGCGCGGCGTCGCGACACAGCGACATGCCGATCCCGCCGCCGCCGGCCGTGCTTTTCAGCATCACCGGATAGCCGACCGCAGCGGCTTCGGCGAGCGCGGTCTCGACGTCGTCGAGCAGGCCCGTGCCCGGCAGCAGCGCGACGCCCTGTGCGGCCGCGAGCGCGCGTGCGGTGTGCTTGAGGCCGAACGCGCGCATCTGGTCGCCGCGCGGCCCGATGAAGCGCAGGCCCGCCGCTTCGCAGGCATCGGCGAAGCCGGCATGCTCGGACAGGAAGCCGTAGCCGGGATGCACGGCCTGCGCACCGGTCGCGCGCGCGGCGGCCAGGATCGCCGCGACGTTCAGGTAGCTGTCGGCCGCCGGCGCGGCGCCGACCCGCACGGCTTCGTCGGCGAGCGTCACGTGGCGCGCATCGCGATCGGCATCCGAGTAGATCGCGACCGACGCAATGCCGAGCCGCTTCAGCGTGCGAATCACGCGGCACGCGATTTCGCCGCGGTTCGCGACGAGGACTTTGGCGAATCTCATGGGGCCTCCCGCCGGATCGCCGCGACGGGCGTAACGCGCAATGCCAGGCGCTCGTTCATGCCGCCTCCCAGATCGTCAGACGCACGGGCGTCGGGTTGTAGCCGTTGCACGGGTTGTTCAGCTGCGGGCAGTTCGAGATCAGCACGGTGACGTCCATTTCCGCACGCATCTCGACGTACTTGCCGGGCGCGGAGATGCCGTCCTCGAACGTCAGCCTGCCGGCCGGCGTGACGGGCACGTTCATGAAGAAGTTGACGTTGCCGACGAGGTCGCGCTTGGTGAGCCGCGCGCCCGCACCGCATGTGCAGTGCGTAATCGCATTAAGGAAGCTGTCGCGGCAGTTGTGCATGTGACGTTTGTCGAGCGCATAGCGCACCGTGTTGCTCTCGGCCGCGCACGCGCCGCCGAGCGTGTCGTGGCGGCCGCAGGTGTCGGCGACGATCGTCGCCATCGCGTTGCCCCGGCTCGACAGCAGCACGCTGCCGGCGCTCAGATACAGGTTGCGCTGCGCGCGGATGGTGTCCTGTGCGCTGTAGCGCTCCTCGGGGTCGTCGGACCGGTAGAACAGCGTATCGACGGCCTGGTTGCCTTCGAGGTCGAGGATCCGGAATACCTGTCCGCGCTTCAGGTCGTGCAGCCACGGTTCGCCTGCGTTGAGCGTGACGTCGTGGATCGCGTCGCGCGGGTCGAGTCGGCTTTCGATGATCGGCATGGTCCGGCTCCTTACGCGAACAGGCGGTCGGTGTTGGCGAAGCCGCGCACGTTCTCCGCGCACGCGCGGCGGCACGGATCGTCCTCGGGGGCGGCGGCGTCCGCCGGATACGCGCGATAGGCGATCAGCTTCACCGGCTTCGGCGCATAGTCCGCGCGCGGATCGAGCGGATGCGGCGCGGTCGAGAATGCCGCGAGCGTATTCATCTCGAAGCGCAGCTCGACGGTGCTGCCGGCCGGCGAATGACCGGTCACGAAATCGAGCGTGCCGTCATCCGCCGTCCGGAGCTTGCTGAAGAAATTGACGTTCGCGACGAGGTCGCGCGCCGACAGCCCGTATTTCGCGAGTTCGAGCACCAGGCTGTCGCGGCCGTTGCGGATCATCGCGTTGCGATCGGCCTGGTAAGTCGTCGTGCCGTACTTGTGCGCGAACAGACGTGCATCGCCGACGCCGCCGAGCGGATCGTGCCAGCCGAGCGTGTCGGCCGTGATCGACGCGATCACGCGCCCCATGTCCGTGTAGAGCACATGGCCGCGCGTCAGGTGCGCGGTGTGCTGCGCCTTCAGCGTATCGGCCATGTTGTAGCGTTCGAGCAGGTCTTCCTGGCGATGAAACACGGCGGACAGGTTCGCGCCGCCTTCGACATCGACGATGCGCAGCGCGAGACCGCGGCGCAGGATGCCGGACCAGTGGGTTCCGGCGGGAATCAGCGTTTCCCACGCGACGTGCGGCGGTGGGGCGAGGACGGCTTGGGGGCTCGGCGACATGACGGCTCCGTGGTCGGTTGGACAAAAGGCGTGAGAGGGCGACCGAACGACATCGCGACCTCCCGGGCTTTTATCCCTCCGTGGAGCCTCGCCGTTTCCTCGAAGCGAGGCGAAGGCAAGACCGGATTGCTCTCGGACCAGCCATCGTGCGGCGCGAACGCCGCACGACCGGAACCCTAGCGATCCTGAAGATGATGCAAATTGCTTCGCACCTCTCGGGCCACGATCAAGCGAGTTGCGTGCCAGCCTCGACGAAACGACCGCCCCGCGCGGTGCGGCGGCCGGCGCGCGCGCCGCGGGCGCGACATGGCAGCGGTCATTTGCCCTCGCGGCGGGCGTGCCGCGCACCAGGCGAACGCGTTGCCGCACCGCTGCAGTGCGTGCCGTGCGCGCTTGCACGGCATGATCCGCCGTGGCACGGGCATTGCATCGATCGATGCCCCGTCACCCAAGATCGGCCCGTTCATGAACAAGCTCGACCTGCTCCGGCGCGCGCTGACCGCGCTGTTCTCCGCCCGCTTCATCGAACTGCAGCGCGCCGCGCGCCGCCGCTGACCCGCCCTTGTCGCACGTCGTTGGCACGGTTCTCGCTCGGCATGACGCCGAGAGGTGCGGCGGCGTCGCATCTTAGGGATGCTAGGGTTCCGGTTCATCGAACGTCTGGTCCGAGAGCAGCCCGGCACGTGTTCACCCGGTCGCGAGAGCGGGTAGGCGCGCGCTACACGGCGGGACAAAAGCCCGGGAGATTGGCGATGGCAACGGCCGTCGCGCCTCTCCGTGGCCGCTTCGTTCGTTCCGCATCCGCAGGAACCGGCCACGCGGCCGGACCGTGCCCCCGCATGGTCCGTATCGACGATCCCGATCCCGGTCTCCTGGAGAAACACGATGAACCGTCCCGCCCCGGCACTGCGCCGCCTGCTGTCCTTTGATTCCATCCGTCACGCACTGGGCGCCGCCGCCACGGCCGCGACGCTGCTCGTGGCGCCCGCCGCGCACGCGGCCGCGCCGCTGAAGATCGGCTACAGCGACTGGCCCGGCTGGGTCGCATTCCAGGTCGCGCTCGACAAGGGCTGGTTCAAGGAGGCCGGCGTCGACGTCGATTTCGAGTGGTTCGATTACTCGGCCTCGCTCGACGCGTTCTCCGCGGGCAAGCTCGACGCGGTCGCGGCCACCAACGGCGATGCGCTCGTGACGGGCGCGTCCGGCGCGAAGAACGTGATGATCCTGTTGACCGACTATTCCGCCGGCAACGACATGATCGTCGCGAAGCCGCCGCTGCGCAGCGTCGAGGCGCTGAAAGGCAAGAAGGTCGGCGTCGAACTCGGCCTCGTCGATCACCTGCTGCTCGAAACCGCGTTGCAGAAGCACGGCCTGAAGGACGGCGACGTCACGCTGGTCAATGCGAAAACCAACGAGTTGCCGCAGGTGCTCGGCTCGTCGGCCGACATCGCCGCGGTGGCCGCGTGGCAGCCGAATGCCGGCGAGGCGTTGAAGCGGGCGCCGGGCGCGCGCGCGATCTTCACGTCGGCGGATGCACCGGGTCTGATCTACGACGCGATCACGGTCGCGCCCGCGAGCCTCGCCGCGCGCCGCGCGGACTGGGCGAAGCTGATCAAGGTCTGGTATCGCTGCGTCGCGTACATCAACGATCCGAAGACGCAGGCCGACGCGGTCAGGATCATGTCCGCACGCGTCGGGCTCGCGCCGGAGCAATACCTGCCGCTGCTGAAGGGCACGCACCTGCTCGACGAGGCGGCCGCGAAGCGCGCCTTCCGCAAGGGCGACGGGCTCGATTCGATCTACGGCTCGACGCGCAACGCGAATGCGTTCAACGTGCGCAACGGCGTGTACAAGCAGTCGCAGGACGTCGACGCGTATATCGATCCGCGCCTGGTGGCGCCGCACTGACCGAAAGCAGGCCGGTGTCGCGGACGGCAGGCGATCCGTGCTTGCCGCGACACCCTTTGCCGCGTGTCCCCGCCGGCCGCATGACGGCCGGCTTCTCCCCTCCTCCCCCGCGATTCTGCTCGATTCCGCAGAAGACCTTTCCTGTGCAGCGCCTTAATCGTCGGCCGCGCGATCTCCAATAATGGCCGCTCGATTCGCCGGCCACCCCACCGGGCCGGCCAAACTACAAAAACTCCTATGCATTCCTACCAAATGAAAAAGCACGGCGGCGCATGCGTCGCGGGGACCGTCATTGCCGCTTGCCTGACCGGCGTCGCACCGGGCGTCGCACACGCACAGAGCAGCGTGACGCTGTACGGCCTGATCGACACCTCGCTCACCTATGCGAGCAACCAGCGCACGCACGGCGCGGGCTCGCCGGGCAGCGGCGCGTTCGCGATGACGAGCGGCGCACTGAACGCGGCGCGCTGGGGACTGCGCGGCCGCGAAGACCTCGGCGGCGGGATGGCCGCCGTGTTCGCGCTCGAGAACGGGTTCTCGGGCACCAGCGGCGCGCTGTCGCAGAAAGGCGTCGACCTGTTCGGCCGGCAGGCGTGGGTCGGCGTCGGCTCGAAGACGGCCGGCACGCTGACCTTCGGCCGCCAGTACGACCTGATCCTCGATTTCGTCACGCCGCTCGGCGCGTCGGGGCCCGGCTGGGGCGGCAACCTCGCGGTCCACCCGTACGACAACGACGACTCGAACCGCAACATCCGCATCAACAACGCAGTCAAGTACACGAGCCCGACATATCGCGGGCTGACCCTCGGCGCAATGTACGGCTTCTCGAACACGGCCGGCGCGTTCTCGAACAATGCGGCGTGGAGCGCCGGGCTCGCGTATGCGAACGGGCCGCTGAAGCTCGGCGCGGGCTACCTGAAGGTCAGCCGCGACCGCAACGCGGCGAATCCGAACGGCGCGCTGAGCACGGTCGACGGCTCCGCGACGATCACGGGCGGCAACCAGCAGATCTGGTCGGTCGCCGGGCGCTACGCGTTCGGCCGCCATTCGGTCGGCGCGAGCTGGTCGCACTCGACCACCGACGGCGTGACCGGCGTGCTGCAGGGCGGCAGCATCGCACCGCTGAAGGGCGAATCGCTGGTGTTCGACAACTTCACGGTGGACGGGCGCTACTTCGTCACCCCCGCCTTCACGCTGGCCGCCGCGTACACCTTCACGATGGGCCGCTTCGACACGCGCACCGGCCAGACGCGGCCGAAATGGAATCAGGTCGTCGCACAGGCCGACTACGCGTTCTCGAAGCGCACCGACGTCTACCTCGAAGGCGTGTACCAGAGCGTGAGCGGCGGCAACGGCAACCCCGCGTTCAACGCGACGGTCTGGACGCTGACGCCTTCCGCCAACAGCAACCAGGTCGTCGTCGCGCTGGGCATGCGACACAAGTTCTGACCGCCCGCTCCGGCAGGCTGCGCGAGCGCGAGCGGCGCAAACATCGGCGCGAGTGCCGGTTCGACGCAAAAAATGCGAAGAAACTGGTCACGTTGTGACATTTTTCCTAAGCTGTTTGCAGCGGCACCGTCATCGGTCGCGCCGATCGCCACACTCTTTCATATCTCGTGTCGTCGGCTTACGAATCCGCGTCGGACGATGCGACGGGCATGCCCCCGCTTTCAACGCAGTCAACCGCAGGAGAAAACGATGAGCAAAACGAACCGGTATGCGGTCATTGCAGCCCTTGCGCTGCTGGGCGGTTGCCATCACGCGGCAAAGACGCCCGAGAATGCCGGCATGGCGCCGGCGCCGTCGAGCGAGACGGTCGCGACGGTGACGGCCGACGATCTCAACAACCCGAACAGCCCGCTCGCGAAGCGCAGCGTGTATTTCGACTTCGACAGCTACTCGGTGAAGCCCGACTACCAGTCGCTGCTGCAGGCCCATGCCGACTACCTGCGCAGCCATCCGGCGCGGCACGTGCTGATCCAGGGCAATACCGACGAACGCGGCACGTCCGAATACAACCTCGCGCTCGGCGAACGCCGCTCGCAGGCCGTGATGAGCGCGCTCGAAACGCTCGGCGTGCCCGCGTCGCAGCTCGAAGCCGTGAGCCTCGGCAAGGAAAAGCCGGTCGCGCTCGGCCACGACGAGGATTCGTGGGCGCAGAACCGCCGCGCCGATCTCGTCTATCGTTGATCGCATGCCGGCCGGGCGCGGCAGCACGATCAGGCGGATTCCGGCGTCATGCGCGCCAGCCGCCGATGCAGCCAGTGCGACATCACGGCCGACGTGACGATCGCATCGAGGATCGCAATCCCGTCGATACCGCCGATCCGGTCGGATTTCAGCAGGACCATCAGCAGCAGCGCGTAGCCGACCATCGCGCCGCCGCCGACGATCGTCCCGAGCGGCACGAACCAGCGTCGCCGCAGGCGCGTACCGATCGCGCCCATGATCGCGCCGGTCAGCATCGCGGGCAGGAAATAGCCGAACGCGAACGAGACGAACAGCACCATCGGCACCATCGCCGCGACGATGCCGACGGTGTCCCACGACGGGCCGTCGATCACCGACCATGCGACCAGCATCACGGCGGGCCAGATGACGGCGGCGACGAGCGGGCCGCCGACGGCGAACGACAGGCAGCCGAACCGCACGGGGCGGAACGGACGCGGCGACTTGCCCGGCGGGCACTCGGCGGTGGCACTCATGGTTGTTCTGGTCCGAATCGGAATGGCGGCGTGCGCAGTGTAGCAAGTCGCCGCCCCGTGCCCGCGATCGCGCACCGTCACGCACGGCGGCGCCCGCACGCGCAAGTCGAAAAAAACATGGAATAAATCGCGGTCCCGAAGCGTCTTGTCATCGCGCAACCGCCCGGTTCGCTTGAACCGTCCCTTACAGGCGGCCTGCGCATCGACAGGAGATCGACATGAAATCGGCAAGCTTCGTCGCGCTGCTGATCGCGGCGCTGGCGCTGCTGCTGCAGGCGGGATGCACCTCGCCCGGCAGCGGCGCGTCGCAGGGGCCTGCCGTCGGCCGGTACGGCGGCGGCGGTTCGGGTGGAGGAAGCGGTGGCGGAGGGGGGGGAGGTGGCGGCTACTGATGCGCCGATGCCGGCGCGCGACACGCCGCGCACGACCGCCGGAAACCGGCCCGTCGCGCGCGGCGCACCGCGCTGCCGCGCTCAGCGCATCGCCTTCACGTCGGCGGGCGTGACGCT
The DNA here is from genome assembly GCF_001718415.1 of Burkholderia pseudomultivorans. NCBI lineage: Bacteria > Pseudomonadati > Pseudomonadota > Betaproteobacteria > Burkholderiales > Burkholderiaceae > Burkholderia > Burkholderia pseudomultivorans. The sequence continues at coordinate 1,501,301 of NZ_CP013377.1, read as the reverse complement.
CGCGGGCTGGCCGCCCCAGGTCGCCCGCAGGTAGTTCGCGAGCTGAGCGACTTCGTCGTCGCTCAGCGTGCGCGCGAAGCCCGGCATCCGCTGCATGTTCTCGACGCCGGCGAACTTCTGTTCGTCGATCCCGTCGAGCACCGCGACCAGCAGGTTGCGCGGATCGGCCTGGCGCACCGTCGAATTGCCGTTCATCGGCACCGCGACGTGCGGCTTGCCTTCGCCGTTGAAGCCGTGACACCCCGCGCAGACCGCGAGATACACGGAACGGCCGGCCGCGAGCTGCGCGGCGTCGGCCGACACGGGCTTCACCGGCTGCGGCGCGGGCGGCGTGTCGCCGAGCAGGTAGACGGACAGCGCGCGCAGGTCGTCCTTCGCGAGGGTTTGCGTGCTCAGGTGCACGACCGGGTACATCTCGCCGAACGCCGAGCCCTGCGGCGCGATGCCGACGCCGAAGAACGTCTGCAGGTCGGCGCCCGTCCAGCCGCGCGCGGCGAGGCCCGCCGGCGTGATGTCGGGCGCGGCCACGCGGCCGAGCGCGGCGCCCGCGAACGGCTTCGCGCTGTCGAGCTGGCCCGTGAACGCGCGCGGCGTATGGCACTCCGCGCAGTGGCCGAGCGCACCCGCGAGATAGCGGCCGCGCTGCCAGTCGGCGGATTGCCCGGTCGACGCGTCGGGCAGGCCGTCCTTGAGGAACACCATGTCCCAGAACACCATCCCGAACCGCAGGTTGTACGGGAACTTCAGGTCGTGCGCGCGGTTTTCCTGCGCGACCGGGCGGACCGTCTTCAGGTACGCGTACATCGCGTCGGAATCGGCGCGCGTGAGCTGCCGGTACGACGTGTACGGCATCGACGGGTACAGCCGCTTGCCCGGCGCCTTGCCGTCGTGCAGCGCGGCGTAGAAGTCGTCGGCGCTCCAGTTGCCGATCCCGTGATCCTTGTCGGGCGTGATGTTCGAGCCGTAGAACGTGCCGAACGGCGATTCGAGCGGCGCGCCGCCGGCGAACGGCGCGCCGTCCTTCGCGGTGTGGCACGCGGCGCAGTCGGCGGCCTTGACGAGGTAGCGGCCGCGCGCGACCTGGTCGGCGCCGGGCGCGCCCGACGCGGCCGTCGACGCCGGCGCGTCGTGACCGCCGCAGGCGGCGAGCGTCAGCGCGGCGGCGGCCGCCAGCGCGGACCAGGCGGCGACGCGCGCGACGCGATGAGCGAGTGTGCGTTTCATGCGGACTCCTTCACGAGTCCCGGCGTATTCATCACCACGTCCTTCACGGCTTCGTAGTAGCGGACGTAACCCGTGCAGCGGCACAGATGCGCATCGAGCGCGGCGGTGATCGTGCGTTCGACGTCGGCCTTCGCGACCGGCTCGCGCTTCAGGCGCTCGATCAGCACGGTCGCCGCGTTGACGAAGCCCGGCGTGCAGTAGCCGCACTGGAAGCTGAAGTGCTCGAGGAACTTCTGCTGAATCGGCGACAGCTCGACGACCTCGCCCGCCTCGTTGCGCTTCGCGTGGCCTTCGATCGTGCGGATCGAGCGGCCGTGGAAGAAATGCGCGCCGGTGATGCAGGTGCGCATCTCCTCGCTGGTGCCGTCCGGCTGGTCGACGATCACGACGCACGCATGGCAGATGCCCTGCCCGCAGCCGAGCCGCGAACCGGTCAGGCCCGCGTATTCGTGCAGGAACTCGATCATCATCAGCCCTTCGGGCACCTGCATCGGGCCGACGGACTTGCCGTTGATCTTCACCGACAGCGGCTTCTGCTGGAACCGTACGAGCGGACGCTCGACGGCGGCGGGCGCGGCGGCCGGGGTTTGCGCGGCCGAAGCCGCGTCCGGCGCGGACGCGCCGGTGGCAACCGCGCCGGCGCTCGCGGCCGACGCGGCGGTTTGGGCGGTCGTCATGCGAGCACCTCCTGAATCTTTTGCGGGGTCACCGGCAGATCGGTGAAACGATGGCCGATCGCGTGCGCGAGGCCGTTCACGATCGCGCCGACGACGGGAATCATCACCACTTCGGCGACACCCTTCGGCGGATCGGTCTCGGACAGCGGCGGCAGCACGTCGCCGGTCTGCGTCCACACGGCGACGTCGGACGCGCGCGGCAGCTGATAGCGGTTGAAGTTCCACGTGCCGTTGCCGGGGCCGTCCTCGTACAGCGGCAGGTATTCGTGCAGCGCGTGGCCGATGCCCATCGCGAGGCCGCCCTGCAGCTGGCCCGACACGAGCTGCGGCGAAATCTGGTTGCCGCATTCCATGATCGAGTGGTGCGTGAGCAGCTCGACCTTGCCGGTCGCCTCGTGCACGGCCAGCTCGACGAGCGTGCCGACCGCCGTGTAATACGTGACGGCCGCGTTGTTGCGGCTCATCGGCGGGATGAACACGCGCTTGCGGTCCAGCACGCGATAGCCGTTCGCGGTCGGCGGCAGCGTGCCGCGCATCGCGGTCGCGCCGGCCGGCGCGGCGGTGCCCGGCACCGGTCCGTTGTCGGCGCCCGACTTCGGCGCGCCGATGCGCAGCGACAGCCCGTCGATCGGCAGGCGCTCGACGGCGCCGCCGATCTCGAATTCGGCGTCGGTCCACTGCCAGCGGTTGAACACGTGCACGACGGCGCCGGTCGGCAGGCCGAGCGCATGCGCCTGCTTCGCGAGCTGCTCGAAGCTCAGCGGTTCGAGGCCGTCGGCGGTCAGCTTGCCGTCGACCCAGCGCGCATCCTCGATGCGCACCGTGTACGGCGCGGCCTGGCCGCCGCCGAGGCCGCGCGTCCAGATCGACATCGCCGCCGGCCACAGTCCGTAGCGGAACACGGCGCGCGCGGCTTCGCGCGTGCTGTGCGTGAAGTAGTACGCGGAGTTCGTCGCGCTCGACGGCGACGCATAGCTCGGCGACCAGCGCGGGTTCGCGCTGAGCCGATCCTGGTCGGCCTGCGACATCAGGTACGGGTCGCCGCTCGTCTCGACCGGCAGGTCCGGCCAGTCGGTCACCGCGACGCGCACGTCGGTCGCCGGACGGCCGAGCCATTTCGCGACCGCGACGGCCTGCGACGTCGACATCCCGGTGCCGATCTCGGCGGCCGTGTGATGCAGCGTGACCTTGCCGTTCTCGTCGAATTCGACCTTCGCGAACGACGCTTCCGCGCCGGTGCCGAAGTCCTTCTGCACGCAGGCGAAGCCCACGCCGTAGCGCTTGCCCGGGTTCGCGGCCTCGAACTCGGCCTTGCGCGCGACGCGCCGCGTCCACAGCGGATGCTGCTTCGCGCGCTCGAGCACTTCGTCGATGCGCAGCGCACCGGCGGGAATCGCGCCCTGCGTATTCTTCATCCCCGAACGCAGCGCGTTGCGCAGCCGGAAATCGATCGGATCGAGGTTCAGTTGCGCGGCGATCTCGTCGACCGCCATTTCGGTCGCGGCCATGCTCTGCAGCGTGCCGTAGCCGCGCGCGGAGCCGGCGTCGATCGCGCGCGACGCGATCGCGACCGAGGCCAGGTCGCTCTTCGGGAAGTAGTAGATCGATTGCGCGGCGGTCGCGCCGACCATCGCGACCGACGGCGAGAAGTTGCAGCGGCCGCCGCCGTTCGCCTCGAAGTCGCCCTTGAACGATTGCAGCAGGCCGGTGTTGCGGTCGACCGCGATCCGGTAATGCATCTTGAATGCGTGCCGCTTCAACGAGGTCTGGAACTGCTCGTAGCGGTCGTTCGCGAAACGCACCGGGCGGCCGTCCGCATACAGCGCGCAGACGAGCCCGTAGAACGGCACGTTGCTGTGATCTTTCGAGCCGTAGCCGACCGTGTAGCACGGATGCACGAACAGCTTCTTCACCGGGAAGCGGCATTTCGCGACCATCGCGGCGGCGTTCTCGGCCACCTCCAGCGGCGACTGGCTCGCGACGACGAGATGCAGCGACTGCGTCGCAGCGTCGTACCAGCAGTTCGCGTTGTCGGGCTCGAGCGCGGCCGTGTCGATCGACTGCGTGTTGTACTCGCGGTCGAACACGAGCCAGTCGGCCGACGGACGATCGAGCTCGCTGGCGATCTGCGCGGCGAGGAACATCCCCTGCTCGTCGAGCTTGCCGTGCTCCTTGCCGTCCGGCCACACGGGCTGGTGCTTGCGCATCTGGCTCGGGAAGATCGGCGCGTCCTTCAGGCTCGAATAGACGTCGTCGTCGTAGGCGGTCTTGCCGCCCACGCGCACGTAGCGGAACGTGCCCCACGGGTCGCGCTCGAGCGGGCCCGTGGCCGCGCCGTAGCGGATCACGTCGTCGCGGAACTTGAGCGCGTTCTTCGCGAAACGGAAGCGCGCGAAGTCGTGGTAGATCAGGATCGCGACCGCATGGCCGAGATACGCGGGCGTCTTGCCCGCCGGCAGCAGCATGTCCTCGCCGTAGAACGTCGGGAACGCGACGCCGTCGCGCGCGAGATCGTCGGCCGTGACGACGCGGTCGGGCTTCAGGTCGTCGCCGAGCAGCGACAGGTCGAAGCCTTCGTAGGTGCGGTCGGCCTGCGTGACGCGCAGGATCAGCGCATGCGACTGCTGCTGCGGCCAGTGCGGCATGTCGGCCGCGCGCACGTCGCGGGCGAACACTTTCGAGCCCGTGACCTTCGCGATGCCGTCGATGCGGAATTGGGGGATGCCGGTGACGCTATCCCATTTGACCGGCGTGAGGAGTTTTTCTTCGAAGAGCGCCGCGAATGCGCGGCTGCCGAGGGGCGCGACATAGACTGCGACGCCCGCCAGCACGCTGGCTTTCAGAAAACCCCGCCGTGACAGGCCGTGGTTTTTCATTGGGGGGAACCTCCTGAGCGGCTCGGACGGCGATCGGGTGTCGCGACGTTCGGAGCGGCGCGCATTCTGGCATTGTTTCCGATATATCGCCTATAGTATTTCCCGCATGAAATACTTATTGAATTTCTTATAACCGGATTCAGTCGGGCTGCGGCGGGCGGTCGCGGGTCCCCATCAACGCGCGCCGGCAGGTCGGCGCATCGGCTTCGACGATCGGGGGATGCCGCCGCCGACCGGTCTCCTTTCGGCCGATGCACATCGTTCCGTCGGCAACGATCCTGCCTTCGCGGCGGCGAATGCGCAAGCCTTTCGCAGCCGTGGTTTACGAGACTGGCGGCGCTGCTCCGCGCCGCCGGCGTTTCATGGTAATGTCGTGCGCATCCGGCTTGCCGGCGCTTCCGTCCTGTGCCGTGCGGGCGCCGGCAGCCATCGCGACAATCGCGACATCGTGCCGAGGTCAAAAAACCATGGCAGTCAGGGCGTCTCTCCTGAACTCCGTTCTCGCCACTCCCCCTTCCGGTAATCACCGCGTGACGGCCGCGTTGCGTCCGTCGATGCTCATCACGCTGTTCGAGGACGTGCGCCCGATGGCGCTGTCCGGAGTCGCCAGCGGCTTCGTCGCGGCGATCGCGCTGCTTCGCCTGCATCAGCTGTGGTGTCTCGCCTGGCTGGTCGCCGACGTCTGCCTGCTCGCCACGCGGCTTGCGATCGCCAGCGCGTATAACGCGCAGCGCGACACGGGCGACGATCGCGCCGAATACTGGGCGCTGCGCTACGCGCCCGTATCGCTCGCCGCGTGCTTCGTGCTCGGCCTCGGCGTGATGGGCTGCGTGAGCGCGGTCGACGTCGAGCTCGGCACGCTGTCGGTGATGGTCGCCGGCGGCGTGTTCGGCGGCATCGCGTCGCGCAACTCGGCGCTGCCGCGGCTCGCGATGACGCAGGTCACGCTCGGCGTGCTGCCGATCGGCGTCGGCGCGCTGCTCGCCGATCGCCCCGGCGCATGGCTGCTGCTGCCGCCGCTCGTCATCTACCTGGCCGCGATGCGCACGGTCGTGCAGCGCCACTACCGCGTGCTCGTCGCGCTGATCGCGGCGCGCCAGCGCAACGCCGAGCTCGTCGCGCGCTTCGACGCCGCACTCACCTACATGCCGCACGGACTGTGCATGATCGACGGCGACCGCCGCGTGATCGTCGCGAACCGGCGCACCGCGCAACTGTTCGGCTCGCCGCGCGAGATCATGCTCGATGCGCCGCTGCCCGACGTCGTCGCCGCGCTCGGCGCCGATGCGGCCGCGCCGGACGACAGCAGCCTCGCCGCGCGGTGTGCGGACTGGCTGAGCCGCGAACCGTCGCCGTTCGACATCACGCTCGCGGACGGGCGACAGCTCGAACTGACGCGCCACCGCGTCCCGGACGGCAACGCGGTGATCATCGTCGAGGACGTCACCGCGCGCCGCCTCACCGAGCGGCACATTCGCCACCTCGCGCGGCACGATGCGCTGACCGGACTGCCGAACCGCCACGAACTGCATGCGGAACTCGGCCGGATGCTGGCGCAGCGATCGCCGCTGCCGGACGTCGCGGCGGCCGTCATGTATCTCGATCTCGACGGCTTCAAGGCGATCAACGACCGCTTCGGCCACCAGGCCGGCGACGAGGTGCTGATGCAGGTCGCCGAGCGGCTCGGCCGCACGCTGCTGAACGGCGAACTCGCGGCACGCATCGGCGGCGACGAATTCGTCGTCGCGATCGACGGCACGACGACGCACGCGTGCTCGACGCTCGCCGCCGAGATCATCCGGCAGATCTCGGCGCCGTACACGCTGTCGATCGGCGAGACCGTCAGCTTCGGGATCAGCATCGGCATCGCGCTCGACGACGGCCGTCGCTCGCCCGACGAGCTGATCCGGCAGGCCGACAGCGCACTGTACGACGCGAAATCGGCCGGCAAGGGCATGTACCGCTTCTATTCGAACGGCAGCCGCCGCGTCGCACCGGCCACCGCGAATTCATAGCCGGCCGCACGGCGCGCGCCGGCTCTCGGCGGTTTCATTTCCGCAACGTTTTTCGCTTTCGCCGTGCGGCCGCGCGCGGCGATGTCACGTGACGTGTTCCGTAACATCGCGGCCGATCGCCCGCGACGTTCGCCGCAGAAGCCTGCAGGATCAATGCAGCGCGCCGCATTTCACGGCTGGCATCCTTATTGCTCACTGACAGGAAACAGGTTGTCAGGGAGCCCCACATGAATACCGTCGAAGTCATGAGCCGCACCGATACGATCGACGAACTGGACGTCATCGACGGCGCGTCGCTGATCCGGCGACTCGTCTCCGTGCGGCGCACGCCGGTGCGCGAAGCCGCCTGCGTCGACAATCCGCCGCTCACGCTGTACGGCGCGTTCCGTCAGGGCGTCGCCGATTACGCGGCGCGCCGCGCGAATCCGTATCGCGCGGGCAGCCGCTTCTGGGCATTGTGGGAAGAAGGCCGTCTCGAAGCTGAAACATCGGGGCGCTGACGCGCACGCGGCATCGCCTGCGGGGCAACGGATACAGCGACGGCGGGCGACAGGCCGCGCAGGACGCGGCGCACGCACCGGGCGATCCGGCGCGCGGCCGCCGTTTCCCGATAAGATGGCGGCTCTCCGTTCATCGCACGATGCCGCCATGACCGCCCCCACCTCACACCGAAACCCCATTCACTGCGAGATCGATCTCGACGCGCCGGGCAAGCATGCCGGCTACCTGCGTCTGCCGCACTCGGTCCATCGTTCGGCCTATGGCTGGCTGCCGATTCCGATCGCATCGATCCGCAACGGCGACGGCCCGGTCGCGCTCGTGATGGCCGGCAACCACGGCGACGAGTACGAAGGCCAGATCATCGTGTCGCAGCTGATGCGCGAGATCGAGCCTGCGATGGTCAGCGGCCAGCTGATCCTGCTGCCGATGGCGAACTTCCCCGCGGCGGATGCGGGGCTGCGCGTCTCGCCGCTCGACGACGGCAACCTGAACCGCAGCTTCCCCGGCGATCCGGCCGGCACGCCGACGCAGATGATCGCCCACTACATCGAGCATGCGCTGCTGTCGCGCGCGCAGTATCTCGTCGATCTGCATTCGGGCGGCAGTTCGCTGTTGTATCAGGGCGGCAACATGCTCGCGATCGATCCGCTCGATGCGGACGAGGCCGCGAAGCTGAACGGCATGCTGGTCGCGTTCGGGCTGCCGAATGCGCTGCTGCACGCGCCGAATCCCGTGCACTCGGCATCGGCCGCGCGCCGGCAGGGCGCGATCTCGATCGTCACCGAGCTGGGCGGCGCAGGCATGGCCGATCCGTCGCTGATCCGGATGGGCCGCCAGGGGCTGCTGCATTACCTCGGCCATATCGGCCTGCTGCGCGGCGCGCTGGTGCCCGATGCGCCGCCGACCGTCACGCGCTTCCTGCGCGTCGACGGCGACCGGCATTTCGTCTATGCGTACGAGCGCGGGCTGTATGAGCCGCTCGTCGAACTCGGCGACCAGGTCAAGGCCGGGCAGCCGGCCGCGTGGGTGCATTTCCCCGATACGCCGCTGCGCGAGCCGGTGCTGCACCGGTTCAAGGGCGACGGCGAAGTGGTATGCAAGCGCGTGCCCGCGCAAGTGCAGCGCGGCGACTGCCTGTTTCAGCTCGCGGAACCCACCGACCCGCCGAGCATCGGCCGATAGGGCCGGTTCCGGACCTCTCCTTTCCCCGTGCTGTCTGCCCTGTATGGCGGACGGCACGCGTGCGCCATTAACCAACTTGACAAATTAACCTATTTGGTTACACTCGCGCATGGATACACATGGAAAAGAGAACGCCGCACTGCAAGCTGCCGCGCGTCAAGGCGCTGATCGAGGCCGGCAAGGTCCGCCTGACCGCAAGCGCGGTCATCGGCGCCCGCCAGATGGGCTTCACCGAAGCGGAAACGATCGACGTGGTGAGGGCGCTGACACCGTTCGAATTCCACAAGAGCATGACGACCTACGCCGACCACACGATCTGGCAGGACGTCTACCGGCCTTGCACGATGCGCGGCGACGTGTACCTGAAACTGACCGTCGTCGACGATGTGCTGATCGTGTCTTTCAAGGAGCGATGAAATGAAATGTCCTGCATGCGGTGCCGCCAAGCTGATCCGCGACACGCGCGACATCCCGTACACCTACAAGGGCGAATCGACCGTGATCCCGCACGTCACAGGCGAGTTTTGTCCCGCGTGCGGCGAGTCGGTGCTCGACGTCGACGAGGCGACCCGTTTCGGCGAAGCGGTGTCGGCGTTCAACCGGCAAGTGAACGCGACGCTCGTCGATCCGAAGTTCATTGCGACGGTGCGCAAGAAGCTGAAGCTCGATCAGCGCGAGGCGGCCGAGATTTTCGGCGGCGGCGTCAACGCGTTTTCCCGCTACGAGACCGGCAAGACCAATCCGCCGCTGGCGCTCGTGAAGCTGCTGAAGATTCTCGACCGTCATCCGGATCTGCTCGACGAAGTGCGCGCGGCATAAACGACCTGCGCCACATCCCCCCGCTTTCGCTGCAAGCCTTCTGACGCTTCGCGCGAAATCCTTATCGAAATTGCTTCGTTCGTCTTCGTGCGCCGCCCCGCTAACGTATCCGAAACGGCGGCGGCCCGCCGAATGCATTGCACCGCACACAGCGGCCGCCGCCATCACGACAACCGCGTCGCGATGACGAACGAAACGGCCGGGCCGCGCGCCTGCCTCGTCCGCATCGCGCGCCTTTCGCGATGCCCATGGCCACGACCGACCGCATCATCGACACGACCCCGCTCGACGCGCGCGCGCAGCCGCTGATCGACGCGCTGATCCACGAGTATGCGACGCGCTACGACGCGTACCGCCCCGACAGTCGCGCGTCCGCGCGCGAAGAACTCGCACGCTATCCGGCCGAGCTGTTCGCGCCGCCCGAAGGCGCCTTCGTGCTGCTGCTGCGCGACGGCGAGACGATCGGCGGCGGCGCGTTCAAGCGCTACGACGCGCAGACGGCCGAACTGAAGCGCATCTGGACGCATGCCAGCCTGCGCCGTCAGGGGCTCGCGCGGCGCATCGTCGAAGCGCTCGAACTGCGCGCGGTGCAGCAGGGCTATCGCCGCGTCTATCTGACGACGGGCTTTCGCCAGCCCGAAGCCTGGGCGCTCTACGACCGCACCGGCTATACGCGGCTGTTCGATGCGTCGATCGCCCCCGAAGTGCTTTTCCATCTGCGCTTCGGCAAGGATCTCGTCGATCCGTCGCGCACCTCGACGCTCGCCGACCTGTGGGCGCCCGCGCCCGAACCGGCGCTGCCGCGCTGAACGCCCCGCTTCCCGCCCGACTCCGCTTCCGACCACAACGACTGGACGTCTTCATGCCACGCACCGCCCGCCTCTCCTCCCGCGCAGTCCGCACGCTGGCCGCCGCGCTGGTCGGCCTGACGGCATTCGCCGCGACCGCCGCGACCTTCGACCTGAGCCCCGAGCAACGCGATCGCCCGCGCGGCGTCGCCGATCCGGCGGTCGAGCGCGCGGTGCCCGCGTCGTTCCGGTTCGCCGCGCCCGATACGCTGACGATCGGCATCTCGCCCGCCCTGCCGCCGATCAGCTCGTACGCCACCGATGCGCGCACCGTGATCGGCTTCGATGCGGATGTGGGCCAGCTCGTGTCCGACGCGCTCGGCCGCAAGCTGAAGATCGTCGCGCTGTCGTGGCCCGACTGGCCGCTCGCGCTCGAGTCGGGCAAGGTCGATGCGGTGATCTCGAACGTCACGGTCACCGAGGAGCGCAAGCAGAAATTCGATTTCTCGACCTACCGCAAGGATCAGCTCGGCTTCTACGTGCGCAACGACAGCAAGATCCAGTCGATCCGCGAACCGAAGGACGTCGCGGGGCTACGCATCGTCACGGATGCGGGCACCAACCAGGAAAAGATCCTGCTCGCATGGGACCGCGAAAACGTCGCGCACGGCCTGAAACCCGTGCAGATCCAGTACTACGACGACCAGGCGATGCGGATCGTCGCGGTGCAGTCGGGTCGCGCGGACGCCATCTTCAGCGTGAACTCGGTACTCGCGTACCAGAGCGCGCAACAGGGCAAGACGCGGCTCGTCGGCACGGTCAGCGGCGGCTGGCCGCGCGCCGCCGACATCGCGATCGCGACGCGCAAGGGCAGCGGCCTCGCAGAGCCGCTGACCGTCGCGCTGAACGGGCTGATCAGGAACGGCCGCTACCGGCAGATCCTCGATCGCTGGAACCTCGCGTCCGAAGCGATCGACCAGTCGCGCACGAATCCGCCCGGCCTGCCGAAGATCTGAGCGCCCTCCTTCCCGACCTTCACGTCCGACGCCCGATGACCACCCGACGACCGATTCCCTTCGGCCTGATGCTGCAAGGCGCAGGCAGCCACATGAACGCATGGCGACACCCGAGCAATCCGCCCGACGCGAGCATCAACCTCGATTTCGCGATCGGCATCGCGCGCAAGGCCGAAGCCGCCGGCATCGCGTTCGCGTTCGTCGCGGACGGCCTCTACATCAACGAGAAGTCGATCCCGCACTTCCTGAACCGCTTCGAGCCGCTGACGGTGCTGTCGGCGCTCGCGGTCGCGACAAGCAAGATCGGGCTCGCCGGCACGATCTCGACGTCGTACAGCGAGCCGTTCACGGTCGCGCGCCAGCTCGCGTCGCTCGACGCGATCAGCGGCGGCCGCGCGGGCTGGAACGTCGTGACGACGCCGCTCGAAGGCACCGCGCTGAACTTCGGCAAGACCCATCCCGATCATGCGCTGCGCTACGAGATCGCCGACGAATACCTGAGCGTCGTGCAGGGGCTGTGGGACAGCTGGGACGACGACGCGTTCGTGCGCGACCGCGCGACCGGGCGCTTCTTCGATCGCGCGAAGCTGCACACGCTCGATCATCGCGGCCGCTTCTTCCAGGTCGCGGGGCCGCTCAACATCCAGCGCTCGCCGCAGGGGCAGCCGGTGATTTTCCAGGCCGGGTCGTCCGATGCCGGCATCGGGCTCGCGGGCAAGTACGCAGACGCCGTGTTCACGCATTCGCCGTCGCTCGACGAGACCGCCGCGTTCGCGCAGCGCGTGAAGCAGAGCGCGGTCGAGCACGGCCGCCGCGCCGACGACGTGAAGATCTTCCCCGGCATCGGGCCGATCGTCGGACGCACGGCCGCCGAGGCCGAGGACAAGTACCAGGCGATCCGCGATCTGCTGACGATCGACGAGGCGCTCGCCTATCTCGGCCGCTTTTTCGATCACCACGATTTCACGCAGTATCCGCTCGACGCGCCGTTCCCCGAACTCGGCGACCTCGGCCGCAACAGCTTCCGCTCGACCACCGACCGCATCAAGGCCGACGCGAAGCGCGACGGCCGCACGCTGCGCGAGACCGCGCTGGCCGTCGCGACGCCGCGTCCGAACTTCATCGGCACGGCCGAGCACGTCGCCGACGAACTGATCCGCTGGTTCGACGCGGGCGCCGGCGACGGCTTCATCCTCGGCTTTCCGGTCCAGGCGCAGGGCGTCGACGATTTCATCGAGCTGGTCATTCCGGCGCTCGAGGCGCGCGGCCGCTATCGGCGCGAGCTGCCCGGCAGCACGCTGCGCGACCACCTCGGCCTGCCGCGCAAGGCGAGCCGCTACGCGCAGCCCGATCCGGCCCGCGAGCCGGCCGCCGAAACGCACGCCTGACCGGCTCCGGTCACGCCATCCGATCAGCCGAGGCGCCGCGCGATCGTGCGGCGCGCCGGACGACCCATTCAAGGAGCCTGCCTCGCCATGAGCGACACGACCCATCTCGGCGGCACACTGCCGCCGCTCTCTTCCTCCGGCCCGCGCGACAGCGGCGCGCGTTTGCGGATCGTGCCGGCGCGCCACCGCTCGAGCGCCGTCGGCACCGTGCTCGCGCTCGCGCTGATCGCGGTCGCCCTGCATTCGCTCTTCGCGAACCCGCAATGGGGCTGGCCGGTATTCGCCGAATGGTTCCTGTCGCCGCCCGTGCTGTCGGGCCTCGCGCGCACGCTGGTGCTGACGCTGCTCGGCGCGGTATTCGGGCTCGTGCTCGGCGCGTTCGTCGCGCTGGCGCGGCTGTCGCGTTCGCGCCTGCTCGCGGCCAGCGCATGGACCTTCATCTGGCTGTTCCGCTCGATCCCGCTGATCGTGCTGCTGCTGATCCTGAACAACCTCGGCTATCTGTACGAGCACGTGCGGCTCGGCGTGCCGTTCACCGGCCTCGTCTGGTTCGACGTGCCGACCACCGACCTGATCAGCCCGTTCGCCGCGGCCGTGCTGGGCCTGACGCTGAACCACGCGGCGTTTTCCGCCGAGGTGATCCGCGGCGGCATTCTCGCGGTCGACCAGGGTCAGCTCGAGGCGGCCGCCGCGCTCGGGCTGCCGCGCGGCCGGCAAACGGTGCGGATCGTGCTGCCGCAGGCGATGCGCGCGATCCTGCCGACCGCGTTCAACGACCTGATCTCGCTCGCGAAAGGCACGTCGATGGTGTACGTGCTCGCGATGCCCGAGCTGTTCTATACCGTGCAGGTGATCTATCGCCGCAATCTCGAAGTGATTCCGCTGCTGATGGTCGCGACGGTCTGGTATCTGATCATCCTGACCGCGCTGTCGGCGATCCAGGTGCAGATCGAGCGGCACTATGCACGCGGCGCGCTGCGCAATCCGCCGCCGTCGGCGCTGACCTTCGCGCTTGCGCGCGCCGGCGCGCTGTGGCGCCGCCTGACGGCGCGCAAGCCGGTAGCGGACGCACGCACCGACGGCGATGCCGTTGCACCGCACCTCGGCGGCGAAGTGGTCGTGCATCACGTCTCGAAGCAGTTCGGCATGCAGCGCGTGCTCGACAACGTGTCGTTCGTCGCGCCGCGCGGCAGCGTGACCGCGATCGTCGGGCCGTCGGGTTCCGGCAAGTCGACGCTGCTGCGCACGATCAACCATCTCGAACGCGTCGACGACGGCTTCATCGACATCGACGGCGAGCTGATCGGCTACCGGCGCGACGGCGACGTGCTGCACGAACTGAAGGAGCGCGACGTGCTGAAGCGCCGCACCGCGGTCGGGATGGTGTTCCAGACCTTCAACCTGTTTCCGCACCTGACCGTGCTCGAAAACCTCGTCGAGGCGCCGGTCGCGGCGGGCGGCGCGACACGCGAGGCCGCCGAGCGGACCGCGCGCACGCTGCTCGCGCGTGTCGGTCTTGCCGACAAGGCCGATGCCTATCCGCGCCAGCTGTCCGGCGGCCAGCAACAGCGCGTCGCGATCGCGCGGGCGCTCGCATTGCGACCGAAGGTACTGCTGTTCGACGAGCCGACCTCCGCGCTCGACCCCGAGCTGGTCAACGAAGTGCTCGACGTGATCAAGGAACTCGCGCGCTCCGGCACGACGCTCTTGATCGTCACGCACGAGATTGGCTTCGCGCGCGAAGTGGCTGACCACGTGCTGTTCATGGAGCGCGGGCGCATCGTCGAAGCGGGGCCGCCGGCCGTCGTGCTCGACGCGCCGACCCATCCGCGCACGCGCGCGTTCCTGTCGCGGGTGCTGTGATGCGGCCCGCCTTCCCCCTGCCCGTGATCCAGGACACCACACGATGATCGACCGACGACAGTTCGTGAGCGCCGCGCTGGTCGCGGCATCCGGCGACCTGTGGTCGCGCGCGGCAAGCGCGGCCGCGGCAACGGCGGATCTCGATCCGCGTCAGGCGGGCCGCATCCGCGCGCCGCGCGACGATGCCGCGATCCGTGCGGCAAGCGGCTATCGTTGGGTGCGCGACGGCGCGTTCACGGTCGCGATCTCGCCGCACGCGCCGCCCGTGTCGACCTATGCAACCGACGCCCGCACCGTGGTCGGCGCGGATCCCGACTATGCGCAGCTCGTCGCCGACGCGCTTGGCCGGACGCTCGTGCTGGTGCCGGTCGCCTGGGCCGACTGGCCGCTCGGGCTGACGTCGGCCAAGTACGACGCGGTGATCTCGAACGTCGGCGTCACCGAGCAGCGCAAGCAGAAATACGATTTCACGACCTATCGGCTCGGGCTGCACGGTTTCTATGTGCGCACCGGCAGCCCGATCGCGAGGATCGCGGAACCGAAGGACGTCGCGGGACTGCGCATCATCACGGGCGCGGGAACGAGCCAGGAGCACATCCTGCTCGAATGGAGCCGCCGCAATGTCGCCCAGGGACTCAAGCCCGCCGAGCTGCTGTATTTCGACGACGATGCGGCCGCGCGCGTCGCGCTGCTGTCGGGTCGCGCGGACGCGGAGCTGAACCCGAATGCGTCGCTCGCGTACGAGGCCGCGCGCAGCGGCAAGATCCGGCGCGTCGGCGTCGTCAATGCCGGCTGGCCGGCGAATGCCGATGTCGCGATCGCGACGCGCCGCGGCAGCGGGCTCGCGCCTGCGCTGACGCTCGCGACCAACACGCTGATCGCCAGCGGCCGCTACGGGCAGGCACTCGCGCGCTGGGGATTGCAGAGCGAGGCCGTCGCGCGCGCCGAGACCAATCCGCCGGGCCTGCCGTCGTTCTGACGCGTCTCGTGCGGGGCCGCGTTGCCGTCGCCGCGCGCGGCGCTACGCGATCGTCGCGGCGCGCTGCCGGTCGAGCGCCGCGACATGCGCGTGGATCGCCGGAATCAGCGCGCGCCCGTAATCGAGCGCATCGTCGAGCGGATCGAAGCCGCGGATCAGGAACGTCGTCACGCCGAGCCGGTAGTACTCGCCGAGCGCCCGCGCGACCTGCTCCGGCGTGCCGACCAGCGCCGTCGAATTCCAGCGCGCGCCGGTCAGGTTGGCGACGCCCATCCACAGCCGTTCGTCGAGCACGTCGCCCTGCGCGGCCGCGGCCATCAGCCGCTGCGAGCCGGCATTCTGCGGTGCGTGGCCCGCGATCGGCTGACCGCTCGCGAGCCGCGTCGCACGCACGCGCTCGCGGATCGCCTCGGCCTTCTCCCATGCGGCGGCCTCGGTGTCCGCGACGATCGGGCGGAACGAGACGCTGATGCGCGGCGCGCGTCCGTAAGGCGCGGCCGCGGCCTGCACGCGCGCGATCTGCTCGCGCACCGATGCGAGCGGCTCGCCCCAGGTCATGTAGACATCCGCATGCTGCCCGGCCACCGCGAGCGCGGCCGACGACGAGCCGCCGAAGTAGATCGGCACGTGCGGCCGCTGCACGCCCTTCACGAGCGGCGACGCGCCGCGCAGCCGGTAGAACGGGCCGTCGTGGTCGACCGGCGCATCGGCGAGCCAGATCCGTTTCAGCACGTCGAGGTATTCGCCGGTACGTCGGTAGCGCGCGTCGTGCGGCACGAAATCGCCGTCGCGGCGCAGGTCCGCGTCGTCGCCGCCCGACACCACGTTCAGCGCGAGCCGGCCGCCGCTGAATACGTCGAGCGTCGCGATCTGCCGCGCGGCGGCCGACGGCACGATCACGCCGGGCCGGTGCGCGAGCAGCAGGCGGATGCGTTCGGTCGCGGCCGCCGCAAACGATGCGACGATGAAGCCGTCCGCCGCGTTGCTGAAATGGCCGATCAGGATCTGGTCGAAGCCCGCGGCCTCGTGCGCCCGCGCGAAGCGGCGCACGTAGTCGGGCTGGACGGCGGCGCCGCCGGGCACGTCGACCTCCGCGCCGGGTGTCGCGGTGATCATGCCGATGATGTCGACTGGCATGTCGGTGTCCTCGTGGGTCTGAGTCGGAATCGGGAAAGCGGTGCGCGCCGGCGCGGCTACTGCGCGGCGGCGGCTTTTCGCGCGCTCGGCGCGAACGCGCCCGCATACGAGCGGTCGAGCAGTTTCGACGTATCGTAGGCGGCCGGGATCACGCCGGCCTTGTGCAGGAAGTCGGCCGTGTTCTGCGCGTCCTTCGCGGCCGTCTCGTCGACCGGGCCCACGCGCTGGTGCGCGTTGTCGAGCCAGCGATACGCGACGTCCGGTTCGAGCTTCGCGCGCCTGGCCCACAGGTCCGCGTATTCGCGCGGATGGCTGTCGACCCATTGCCGCGCGGCAACCACACGCCGCAGGAAATCGGTGATCTCCGTTCGCTTGCCGGATGCGGCCTGCTCGTTCGCGGCGACGAAGCTCAGCGCGGGCATCAAGCCCTGCGCGGTCACGACCGGGCGCGCGCCCTGTCGCAGCGCAAGCGTGCTGACGAACGGCTCCCACAGCGACACCGCATCGACCGAGCCGTTCGCGAGCGCGTTGGTCGCGTCGATCGGCATCAGGTACGCGTACTTGACCGAGTCCGCGCGCAGCCCCGCATGTTCGAGCGCGCGCAGCACGAGCTGCTGGCTCCACGCGCCGCGCCATACGGCGATGGTCTTGCCCTGCAGGTCGGCCACGGTCCGCACCGGCGAATTCTTCGGCACGAGGATCGCGACGCCGTCGAGGCTTTGCCGCGACACCGCGACGACCTTCACCGGCGCGCCGCGCGCGGCCAGCGTGAGCAGCGCGGAATCGCCGAGAAAGCCGAGATCGATCGCATTGCCGTTCAGGCTTTCGGCGACGGGCGCGGCGGCCTGGAAATGCTTCCACTCGATCGTGTAAGGCAGGTCCTTGAGCACGCCCGACGCCTCCATCGACGCCTGGATGTTGAAGTAGTTCTGTTCACCGACGCGCAGCGTGACGGTGTCTTTCGCGATGCCCGGCTGCGCGGCGAGCGCCAGCAGGAGCGCCGTGACGATTCGGCTGAGCAAGATGATCTCCCGGAAGGTTGGCGGGCGGCCGCGCGGCGGCGGCACCCGTTGTCCGCCGGGCGCGACGGCCGGCGAACGGAATGGAACCGGTGACGATACGTCGATCCGCTTCATCAGACAAACGCAATATTCTGATATGCAAAGATGCAAAACTTTTATGAAGCCGGCGCCATGGCCGCGCCTGCTTTCGAGCGATTCCTCGACAGATATTTCGCGCACGAAATACATTCGCGACTATATTTCGCATACGAAACAACTGCCTGGAGCGCACGATGTCCGTTACCGCCGAACCCGTCGGCTTTACCGCCGCCGACGGCTATCCGCTGCGCGGCACGCTGTGGTTGCCAGCCGCCGCGCCGCGCGCGCTGGTGCTGATCCATCCGGCCACGGCGGTGCCGGAAAGGCTCTACGCCGGCTTCGCGCGCTTCCTCGGCGAGCGCGGCTTCGCGGCGCTGACCTACAACTATCGCGGCATCGGCGCGTCGCGGCCCGCCCGCCTGCGCACGTTGCGGGCGCGCATGCGCGACTGGGTCGATCTCGACGTCGAAGCCGCGACCGCGTGGGCGCGCCACGCGTTCGACGGGCTGCCGCTGCTCGCGGTCGGGCATAGCGTCGGCGGCCACGCGATCGGCCTGTCCGCCGGCTCCGCGCAGCTGCGCGCGGCCGTGATGGTCGCGTCGCACGCGGGCAGCACGCGGTTGATCGCGCACGCGGCGGAACGCCTGAAGGTGCGGCTGATCCTGCGCGTGCTCGGCCCGCTCGCGTCCGCGCTGCTCGGCTACGTGCCCGGCAAGCGGCTCGGGCTCGGCGAGGATCTGCCGGCCGGCGTGTTCCGCGAATGGAGCGGCTGGACCACGCTGCCGCGCTACTTCTTCGACGATCCGACGCTCGGCGCGGCCGAGCGCTTCGCGCGGCAGCGGCTGCCGATCCTCGCGCTCGGCTTCGACGACGATCCGTGGGCGAACCCCGCCGCGATCGACCTGCTGGTAAGCTACCTGACCCACGCGGCGGTCGAGCACCGCCAGGTCGATCCGCGCGCGGCGGGCAGCGGGCCGATCGGGCACATGGGCTTCTTCCGCAGCCGCCCCGGCGCGGTCCTGTGGCCCGGCGTCGCCGACTGGCTCGCGCAGGCGCTCGAAGCGCCGCCGCGCGACGCGGACCGCCCGTCCCTTTCCATTGCAGCCGGGAACCGAGCTTGAGCGAACATCGACGACTGTTTTTCCTGTTGAACGTCGGCCAGCGCCGCGTGCAGCGCTGGGTCGACCGCAAGGCGGAAGCCGACGCGCAGGCGAGCGCCGCGCAGGCCGGCGTGCTGTTCTACCTCGCGAAGCAGGACGGCGCGCTGACCGGCGAGGTCGGCGCGGCGCTGCAGCTGGCGCCGTCCGCGATGACGGGGCTGGCCGACCGGATGGCGAAAGCCGGCCTGATTGCGCGCCACGCCGATGCCGACGACGGCCGCGCGACGCGCCTGTACCTGACCGACGCAGGCCACGCGGCGCTCAAGCGTGCGCGCGTGGTGCTGCGCGAACTGAACGCGAAGCTGTGCGACGGGTTTTCCGACGCGGAACTCGACGTCGTCGCGCGCTGGCTGCATGCGTTGCAGGAACGCTTTCCGGGCGAACGCTGAAGCGCGTATCGCCAGCGGCATTCGCGCGCGCATCCGCTCGTCGTTCATCGCCGATCGAAAGCGATGGCGATTCTCGTTCTCGCTTCGGCCGCCTTCGTCGCGGCAAATTTTTCCCCGACATGCCCCGCCTCCGGCAACGCTTGCCGGCTACGCTCTGTTACAAAAAATCGCATCGCGCAGCGCATGCGGATCGCCTACATTGCAATCCACTCGACGCACGCGTCGTATGCCGGGCCGGCTTTTCCGTCGGGTCGACAGCGCGGACAGACCCGACAAGCAACGAGAATGAAAAGGAGTCTTGACCGAAGTGCTGGCGGTATCCAGCACACGCGGATCGCGATGGCTGAGGCGGCATGCTGAGCGACTCGCACCGGCGCTTTGCACTGCGGTGATGCGGTACGCCGACGCTCCGACGACCGGGCCCGCAGCATCGCGCACGGGCTCGCGCCGCCTGCCTGCCGCGCCATGCGATCCGCACGTCAACGAGGAGCAGTCCATGCGACGCACTATCGTGTCCCACCCGCTTGTCACCCGCCTGTCAGCCGCCATCGCGATGGCCGCAGCCGCCACCGCGCACGCCGAACCCGTGACGGTGTCCGGACCGAGCCCGTTTGCCGCCTGCACGATCGGCGGACCAGGCACGAACTACGTGAACGCCGAGGTCGAACCGTGGCTCGCGGTCAATCCGGCGAATCCGAACAACATGATCGGCGTATGGCAGCAGGATCGCTGGTCGAACGGTGGCGCGCACGGGCTGGTCGCCGGCTATTCGTTCGATGCGGGCGCAACCTGGGCACGCACGCCGCAGCCGTTCAGCGCATGCGCGCCCGGCGGCCTCGCGTACGAGCGCGCATCCGATCCGTGGGTATCGTTCGGGCCGGACGGCACCGCGTACTCGGTCTCGATTTCGTTCAACCAGTCGAACAACAGCAACGCGGTCGCGGCATCGGTATCGACCGACGGCGGGCAGACCTGGAGCAGCCCCGCGTTGCTGATCGCGAACAACGAGCCGACCACGCAGTTCTTCAACGACAAGGAATCGGTGACGGCCAACCCGGTCAAGGCCGGCACCGCGTATGCGGTCTGGGATCGTCTCGAGCTGCCGAACGGCAATCCGTACGCGAACCTGCATACGAAGGCGTATCGCGGGCCGACGCTGTTCTCGAAGACGGTCGACGGCGGCAAGACCTGGAGCACCGCGAAGGTGATCGTCAACGTGCCGTCGCGTCAGCAGACGATCGGCAACCAGATCGTCGTCGATCCGAAGAGCGGCACGCTCTACGACTTCTTCGACCTGATCCAGCCGCCGTTCAGCAAGGCGGCCGGCAAGGTCGCGTTCATCAAATCGACCGACGACGGCGCGAGCTGGACGAAGCCGCAGGTGATCGCCGGGCTGCAGACCGTCGGCGTGACCGATCCGAACACCGGCGAACCGATACGCACCGGCGACATCATTCCGGAGCCGGCGATCGACCCTGCGTCGGGGCAGCTGTACGTCGTCTGGCAGGACAGCCGCTTCAACGGCGGCCAGTACGACGAGATCGCGGTGTCGACGTCGAAGGACGGCGGCGCAAGCTGGAGCGCACCGATGCAGGTGAACACGCCGACCGGGCGCCCGGCATTCAATCCGTCGGTACGCGTCGACAATACGGGCGCCGTGATGGTCACCTACTACGACTTCCGCGACCTGCTCGCCGGCAATACGACGACGCTGCCGACCGGGTTCTGGCGCAAGATCTCGCATGACGGCGGCGCGACGTTCGCCGACGAACGTCGCGTCGGCGGCCCGTTCGACATGAAGCTCGCGCCGTACGCGGAGGGCTACTTCATCGGCGACTACCAGGGGCTCGACGTGTTGCCGTCGTCGTCGTTCCATCCGTTCTTCGTGCAGACCAACGCGGGCAACCTGACGAACCGCACCGACGTGTTCTTCGCGCCGTGATGCGCGCCTGAGCGCACGGCCGCCGCGACGATCTCGACGGATCGCCCGCGGCGGCCGCGACCGGTGCGCGTCAGTGCATCTCGGTCAGCACGACGCGCCCGTCGACCTTCCCTTCGCGCAGCTTCGCGAATACGTCGTTGATGTTGCCGAGCCGGTCGCGATGGATATGCGCGCGCACGAGGCCGTCGGCCGCGAAGTCGAGCGACTCCTGCAGATCGCGCCGCGTGCCGACGATCGAGCCGCGCACGGTGATGCCGTTCAGCACGGTCGAGAAGATCGGCAGCGGAAAATCGCCGGGCGGCAGGCCGTTGAGCGCCACCGTGCCGCCGCGCCGGACCATCCCGAGCGCCTGCGCGAACGCGCTGCGCGACACGGCCGTGACGAGCACGCCGTGCGCGCCGCCGATCTCCTTTCGGATCACCTGCGCCGGATCGTCGACCGACGCGTCGATCGTCAGCTGCGCGCCGAGCTGCCGTGCGAGCGCGAGCTTGTCCGGCGCGATATCGATCGCCGCGACGTGCAGGCCCATCGCCCGTGCGTACTGCACGGCGACATGCCCGAGCCCGCCGATGCCCGAGATTGCGAGCCACTGGCCGGGCCGCGTATCGGTCACGCGAATGCCCTTGTAGACCGTGACGCCCGCGCAGAGGATCGGCGCGATTTCGTCGAACCCGACCTGCGCCGGCAGATGGCCGACATAGTCGGGATCGGCCAGCACGTATTCCGCGTAGCTGCCATTCACCGAATAGCCGGTGTTCCGCTGCTCGTGGCACAGCGTTTCCCAGCCCGTGTGGCAGTACTCGCAATGGCCGCAGGCCGTATAGAGCCACGGCACGCCGACGCGGTCGCCCTCGCGCACGTGCGTGACGCCCGCGCCGACCGCCGCGACGATGCCGACGCCTTCGTGCCCGGGAATGAACGGCAGCGCCGGCTTGACGGGCCAGTCGCCGTCGGCCGCGTGCAGATCGGTGTGACAGACCCCGGACGCCTTGATGTTGACGAGAATCTGGCCGGGGCCGGGCGTGGGCACCGGCACTTCGTCGATCCGCAACGGCTCGCCGAAGGCATGCACCACGGCCGCTTTCATGGTTTGCGTCATGCGTCGCTCCTGTCTGGTCGATGAGCGAACCAGTATCCGTGCGGCGACGCCGATGACATTGATGAAAGTCAATCGAAGGGAAATGCCGCGCGGCCGCCCTCTGTTTCCGCCGGGATTGTGGTTGCCCGACAGAAACCGTACGGCGCGCCGACATCAAGCTTGGAATTTGTAATGATATAACATATCATTTCGCGTGCTCCGCCGCCTGACCTGCTGCATCCAGGGCGTCCGGACATTGCCGGGCCATGCTTCAACGGGTCGTTGCGCGCACAAGACGCAACAATATATCGTATCCAGACACGATCCGCATGGCCCGTTTCCGATTCGACTCCAACCGATTCACCAACCATGCGCGACCTCCCTCGTCTTTCGCTTCCTCCGCTCTCGCCGCTTTCGCTGATGCTGTGCGCCGCCGTCGCGCACGCCCAGGCCGATGGGGCCGCCGCACCGGCATCGCCGTCGACGCCGCCCGCGCCGCTCGCGCCGATCTTCGTGACCGCGAACCCGCTCGGCGACAACGAACTGATCGCGCCCACCGCGCAGCTGTCCGGCGACGCGCTCACGCGCCGCCAGGCCGATTCACTCGGCGAGACGCTGAACGGGCTGCCGGGCGTCTCGACCACCACGTACGGGCCGATGGTCGGCCGCCCGATCATCCGCGGGATGGACGGCGACCGGATCCGGCTGCTGCAGAACGGCGTCGCGGCCTACGACGCGTCGTCGCTGTCGTACGACCACGCGGTGCCGCAGGATCCGCTGTCGATCGAGCGCGTCGAGATCGTGCGCGGGCCGGCTGCGCTGCTGTATGGCGGCAATGCGGTCGGCGGCGTCGTCAACACGATCGACAACCGGATTCCGCGCGAGGCGATCGAAGGCGTGACGGGCGCGCTCGATGCGCGCTACGGCGGCGCGAACACCGTGCACGCGGGCGCCGCGCAGGTCGAGGGCGGCAACGGCCGCTTCGCGTTCCACGTCGACGCGTTCGACCGCGAAACCGGCAAGCTGCGGATTCCCGGCTACGCGCGCAGCAGCCAGCAGCGCGCGCTCGACGACCCCGATACGCCGCAGCCCTACGGCAGCGTGCCGAACAGTGACGGCCGCGTGCACGGCGGCGCGGTCGGCGCGTCGTACACCTGGGCCGACGGCTTCGCGGGCCTGTCGTACAGCGGCTACGAATCGAACTACGGCTCCGTCGCGGAAGACGACGTGCGGCTGCGGATGCGTCAGGAACGCCTCGCGTTCGCATCCGAGGTGCGCAACCTGAGCGGGCCGTTCACGAAGCTGAAATTCGACTTCGCGTACACCGACTACCGGCACAAGGAAGTCGACAACGGCGAAACCGCGACGACGTTCCGCAACCGCGGCTACGAGGCGCGCATCGAGGCGCGGCATCGCAAGATCGGCCCACTCGAAGGTGCGATCGGTGTCCAGTTCGGCCAGAACACCTTCTCCGCGCTCGGCGACGAAACGCTCGTGCCGTCGACGCGCACCAACAGCGTCGCGCTGTTCGGCCTCGAGGAATGGCAGGTCGCGCCGGCGTTGAAGCTGAGCTTCGGCGGCCGCTTCGAGCACGTGAAGGTCGATCCCGATCCGGCCGGCGTCGAGAAATTCGCGGGTGCGCAGTCGCGCGACTTCAATGCGGGCAGTGTGTCGGCCGGCGCGCTGTTCTCGTTGACGCCGACATGGTCGATCGCCGCGAACGTCGCCTATACCGAGCGTGCGCCGACCTTCTACGAGCTCTACTCGAACGGCCCGCACGATGCGACGGGCCAGTTCCTGATCGGCAACCCGAACGCGTCGAAGGAAAAGGCGGTATCGACGGACCTGTCGCTGCGCTACGCGAGCGGCCCGAATCGCGGCAGCGTCGGCGTGTTCTACAACCGCTTCTCGAACTACCTGACCGAGTACAACACCGGCCGCGTCGTCGACGACGACGGCGAACCCGTCGCGCGCGGCACCGACGGCTCGCTCGACGAGGCCGTCTATCGCGGCGTGCGCGCCGAGTTCTACGGCGTCGAACTGGACGGCAAGTATCGCGTGTTCGCGCAGCGCGGCCATACGGTCGACCTCGAACTGACCGCCGACTACACGCATGCGCGCAACGTCGACACGGGCCAGCCGCTGCCGCGCATCGCGCCGCTGCGCGCGACGCTCGCGGCCGACTACGGCTACGGGCCGTTCGGCGCGCGTGCGCAGCTCACGCACGCGTGGTCGCAGCATCGCGTGCCCGACAACGACTTCCCGACCGACGGCTATACGTCGCTCGGCGTGATGCTGACCTACAAGTTCCGCGTCGGCCCGACGCACTGGCTCGCGTACCTGCGCGGCGACAACCTGACGAACCAGGACATCCGCTATGCGACCTCGGTCGTGCGCGGCTTCGCACCGGAAGGCGGCCGCAGCGTGATGGCCGGACTGCGGACGACGTTCTGACCGAAGGGCGTCCCGCGGCCGCTGCCGCGGGTGCGGGACGCATCCCCGTTGTTTTCAATCGCATCATTCCCTCAATTAACCGAATCAAAATGATCGACCGGTTAATTCATTGCGCGCCGATTCTGATCTTCGGCATAAAACCCGCTGCGCCATTCGAATATGAACACTCGAATCACGGGTGAACGAAAACCGCTTCGAAACAGCGCGAAACCGCGCGTCCGCCGGGGTTTTCGCGTAATAGAAATATAAAAATCAGGGTTTCCGACGAGTCAAGAACGACGGGAAATACCCGTTAAAGACGGCACGAGCGCGCCCGCTCGAACCATAAATTCCCATCGTCCACCACTCGCGCAAGAGGCCCACCGTGAAAATCGCCAGAATGACCATCAAAGCAAAACTGCTTGGCGGCTTCGGCCTGCTCGCCGCGATCGTCATGATCGTGTCGGGCATGGCGCTCAAGGCACTGTCCGATACGAACGACGAGTTTTCCCGGTACATGAACGGCGTCAACGCGCGCGCACGCCTGGCCGCGCAGATCCGCACGGCGGTCGACCGGCGCGCGATCGCCGCGCGCGACCTCGTGCTCGTGACCAAGCCGTCCGACGTCGAACTCGAACTGGCCGAAGTGCAGCAGGCGCACCGCGACGTGCAGGACCATCTCGCGAAACTCAAGGACCTGATCGCGAATGCGAACGATACGACCGAGCGTGCACGCGAACTGGTCGGCGAAATCGCGCGCGTCGAATCGAGCTACGGACCCGTGGCGCTGCATATCGTCGGGCTCGCGCAGGCCGGCAAGAAGGACGAGGCGATCACCGAGATCGACGAGCACTGCCGCCCGCTGCTCACGCAGCTCGTGCGCGCAACCGATGCGTATGCGAGCTATACGCACGAACGCGAGCTCGCGATCGCGCAGTCGTTCGCGGACCGCTACGCGAGCGGGCGCAACCTGCTCGCGGGCATTTGCGCGGCTGCGCTCGCGCTCGCGATGGGCGGCGGCCTGTGGTTGACGCGCCGCATCACGACGCCGATCGTCGCCGCGGTCGAGGTTGCGCGCACGGTCGCGAACGGCGATCTCGGCAGCAATATCCGCGTGACCGGCAACGACGAGACGCGCGACCTGCTCGATGCGCTGCGCACGATGAACGAGCGGCTGATCGACATCGTCGGGCGCGTGCGCGATTCGTCGAACAGCATCGCGCATGCGGTCGGCGAGATCGCATCGGGCAATCTCGACCTGAGCCAGCGCACCGAGGAACAGGCCTCGTCGCTGCAGGAAACGGCCGCGACGATGGAGGAATTCACGTCGACCGTGCGGCTCAATGCGGAGAATGCGCAGCAGGCGAGCACGCTGGCCGCCAACGCGTCGGAGGTCGCACAACGCGGCAGCAGCGTGGTCGGACGCGTCGTCGACACGATGACGGAGATCGGCCAAAGCTCGTCGAAGATCGCGGACATCACCGGCATCATCGAGGGCATCGCGTTCCAGACCAACATCCTCGCGCTGAACGCGGCGGTCGAAGCGGCGCGCGCGGGCGAACAGGGCCGCGGCTTCGCGGTCGTCGCGAGCGAAGTGCGCAGCCTCGCGCAACGCTCGTCGACCGCGGCGAAAGAGATCAAGGAACTGATTTCCGCATCGGTGCAGACGATCCAGGACGGCTCAGCACTCGCCGGCGAAGCCGGCAAGACGATGGCCGACGTCACGCAGGCCGTCGCGCGCGTGACGGACATCATGGGCGAGATCGCGGCCGCATCGGCCGAACAGAGCCGCGGCATCGACCAGGTGAACCTGACCATCACGCAGATGGACCAGACGACGCAGCAGAACGCCGCGCTCGTCGAGCAGGCCGCGGCCGCGTCGAAATCGCTCGAGGCGCAGGGGCAGGAGTTGTCCGGAACCGTGTCGGCGTTCCGGATGCCGGCCGGTACGACCGTGTCGGCACCGTCCGGCGCGCAGGCTCGTGCGGCCGGCACGCCGCACTGGCACGCCGCGACCGCGTAACGCCGGCCGCGACGCAGGCGCGACGCCGGTAACGGCATCGGCGCCCACGATGCCATCACGCATCATGCTGCGCGCGTCGCCGCGCAGCATGCCTCGTCCGGCCGCGGCGCACCGCCGGACGCACGCACCGACGCCCGTGCCGGCGGCGGCCGAAGCGCATGCGCAAGATTCGATCCCGCCCGCGCCGCGCGTGCCGCGCGAAACATCGTCCGCGCCCCGCTCGCCTGCGCGGACTTTTAAAACAGGCGAATGGCGAGTATCCTAAAAAAGCACTCCCCGTTCGGACGGCGAATCGCGTGCCCTGACTCCCGTCCGATCGTATTGCGGCCCATCGCGCGCAGCGCGCCTTTGGCGGCATCTGCTGCGCGCCCGGCCGCACGAACCTTTCCCCCAACCATTGTCAGGAGAGCTGGTGAGCCGTCTCGTCGTCGTATCCAATCGCATCGCAGATCCCCGCAAAGCCGCGGCGGGCGGCCTTGCCGTCGCCGTGAAGGACAGCCTGCAGGAAACCGGCGGCGTCTGGTTCGGCTGGAGCGGCAGGCTACGCGGCGACGACCAGCCCGCGGGCAGCGACGAGGTGCAGATCCAGAACGTCGGCGGCATCCAGCTCGCGACGATCGATCTCGATCCGCAGGATTACGACGCGTACTACCTCGGTTATTCGAACAACGTGCTGTGGCCGGTGTTTCACTATCGGCTCGATCTCGCGCAGTTCGACCGGCGATTCGCGGACGGCTACCGGCGCGTGAACCAGTTGTTCGCGCGCAAGCTGCGCTCGCTGCTGCGGCCCGACGATGTCGTGTGGGTGCACGACTACCAGCTGATTCCGCTGGCCGCCGAACTACGCGCGATGGGCTGCGCGAACCCGATCGGCTTTTTCCTGCACATCCCGATGCCGCCGCCGCCGATCATGGCGGCGATTCCGGAACACGAATGGCTGATGCGCTCGCTGTTCGCGTACGACCTCGTCGGCTTCCAGACCGAATCGGACCTGCTGCACTTCGAGCATTACGTCGAAGCGGAAGCCGGCGCCGCGCGGCTGCCGGACGGCCGCCTGCAGGCATTCGGCCGCACGCTGTCGGCCGGCGCGTTTCCGATCGGCATCAACGTCGACGAATTCGCGGCGCTGGCCGACGATCGCGACGGCATCGACATGTTCGAGCGGATGCGCGACGAGTATTCGCGCCGCCAGCTGCTGGTCGGCGTCGACCGGCTCGACTATACGAAGGGCCTGCCGCAGCGCGTGCATGCGTTCCGTCAGTTGCTCGAACAGTATCCGGAAAACCGCGACCGCGCGACGCTGATCCAGATCGCCGCGCCGAGCCGCGAGGATCTCGGCGCCTACGACGATCTGCGCCGCGAGATGGACAGCCTGTGCGGCGCGATCAACGGCGACTACGGCGAGCTCGAATGGATGCCGATGCGCTACATCCACCGCACCGTCGCGCGCAAGCGCCTGCCGGGCCTCTATCGCGCGAGCCGCGTCGCGCTCGTCACGCCGTTGCGCGACGGGATGAATCTCGTCGCGAAGGAATTTCTCGCCGCGCAGGACGAGGCCGATCCGGGCGTGCTCGTGCTGTCGCGCTTCGCGGGTGCGGCCGAGCAGTTGAAGGAAGCGTTGCTCGTCAATCCGTACGATACGCAGGGCACCGCGCAGGCGATCCAGCGCGCGCTCGCGATGCCGCTCGACGAACGCCGGCAGCGTCACTCGGCGTTGATGACGACGCTGCGCAAGACCGACGTGCACTGGTGGCGCACGCGTTTTCTCGAAGCGCTCGCGGAAGCGGCCGAAGTCGCCGACGCAATCTGACCGGCTGCGCGCGGCCGCGCACTTTCAACGATCGCGCTGGCGCGGCGGCCCGCAGGCGACGAAGTCGCGCTCCACCGCCGACGCATGCTCCGCCCCGCCCGTCCCGCCCCGCGTATCGGCCTCCGCATGGCCGACTTCGGGCTCCTCAGGTTCGCTGCGCCCGTCGATCAAGGCCTGCAACGCCTCGCGTTCGAGCACCTCGCACTGCAGCAGCCGCTGCGCGATCCGTTCGAGCGCGTCGCGCCGCTCGTCGAGCGTCGCCGCGACCCGCGCATGCGCGTCGGCCAGCAGCGTGCGCACCTCGTCGTCGATCAGCCGTGCGGTATGTTCGCTGCAGCGGCCGTCGCCGGGGAGGCGCGGGTCCTGCAGGCCCGGATGCGCGCCGTCGTCGAAGGTCGCGAGCCCGAGCCGCTCGCTCATCCCGTACTGCATGACCATGTGCCGCGCCATCGCGGTCGCGCGTTCGAGATCGTTCTGCGCGCCCGTCGATACGTCGCCGAACACGAGTTCTTCCGCGACCCGCCCGCCGAGCAGCACGTCGACGCGATCGAGCAGTTCGCTCCTGCGCAGCACGTAGCGGTCCTCGGTCGGCACCTGCTGCGTATAGCCGAGCGCCGCGACGCCGCGCGGGATGATCGACACCTTCTTCACCGGATCGCAATGTGCGCGGCTTTGCGCGACGAGCGCATGGCCCGCCTCGTGATACGCGATCGTCACCTTCTCCTGCTCGTTCATCACGCGGCTCTTGCGCTCCATCCCCGTCATCGCGCGATCGATCGCCTCGTCGAAGTCCGCCATCCCGATCGCCGTCTTGCCGAGTTCGGCCGCATGCAGCGCGGCCTCGTTGACGACGTTCGCGAGATCGGCCCCGACGAAGCCCGGCGTGCGCGACGCGAGCTCGCCGAGATCGACGTCGGCCGCGAGCTTCACGCGCTTCACGTGCACGTCGAGAATCTGCCGGCGGCCATTCAGGTCGGGCCGGTCGATCGCGATGTGGCGGTCGAAGCGGCCGGGGCGCAGCAGCGCGGGATCGAGGATCTCGGGCCGGTTCGTCGCGGCCATGATGATCACGCCGGAGTTGGCCTGGAAGCCGTCCATCTCGACGAGCAGCTGGTTCAGCGTCTGCTCGCGCTCGTCGTTGCCCGACATCGGACCGACGCCGCGCACCTTGCCGAGCGCATCGAGCTCGTCGACGAACACGATGCACGGCGCCTTCTGCTGCGCCTGCTCGAACAGGTCGCGCACGCGCGCCGCGCCGACGCCGACGAACATCTCGACGAACGCCGAGCCGCTGATCGAGAAGAACGGCACCGCCGCCTCGCCGGCCACCGCGCGCGCGAGCAGCGTCTTGCCGGTGCCGGGCGCGCCGACCACCAGCACGCCTTTCGGAATCTTGCCGCCGAGCCGCTGATAGCGCTCCGGATTGCGCAGGAACGCGACGATCTGCTGCAACTCGGCTTTCGCCTCGTCGATGCCGGCGATATCGTCGAACGTGATGCCGGTTTCCTGCTGCACGTACACGCGCGCGCGGCTCTTGCCCATCCCGCCGAAATCCTGCAGCCCGCCGCGCTTGCGCAGCAGCATCGTCCACACGAACACGAACGCGGCGAGCGGCAGCAGCCACGACGCAAGCGAGGCCAGCCAGCTCGTGTCAGGCGTGCCGTGATAGCGGATGCCGGCGGCCGTCAGCGCATCGATCAGATGGTCGTCGGTCACGCGGTCGGTCGTGAAGCGCCACGGCGTGCCGGCCGCCTTGACCGCCTCGGCCTCCGACGCCGGCAGCATCGCGCCCGCCTGCGGCATGCGCAGCGTGCCCGAGATCGAACTCTGGCCGACCTCGAGATCGTCGACGAGCCGCGCGGCGACGAGCCGGTGGAAATCGCTGTACGCGATCGACGTCGACGCCGGATGCAGCATCAGCAACTGCGCCACGAACAGCACGAAGAAACCCGCCGCGATCAGCAATCCCGGGTAATCGAATTTCCTGTCCATGGCATCGGGCCGACCGCCGGCTCAGGCTGTCGCGCACTCAGGCGCGAACCCGCGCGCACCCGCCGCGCGGCGTCGGCATGCGCGGGGAAGCGGAACTCGCACGATTCATCGTCGCCCCTCGTTTCGTCGCATCAATCACGCCGCGACGGCGCCTTCGGCAGCGCCGCCGGGCGGCTTTCGCCGGGTCGGCGCACCGCACGCGCCGACCGTCAATCCAAGTCTAGTCTGCACGCGCGCGTCGCGCATCGGCCCGCGCCCGGATGTGCGCGAGCCGACGAATGCCTTTCGCGGCCGGTCGCCGGCGCGTTATAGTCGCCTCCATGACAATTTGGTGACAGTTTCGCCGCTGCGGCCGGCCACCGTGGCGGCGGTTGCGATCCGGCCCGCGGCGCGGCAGCCTGTCCGGCGCCGCGCGATATCGAACGACCACGCCCATTCGAGGAGCCCAAGACGTGAACGACACCCCCGATCGCCCCGACGACCTGCCCGCCGATCCCGACCGCCGCCGCGTGCTCGGCGGCCTTGCCGCGTTCGGCGCGGGCATCGCGCTCGGCGGCTGCGAAACCGGTGCGCCGCGCTCCGCAGCCGAGCTGCGCGTCGACGAAGCGCTGCGCCATCACGTGCGCAACATCGTCGTGATCTACGCGGAAAACCGCAGCTTCGCGAACCTGTACGGCGACTTCCCCGGCGTGCTTCATCCGCTGAGCGACGTGCGTCCGGAACAGGCGCAGCAGCTCGACCGGGACGGCAAGACGCCGCTGCCGGTGCTGCCGAAGATCTGGGGCGGCCTCGTGCCGCAGGCGCAGGAAGTGGACGGCAAGCGCTACATGATCGCCGAGCGCGACATCGACAAACTGCCGAACGCGCCGTTCCGGATCGCCGACGCGCAGGGCAAGCCGCTGCCCAACGGCGTGATCACGCGCGACCTGTGGCACCGCTTCTACCAGAACCAGATGCAGATCGCCGCGGGCCGCAACAACCAGTTCGCCGCATGGGCCGATTCGGGCGGCCTCGTGATGGGGCATTACCGCAATTCGGCCGACACGCTGCGACTGTGGAATCTCGCGCGGCAATACA
The DNA here is from genome assembly GCF_001718415.1 of Burkholderia pseudomultivorans. NCBI lineage: Bacteria > Pseudomonadati > Pseudomonadota > Betaproteobacteria > Burkholderiales > Burkholderiaceae > Burkholderia > Burkholderia pseudomultivorans. The sequence continues at coordinate 1,469,832 of NZ_CP013377.1, read as the reverse complement.
CGCTGTGCGACAACTTCTTCATGGCCGCCTTCGGCGGCTCATGGCTCAACCACATGTTCCTGATCTCCGCGCAGGCGCCGCGCTATCCGGACGCGCACAAGCATCCGCACGCGGCGAAGCTGCTGTCGGTGGTCGAAGGCGACGACCCGACCGGCACGCGGCTGAAGCTCGCCGCCGATTCGCCGGCATCCGCGCTCGACGGTCCGCCGAAATTCGCGGGCGACGGCCCGCTCACGCCGGACGGCTACGGCGTCAACACGATGGCGCCGCCGTACCAGCCGAGCTACGTGCCGCCGCCCGCGCAGGGCAATCCCGCGTTCGCGGACCCGAACGACCATCGCGTGCTGCCGCCGCAGGCGTATGCGACGATCGGCGACCGGCTGTCGGAAAAGCACATCGACTGGGCGTGGTACAGCGGCGCGTGGCAGTACGCGCTCGAACATCGCGACACCGGCACCGTGCCCGATTTCCAGTACCACCATCAACCGTTCAACTATTTCGCGAATTTTGCGCCGGGCACCGACGCGCGCCGCCTGCATCTGCGCGACGCGGGGCTCGGCGACGATCCGGCGACCAACCGCTTCATCGCCGACATCGACGCGGGACGCCTGCCGCCCGTCGCGTTCTACAAGCCGCAGGGCAACCTGAACATGCATGCGGGCTATGCGGACATCGAATCGGGCGACCGCCACATCGCGACCGTGATCGACCATATCCGGCGCGGCCCGCAGTGGGAGCACACGGTGATCGTGATGACGCACGACGAGAACGGCGGCTGGTGGGACCATGTCGCGCCGCCGGTCGGCGACCGCTGGGGGCCGGGCTCGCGGATTCCGGCACTCGTGATCGCGCCGTTCGCGAAGCAGGGCTACGTCGATCACACGCTGTACGACACGAACTCGATCCTGCGCTTCATCAGCCGCGTGCACGGGCTCGCGCCGCTCGACGGTGTCGTCCATCGCGATCGCGCGTTCGCGTCGCGCGGGGCGACGCCGCCGGGCGACCTGACGAACGCGCTGGATCTGGGCTGACGCCCGCCCCACGCGCGCCGCGCCGAAACGACCGCGCCCCGGGCGCCCCGCGCGGCCCGGGGCGTCGTCGCCAATCGTGACGCGCGGTGAAGCGCGTTGAAGCGCGGCTACGCGGCGCTGCGCAACGCGTCGCGCGCCGCCTGCGCGGCGTGACGGCCGGCCTGCCGGCCGAAGAAGGTCGCATCGGCCAGCGACAGTCCCGAACTGTAGCCGGCGCCCCAGCGCGGCAGCCCGCACGCGGTGCGGCCGGCAGCGTAGAGGCCCGGCACCGGCGCACGCGTCGCGTCGACGACCTGCCCGGTCGGCAGCGTATCGAGCCCGCCGAGCGTGAAATGCGGATAGAACGCATAGTCGATCCGGCAGTCGAGCGCGACGAACGGCGGCTCGATCAGCGGCTTCAGCCACTTCCCCGCCTTGTGGAACAGCGGATCGACGCCTTCGGCCGCATGCCGGTTGTAGACTTCCACGGTCGCCGTCAGCGTGCCGGCCGGCATCTGCAGGTCGCGCTCGACTTCGTCCCACGTCTCGCCCGCAGCCGCGATTCCGATCCGCGCGATGGCCGGCGGCGCCTGGTACGTCGCCTGATCGACGAGCAGGTAGATGCGGTCGCCGGCCTGGTGGAACGCGTAATGGCCGGTCCGGCCGTGGTAGCCGTCCTCGTTGATGAAGCGCTGTCCGCGCGCGTTCACGAAAATGCCGCGGATCAGCGACTCGGGCGCATAGAACGGCAGGCTCACGAAGCCCTGGTCCATGTGGATCGCGGCGCCGCCCGCACTCTGGCCGAGCAGGATGCCGGAACCGTCGTCGCCGGGGCTGCCGATCGGTTCGTCCGAGCGCAGGAATTGCGGCGCATGCTGCCGCACCATGTCGCGATTCATCGCGAAGCCGCCGGCGCACAGGATCACCGCGCGCCGCGCGCGTACGCAGGCCGTCTCGCCATACGCGCGCAGCACGACACCGCACACCGCGCCACCGTCGTCGACGATCAGCGCGAGCGCACGCGTGTCGTAGCGCGTCGCGACGCCGAGCGCCTGCACGCGCTCGGCCAGCACGCGCATCAGCATCTGCCCGCCGCCCCAGCCCGGCCATTGCGGCGTGTGGCCGCGCGGACACGGCTTGGCGGCCTCGCTGAACGGCCAGGCCTCCTCGCTGCCGGACCAGATCAGGCAGTCGTCGGTTTCGGGCTCGACGATCCGCTCGGCGATGAAGGTGTTCTTGTACGTGAGCCCCTGCGCGACGAGCCAGTCGTGATGCGCGAGGCTCTGGTCCGCATAGAGCCGCACCTTCGCTTCGTCGACGTCGGGGCCGCCCGCCAGCATCAGGTAGCGGTACAAATCCGCGGTTTCGTCGCGAAAGCCGGCCTGCCGCTGCGCGGGCGTGCCGCCGCTGCCGCCGAGGTAGATCTCGCCGCCCGACAGCGCGCTCGTGCCGCCGTGGCTCGAGGCGCGCTCGACGATCAGCGTGTCGGCGCCGGCGCCGGCGGCTTCGATCGCCGCGCACGCACCGGCCGCGCCGAAGCCGACGATCACGACGTCGTGTTCGGCATCCCAGCGACGCACGTCGCGGGCGTTCAGGGGGCGAGTCAGGGAGTATTCGGATGACATGAAAATGAGTCGGCGTGAAGGAAATCGACGAGCCGCGCCGCCGGGATACGTCGGGCGACGCGTGGATGACGAGGCGTCGGCGCAGCGCGCGACGCCGTGAAAGCGGCTCGTGCATGCGCGAGCCGGTGATGCGGACGTGCGGCCGTCGCAGCGACGGCCACGTGTCGCGATGCGCGCGTGGCCGTGAGCCGTGCGAGCCGCACGCGCTCCCGCCATCGTCCGGCGAGGTGCGGCCGCGTCCCTGCGTTACATGCCGCGCAACGCGGCGAAACCGAAGTGCGACGGATCGATCGGCACGCAACCGCTCGGCAGGCCGTTCTGGTCGACCGACCGGCATTGCAGGATGCCGGCCGCATACGGCGGCGACGGCACCTGGTCGGCTCCGTAACGCGCCAACGCCATGGCGGCGAGCGTGGCCGCCGCGAATACGCCCAGCTTGCGATTCGTGAGTCTCATGATCGTCGTCCCCTCCGATTGGCCGCGCGTGCGGTGCGGGTCCGGCATGTCGCTGCAGCGCCGGATGACTGCACATTAGCGATCCGCTTCCCGCGGGCCATCGTCCGTTTCGACTAAGGACAAACGCTGAGTGCCTGCACGGCGTCGTGGCGCGTCGCAGCATGCCGAGCCCACGCCGATTCGTCCGATCGAATCGCGCGGCGCTGCCGCGCCCTGTTCCGTCGGTCGCGGCGAGCGTCGAACGCGGGCGGCATGCAGGCTGCAGCATTGCACCATCCCGTCGCGCGGTGGCGCTTCCCCGGTGTTTTCCCCGACCGGCAACCTGCTCCGTATGGATGATGAGCCGCGTGCGGGCCGATGCGAACCTGCGCGTCGGCATCCCGCATTCGCGGTGCATCCGTCCGATCTTTTCCGTTTTTTCCGTTCTTTCACGGGAGTACGGCATGACCGATTCACCTCCTCGCGACGCGCTGTACGAACTCGCGTGCCGCTATGCGCAGGCCGTCGATCGTCGCGACTGGCCGCGTCTCGCGACGCTGTTTACGCCCGATGCGCAGCTCGCCGGGCCCGGCTTCCGGTTCGACGATCGCGACGCGATCGTCGCCGGCATGAACGCGATCGCGCGCTACGAGACCACCCAGCATCACGTGCACAACCAGCTCGTCACGCTCGACGGCGGCGCGGCCGAGGTCGAGACCTACGGCGTCGCGTGCCACGTCTACGTGCGCGACGGCGTGAGGCGCAAGCTCGACTGGGGGCTGCGCTACCGCGACCGCTGCGTGTTCGACGGCGGCACGTGGCGTTTCGCCGCGCGCACGCTGCATGTCGACTGGTCGCAAGACCTGCCGCTGGAGGGCTGAACGATGCGCGCTTCGCTTCCCCTCGACGGCCGGACCGCGCTCGTGACGGGCGGCGCCGGCGGCATCGGCGCGGCCTGTGCGCACGCGCTGCTCGCGGACGGCGCAGCCGTCGTGCTGACCGGCCGCCGCCGCGACGCGCTCGAACGCGCACAGCGGCAGCTGACCGACGCGGTGCCGGGCGGCCGCGTCGCGATCCATGCGGGCGACGCCTGCGACGCGGACGATCTGCAGCGCGCGCTCGACGCCGCATGGGCGCTGAACGGCCGGCTCGACATCGCCGTGCCGACGGTCGGCGGCGCCGGCTTCAGGCCGCTGCTGATGCACGACGCCGACAGCTTTCGCGCCGAAATCGACCTGAACCTGCACAGTGCGTTCGTCGCGATCCGTCATGCCGCACCGCGGCTCGCCGACAGCGGCGGCGGCGCGATCGTCTGCATCTCGTCGACGGCCGCGCGGATCAACTTCCGCTGGCTCAGCGCGTACTGCGCCGCGAAAGCCGCGCTCGAAGCGCTCGTGCGCGGCGCGGCCGAGGAACTGGCCGGCGCGCGGATCCGCGTGAACGCGGTGCGTCCGGGCCTCACGCGCTCGGAAGCGACCGCGCCGATGTTCGACAACCGCGCGCTCGTCGACGCGTTTCTCGAACAGATCCCGCTCGGCACGCTCGGCGAACCCGAAGCGATCGCGCACGCGGTGCGCTATCTCGCGGGCCCCGAGTCGGGCTGGGTCACCGGCCAGAGCTTCGCGGTCGACGGCGGGCACGAACTGCGCACGAACCCGCGCGTCGACGACACGATCGCGCAGCTCTACGGCACGGCCGCGCTCGACGCGGTGAAAGCCGGCCGCGCGCCGGACGCCGCATGAGCGCGCGCCGGCTCGTCGCCGCGGCGCTTGACGTTTACCCGTTCGAAGGAGCGTATCGATGATTTCATACACCGGCAGGACCGTGCTGATCACCGGCGGCGGCGCGGGCATCGGCCGTGCGTGCGCGGAAGCGTTCGGCGCGGCCGGCGCGCGCGTCGCGGTGGCCGAGATCGACGCCGCCCGCGCGCAGGACGTCCGGCACGCGCTCGAAGCGGCAGGCGTCGAATCGCTGGTGCAGACCGTCGACGTCACGCGCCGCGACCAGGTCGACGCATTCGCGCGCGCGATCGATGCGCGCTTCGGCGGCCTCGACGTGCTCGTCAACAACGTCGGCGACTTCCTGCAGATCGCGAAGCCGTTCGACGACTGTACCGACGACGATATCGCGCGACTGTTCGACGTGAACCTGCGACAGGCATTCATCGTCACGCGCGCGATGCTGCCGCTGCTGCGCAAACGCGGCGCGGGCAGCAGCATCGTCGGCGTGTCGTCGATCGAGGGCTTTCGCGCGATTCCGAACTGCACCATCTACGCGTCGTTCAAGGCCGCGCTGACGGGCTTCACGAAAAGCCTGGCGCTCGAACTCGGGCCGGCCGGCATCCGCGTGAACCAGATCGCGCCCGAGACCACCGAGACGCCGCAGGTGCCGGTCGGCGCGATGGTCGCGGCCGAGCACCGCGACCACATCCCGCGCTGGATTCCGCTCGGACGCTTCGGCGCGGCCGGCGACATCGCAGGCGCCGCGCTGTTCCTCGCCAGCCCGCTCGCCGCCTGGATCACCGGCACGACGCTGCACGTCGACGGCGGCGCGCTCGCGGCGGCCGGCTGGTATCGCGACCCGAACGGCTTCTGGACGAACCTGCCCGTCGTCACGGGCAACGGCTTCGATTTCTGACCACGGAAGGCGGCGCGTCCGCGCGCCCAACGGAGACTTCATGAAGATCCTGATCATCGGCGGCACCGGCCTGATCGGCGGCCACGCCGCGCTGCACCTGCACGCGCAGGGCAACCACGTGACGCTCGCCGCGCGCAAGCCGCCCGCGGCCGGCAGCGCACTCGCGCAGTTCGACGTGCTGCTGCGCGACTACGTGGCCGGCGACTTCACGCGCGACGATCTCGCACCGTTCGACGCGATCGTGTTCGCGGCCGGCAACGACATCCGCCACCTGCCGCCCGGCACCGACGAAGCAGCTCACTGGGAACGCGCGAACGTCGATGCGGTGCCGCGCTTCTTTGCGCTCGCGCGCGACGCGGGCGTCGGGCGCGCGGTGCTGGTCGGCAGCTTCTATCCGCAGGTCGCGCCGGCGCTCGTCGACACGGTGCCGTACGTGCGTTCGCGCCATCTCGCGGACCAGCGCGTGCGCGCGCTCGCGACGCCGACGTTCGCGGTATGCAGCGTGAACGCGCCGTTCGTCGTCGGATCGGTGCCCGGCCTGCGCAACGAGATGTTCGCCGCGTACACCGGCTATGCGCAGGGCAAGCTCGCGGGCCTGCCCGTATACGGCCCGGCCGGCGGCAGCAACTTCATCTCGACCCGATCGTTGTCCGAAGCGATCTGGGGCGCATTGCAGCGCGGCGAAGCGGGCCACGCCTATCTGGTCGGCGACGAGAATCTCAGCTTTGCCGACTATTTCGCGGCGTTCTTCCGCGCGGCCGGCAATCCGCAGCCGGTGCCGTCGCTCGACCGGGAGCACCCGCTGCTGCCCGACATCGCGATCTATACGGGGCGCGGCAACGTGGTGTCGTACGAGCCCGATCCGGCCGAACTCGCGCTGCTGCGCTACCGGCGCGGCGACGTGCAGCGCGCGGTCGACGAAGTCGTCGCGCACTGCGGCGCAATGTAGCCGTTGCCTTCATGCGCGGCGAACCGCACGCCGATACGAAAACGTCCCGCCGCCGGCATTGCGTGCCGGCAACGGGACGTCAGCAAGCGCGACGGATCGCCGTCAGGCGTCGATGCGCTGCTCGATCTTCTTCATCGTGTCGATCAATTCGCCGGGCAGCCGCTGCTTCAGCGTATCGAACAGCGCCGCATGCAGCTTCAGCTCTTCGCGCCACTCGTTCGCGTCCATCGACGTGACCGCGTCGAACTGCGCGCGCGTGAAATCGAGCCCGTCCCAGTGCAGGTCGTCGTAGGACGGCGACACGCCGAACGCATGCTCGCTGCCGCCGCCGTTGCCTTCGAGGCGGTCGAGCATCCACTTCAGCACGCGCATGTTCTCGCCGAAGCCCGGCCACACGAACTTGCCGTTCGCATCCTTGCGGAACCAGTTCACGCAATAGATCTTCGGCAGCGTCGCGCCGGCGCCTTCGAGCTGCTTGCCGAGCTTCAGCCAGTGCGCGAAATAGTCGCTCATGTTGTAGCCGCAGAACGGCAGCATCGCGAACGGGTCGCGTCGCACGACGCCCTGCTGGCCCGCCGCCGCCGCGGTCGTCTCGGAGCCCATCGTCGCGGCCATGTACACGCCTTCGACCCAGTCGCGCGCTTCGGTGACGAGCGGCACGGTGGTCGAACGGCGGCCGCCGAAGATGAATGCATCGATCGGCACGCCGGCCGGGTTCTCCCAGTCCGCGTCGATCGACGGGCACTGCGCGGCCGGCGCGGTGAAGCGCGAATTCGGATGGGCGGCCTTGCGGCCGGTTGCCTTGCCGAGCTCGGGCGTCCACGGATTCCCCTGCCAGTCGGTCAGCTTCGCGGGCGGCGTGTCGGTGAGCCCTTCCCACCACACGTCGCCGTCTTCGGTCAGCGCGACGTTCGTGAAGATCACGTTTTCCTTCAGCGTCGAAATCGCGTTCGGGTTGGTCTTCTCGCCGGTGCCCGGCGCGACGCCGAAGAAGCCCGCTTCCGGATTGATCGCGTACAGGCGGCCGTCACGGCCCGGCTTCAGCCATGCGATGTCGTCGCCGATCGTCGTGACCTTCCAGCCGTCGAAGCCCTGCGGCGGAATCAGCATCGCGAAGTTGGTCTTGCCGCACGCGGACGGGAACGCGGCCGCGACGTGATACTTCTTGCCGGCCGGCGACGTCACGCCGAGGATCAGCATGTGTTCGGCGAGCCAGCCCTGGTCGCGGCCCATCGTCGACGCGATGCGCAGCGCGAAGCATTTCTTGCCGAGCAGCGCGTTGCCGCCATAGCCCGAACCGAAGCTCCAGATCTCGCGCGTCTCGGGGAAATGCACGATGTACTTGACCGGATTGCACGGCCACGGCACGTCCTGCTGACCGGCTTCGAGCGGATGACCGACGCTGTGCACGCACGGCACGAATTCGCCGTCCTCGCCGAGCACGTCGTACACGTCGCGGCCCATGCGCGTCATGATCCGCATGTTCACCGCGACATACGGGCTGTCGGACAGCTCGACGCCGATGTGCGCGATCGGCGAGCCGAGCGGGCCCATCGAGAACGGCACGACATACAGCGTGCGGCCGCGCATCGCGCCGCGGAACAGGCCGTCGAGCGTCTCGCGCATTTCGGCCGGCGCGATCCAGTTGTTGGTGGGGCCGACGTCGTCGGCCGATTCCGCGCAGATGAACGTGCGGTCCTCGACGCGCGCGACGTCGGACGGATCGGACTGCGCCAGATACGAATTCGGGCGCTTCGCCGGATTCAGGCGCCTGAGCGTGCCCTGGTCGACCATCGCCTGGCACAGCGCGTCGTTTTCCTCCTGCGAGCCGTCGCACCATACGATGCGGTCGGGCTCCGTGAGCGCGGCAATGCGCGCGACCCAGTCGATCAGCCCGCGATGTTTGACGAAAGCCGGGGGAGCGATCAGCGGGCCGTGCGTCGCTTCGGCCAGATTGTTTTGCGACATGAGCATGTCTCCAGATTATTGGGCGGGGATGGGGGATGCGGGGCGAGCCCGCCAGATGGGGAATGGGGGTGGAGCGCAGGTTGCGGCGACGCGCAGGACGGGACGCGCGAGCGGAGCGCGTGTCGATGCCGCGAGGCGAGAGAGAAGAAGCGATGTCTCTTTAGAGGGTGCGAACGCGAGTTTCGCCATGCAAGCAACCTGCCGTACAACTTCCATGAGGGCCAGCATACCATCGCCGATATTGCACGCGCGTTGCGTTGCAACAAGAAACAACTGTGACGTAGAACCGGCACGCGGGTTGCAGACAGGTTCTTTTTACGCGATCGGCGCACTCGCCGCCGGCCGAAGAAATCGCTGGAACGACCGTGCGCCAAGGGTTTCGCGAAAGCGGCAAATTTCTCCGCTGCAGATTCGCGCGTGCGCCGCGCGAACGTGCATCGGCCTTCTCCGTGTTTTCGCTACTCAGGCAAACCCTGAATTAGGTTGCGTACACAAACATCCCGCGCGGACGCATGCCGGGCGTCGGCGCTCAAAAAGGTGCGCCGGGCAATCCGGGGTAATACGCACCCGCGGCCATCCCGCCGTCGACCGACAGTTCCGCGCCGTTGCAGTACGACGCATCGTCGCTCGCGAGAAACAGCGTCGCCCGCGCGATTTCGTCGGGCAGGCCGATGCGCTGCAGCGGCACGTTCGCATAGTGCGGGTTGATCTCGTCGAGCGGCGCGCCGGTCGGATTCGACATCACGGTGTTCACGCCGCCCGGATGAATCGAGTTCACGCGCACGCCCCGATGGCCAAGTTCGAGCGCCGCGACCTTGGTCAGCCCGCGCACGCCCCATTTGCTCGACACGTAGGCGGCGAGCGCGTTGACGCCGCGCAGCCCGTCCACCGACGAAATATTGACGATCGACCCGCGCTGCTGCGCCATCATCTGCGGCGCGACCGTGCGGATGCCGACGAACGTGCCGACCAGATTGACCGATACGGCCCGCTCGAAATCGCGTTTCGACAACTCGGTGATCGCGCCGAACATCAGCACGGCCGCGTTGTTGACGAGCACGTCGATGCGGCCGAACTGCTCGACGGTCGCGTCGGCGACGCGCGCCCAGTTCGCTTCGTCGGCGACGTCGAGCCGCATGAAACGCGCGGCGTCGCCGAGTTCGCGCGCGAGCGCCGTGCCTTCCGCCTCGAGCACGTCGCCGATCACGACGCGTGCGCCTTCGGCGACGAACAACCTGCACGTCGCCTCGCCCATCCCGCGTGCGCCGCCGGTGACGATCGCCACCTTTCCTTCCAGCCGTCCCATTCTGTTCCCCTGTCAATGCCGGTTGCCGGTCGCCATGCGCATGCGCGCAGGTGCGGCCCGACACGCGATTGGCGAAGCGACCTCGCCTTTAGCCCCAGTACGCCTGCCCGCCGTCGAGCGGCAGCGTCGCGCCGGTCAGATATGCGGCGTCGCGGCTCGCGAGAAACACGATCGCGCGCCCGATGTCCTGCTCGCAGTCGCCGACGCGGCCGAGCGGAATCGTCCGAAAGAACGCGGCCGCCTCCTGCGGATTCGCGTCGATCCAGCCCTTCAGTCCCGGCGACAACGCATGCGGCGCGACCGCGTTCACGCGTATGCCGTCCGCCCCCCACTCGCATGCGGCCGCACGCGTGAGTGCACGTATCGCCTCCTTGGTCGCCGCATATGCGCCGTAGCCCGACGCATCCCAGCGCACCGCGGCCGACGACGCGAAATTGACGATCACGCCGTCGCCTTTCAGATGCGGATGGCACGCGCGCATCATGCGCAGCGTCGCGATCGGCCCCGATTCGAGCCCTGCAAGAAAATCCGTGTCGGTCACGTCGAGCAGGCGGCCGAGCGGCACGACCTGCGCGTTGTTGACCAGGATCTGCACGCCGCCGAAACGCTCGACGACCGCATCGACGCAGCGCGCGATCTGCGCGGCGTCCATCACGTCGCAGACGAACGGTTCCGCGACGCCGCCGCGCGCGCGGATCGCGTCGCAGGTCGTCACCAGCTTGCCGCGCGTGCGGCCGACCACCGCGACCTGCGCGCCTTCGGCCGCGAGCGCATGCGCGACGCCTTCGCCGACGCCCTGCCCCGCGCCCGTCACGAGCGCGACCTTGCCGTTCAGGATGCCCATGCGCGCCCCTTATGCGACGATCGCCGGATGCGCCTGCACGGGGCCGCCGAGCAGTTCGCGATACGACGGCGGCTGCCTGCCGTCGAGATCCGCGATCCCGTATCGCAGCGCCGCTTCCGCACCGACCAGCACCTGTCCCGACAGCGCCATGCGCTGCGGATCTTCATGGATCGCATGGATCACGCGGCCGGTGAACTCCGGGCTTTCGGCGACCAGCGAGAATTCCTTGTACAGGTCGGGATGCTCGTCCCACACGCGTGTCGTGCGCTCGGTGCGCAGCGGTCCCATCCAGATCGACACGGCCGCGACGTCGTACGGCTTCAGGTCGACCGCCATATCCTTCGCGAACTTGTCGACGCCGCTCTTCTGCGCGCCATACGCGGCGCCGTGCATGTAGCAGCTCGCGCCGAACGAGGACGTGAACGCGATCAGCCCGCTGCGGCGCTTCGCCATCAGCGGCGCCGCATGCCAGCTCGCGACGTAGGCCGAGCGCAGCCCGACGTCGAGGATCTTCACGAGGTCGAGCGACTTCTCCCAGAACGGGCCCGGCAGGATCAGCTGGTCGTGCAGATAGGTCGCGTTGTTGACGAGGATGTCGAGCCGTCCGCTGTCGCGCCCGACGCGTTCGAACAGCGCCTCGACCTGCGCGTCGTCCGCGTGATCGCAGGCCACCGCGATGCCGCGGCCGCCGAGCGCGTCGATCTCGCGCGCGGTGTCGTGGATCGTGCCCGGCAGCGGCGCATCGCCGTCCTTCTGCGAGCGCCCCGTCACGTAGACGGTCATGCCGGCCGCGCCGAGCGCGCGGGCGATGCCCTTGCCCGCGCCGCGCGACGCGCCCGTCACGACGGCCACCGGCGCGTGCTGGTTCTGTGTCATGTTCGATGTCTCCTGTGGATCGGTATGGGGCGACGCGCCGCTCAGGCGGCCGGCGGCTGCACGCCGGCGAACAGCACGCCCGGCGCGTCGCCTGCGTAGCGGGCCGACAGCGTAGACGTGACGACGCAGCGCGTGCCCGCGATCTTCCATTCGCCGTCGACCTTCCGGTATTCGTCGTCGTAGTACGCGCCGAGCTGCGTGAGCGTGCGCGCGGCCGTGTCGATCATCTGATAGTGCAGCCCCCACGTGCCGCGCGCATGCGTGTCGTCGAGCACGGTGATGTCGGGGTTCACGCCGTGGTGCATCTCGACGATGTGCGGGTGGCAGCCGAGCCGCGTGAAGATCTCGACCAGCGCGTCGCGGTTGTCGAACCTGCCGATGCGGCCATAGTCGATCTGCACGGTGCCGGGCGCGAAGCAGTCGCGCATGCCTTGCGGGTCCTTCCGGTCGCAGCAGGTGAAGTAGCGCGCCTTCAGCCGGCGGATCGCGTCGGCGTCCTCGAGTCTGCGCATGCGTGTCTCGATGCGTTCGATGGGGGTCATGCCGTCTCCTTGGATTCGATCGCGCGGATCGTCGGCCGCGTCGACGCCACGTTACCGCCGCGTACCGCGCCGGCCATCACCCGTTCGGACGACACCGACGTACGGCACGGCGTTCGTCCGAACAGACGATGTGATGCGGGCGGCTTCGTTCCTACCATCGAACGACCTCACCACGAGACCGACGATGGACGACACGACCCGCACGCTCCATGAATACGAGCAGATCCGCCAGCTCAAGTACCGATATTTCCGCGCGGTCGATACGCACGACTGGTCGCTGCTCGCGCAATGCCTGACCGAGGATTGCGAAGCGCGCCTGTACGGCGGCCGGTATGCATACGACGGGCGTGACGCATTCGTATCGAGCCTGCGCGCGCTGATCGGCAAGCCGACCTTCCTGACAATGCATCACGGCCATCATCCGGAGCTCACGCTGGTGTCCGCCGATCATGCGTGCGGCGTGTGGTTCCTCGAGGACCACGCAATCAATCTCGAGGATAACTACCTGTTGCACGGCACCGCGTTCTACGACGACCAGTACGTGAAGCGCGACGGCGTGTGGCGCATCCACGCGACGCGTCACGAGCGCCTGTTCGAGACGGTCACGTCGCCGATTCCGCCGTCGTTCTCGCTGACGGCAAACCGCTTCGCGGCCGGCGCGCAGATCGTCGCGCCCTGACCCACCCGGCGGCCATGCGGTCGTCCCCGCCATTCCTCTCTGGAGCCGGAATCATGGAAAAAGTCATTTACGTGCTGTGGCGCGACGCGCAGATCGAGCCCGATCGATGGAGCCGCACGCTGCGCGCGCAGCTCGCCGACAGGCTGCTGTCGCTCGGCGCGCACGGCGTGCAGGTCAACGTCGCCGATGCCGACGTCGCGCCGGCCGCGGGCCTGAAGCAGACCAATACGCATCCGGGCATCGACGGCATCGTCGCGGTGTGGCTCGACAGCGCGAACGCGATGTTTCGCCAGCCGTTCGACGAGGCGGTGAGGGCGAGCGTCCCGCACATGGCCGCGTATCTCGTCACCGAATCGCAGCCGATTCCGAACACGCGCTTTCCGGCGCGCGCCGGCGAACGCACCAGCGGCTTCTCGCAGCTCGCGTTCCTGAAGCGGCCGCCGCGCCTTACGCACGAAGCGTGGCTCGACGTGTGGCACTGCCATCACACGCGTGTCGCGATCGATACGCAGGACAATTTCCTGTATGTGCAGAACGTCGTTGTGCGCGCGCTCACGCATGCGGCGCCCGGCTACGATGCGATCGTCGAGGAATGCTTCCCGGCCGCCGCGATGACCGATCCGCACGCATTCTTCGATGCCGTCGGCGACGAAGCGAAGTTCCAGCGCAACGTGGCCGAGATGATGGACAGCTGCGCGCGCTTCATCGATTTCGACAAGATCGACGTGGTGCCGACGAGCCAGTACGTCGTGAAGGCGGTGCGCGGGTAGGTGTAGCGGTCGAGACCGCGCACGCGGGTGTGCGCGGTCGGCTGCGAGCCGCAAGCCGCCAGCCCGTTCAGGCGCTGATGGCTTGCGTACGCGCGGATCAGGGCTGGCGCTTGCCGCGTCCGCCAGCCGGTTTGCCGGCCGGCTTGCGTGAACCCGCGGCGGGCTTGCCGGCGGGTTTGCCGGAGGGCTTGCCGGCGGGTTTGCCGCGAGGCTTCTGCACGCTGAACGGACTGCCCTTCAATACGTCCGGGATCGCGGCCGCCGGCTTGCGCTTGTTGTCGCCATTGCCGCCGTGCGGGTGCGCCTTCTTGCCGGACGCCTTCGGCGCAGCCGGTGCGGCTTGCGGCAGCTTGGGCTTCTTCGGCTTCTTGGGTTTCTTGACGATCTGGCCCGTCGCGCTGGTTTGCGGCACGCGGTGTTCGGCTTCGAAACCCGGCTCCTCCTCGCGCGGCAGCGTTTGCCGGATCAGCGCCTCGATTGCGGCCAGTTGCGGCGCTTCGTCGGCACACACGAGCGACACCGCCACGCCGCTGGCGCCCGCGCGGCCGGTACGGCCGATGCGATGCACATAGTCCTGCGCGACGATCGGCAGATCGACGTTGATCACCAGCGGCAGGTCGTCGATATCGAGGCCGCGCGCCGCCACGTCGGTGGCGACCAGCATGCTGACCTCGCGCTGCTTGAAGCGCTCCAGCGCGCGCAGGCGCGCGGGTTGCGGCTTGTCGCCGTGGATCGTGTCGACCGCATAGCCCGCTTCGTCCAGCCTCGCCGCGAGGTAATCGACGCCGCTGCGGGTCTTGACGAACACCAGCGCGTGATCCCAGTTGTTTTCGGCAACGAGATGCATGAACAGCTCGGGCTTGTTGCGCTTGTCTACCGTCACCACCCACTGCCGGATCTTGCTGGCCGTCGCATTGGGCGGGCTGACGCTGATATTGACCGGCGCGCGCAGAATGTTGGCCGCCATCGCGCGGATATCGTCGGTAAACGTCGCCGAGAACAGCAGGGTCTGGCGTCGCGCGGGCAGCGCCGCAAACACGGCATCGAGTTCACGCGCAAACCCGAGGTCCAGCATGCGGTCGGCTTCGTCGAGCACCAGCGTCTGGACCTGGTCGAACTGCACCGCGTTCTGGCGATTCAGATCGAGCAGGCGGCCGGGCGTGGCGACCAGCACGTCGACGCCCTTGCGCAGCTTCATCATCTGCGGGTTGATGCTCACGCCGCCATACGCGGCCAGGAAGCGCAGGTCGAGCCCCTTGCCGTACGCGACGAAGCTTTGCAGCACCTGTTCGGCCAGTTCGCGCGTCGGCACGAGCACCAGCACGCGCGCGCGGTTGCTCGACACCGCCGGGCCGTGCTGCACCAGCCGCTGCAGCAGCGGCAGCGCAAAGCCGGCCGTCTTGCCGGTGCCGGTCTGCGCCGCGGCCATCACGTCCTGGCCGCCGAGCACGGCGGGAATCGCCTTGGCCTGCACCGGCGTGGGTGTCTGGTAATTGAGGTCCTGCAGGTTGCGCAGCAGCGGACCGATCAGGCCAAGCGAAGCAAAAGACATGGACGTATTCCGGGCTAAAAACCGCAATTCTAGCGTTACCGGGCGAACCGCCGTGCGCGGTTCCGATCCATCCGCACCCGTCGAAAGCGCAATCGCGAGCGGCCGGTTCCCGTGTTCGCCACAAACCAAACAAAACGTCTATAATTGGAAAATCCGTCAACTAGCATTCTCTCTCCGATCGCCCCGAACACGCGATGACCCGATCCCGTAAAAAAGCGCAGTCCGAACAGGCCTCGCTGATCGAGCAGGTGCAGCGCATCGCCGAAGGGCTCGGCGCGATGTTCGCGCCGTTCACCGAGGTCGTCGTGCACGACCTGCGCTCGCCGCAACATGCGATTCTCGCGATTCACAACAACCTGTCCGGGCGCGCGGTCGGCGATCCGGCGACGGAACTCGGCCTCGCCCGCATCGCCGACGACGATTTCCCCGCCGTGCTGGCGAACTACCCGAACCGCTTCGCGGACGGCCGCACCGCGAAAAGCACGTCGATCGGCATCAAGGATTCGTCCGGGCGCTACGTCGCCGCGCTGTGCCTGAATGCCGACACGACGCTGTTCCGCGCTTTCCAGGGCATCCTGAACCAGTTCTGCAGCGCGGACGGCGTGCCGGTCGCGGAAACGCTCGATCCGGCCGGCGCGGACACGCTGCGGCAGCGCATCGACGCGTTCGCGGCCCGCCTCGCGACGACGCCGCGCGAACTGAAGACCGAGCAGCGCCGCGAACTGATGCAGACGCTGAAGGCGGACGGCTTTCTCGACGTGCGGCGCGCGATGGAGATCGTGTCGCAGCATCTGGGCGTATCGCGCGCGACGGTGTACAACGATGCGAAATGACGTGCGTGCGCGCTGCGCATGTTGACCGACCTTTTCAGACGAGCAGACCCGATGAACTCATTGCCTCTCCCCACGTTCGACGATGTCGCCGCCGCAGCAGCGAGAATCGCAGGCCATGCCCGCCGCACGCCCGTGATGACGTCGCGGACCGTCGACGAAGCGCTCGGCGCGCAGGTGTTCTTCAAGTGCGAGAACCTGCAGCGCATGGGCGCGTTCAAGTTCCGCGGCGCGTTCAACGCGCTGTCGCGCCTCGATGCCGGGCAGCGCCGCAACGGCGTCGTCGCGTTCTCGTCGGGCAATCATGCGCAGGCGATCGCGCTGTCGGCGCGCATCCTCGGCATCCCGGCCACGATCGTGATGCCGCAGGATGCGCCGGCCGCGAAGATCGCCGCGACGCGCGGCTACGGCGGCCAGGTCGTGACCTACGATCGCTACACGGAAGATCGCGAGCAGATCGGGCGCGATCTCGCGCAACGGCACGGGCTCACGCTGATCCCGCCGTACGACCACCCCGACGTGATCGCGGGCCAGGGCACCGCGGCGCTGGAACTGTTCGACGAAGTCGGGCCGCTCGACGCGGTGTTCACGCCGCTCGGCGGCGGCGGGCTGCTGTCGGGCACCGCGCTCGCGACGCGCGCGCTGTCGCCGCACGCGCGGCTGTACGGCGTCGAGCCCGAAGCCGGCAACGACGGCCAGCAATCGTTCCGCGCCGGCTCGATCGTCCATATCGACACGCCGCGCACGATCGCCGACGGCGCGCAGACCCAGCATCTCGGCCAGCTCACGTTCCCGATCATCCGTCGCGACGTCGACGACATCCTCACCGCGACCGACGACGAGCTCGTCGACTGCATGCGCTTCTTCGCATCGCGTATGAAGATTGTCGTCGAGCCGACCGGCTGCCTGTCGTTCGCCGCCGCGCGACGGATGAAGGACGCGCTGAAAGGCAAGCGCATCGGCGTGCTGATCAGCGGCGGCAACGTCGATCTCGACAACTTCTGCGCGCTCGCGGGCGCTCAACCGCAGGCCTGAGCGCCGCGTCGGCGGCACACGGCGCGCGGCGCGCGGCGTTCGGTTCGAGCCCTTCATGGCGCGTTAAGGTTCACGGCCTAGACTGAATGCGTCGTCCCGCATCTGTCGTGAAGGAGTTGCCATGAATACGCACGCGATCGTCGCCGCCGCCCTGACGGCCGTTTCCCTTTCGGCGTTCGCTCAACCGGGCGCGACGTCGTCCGGCGCTGCGTTCGCGCCACCGCACGATGACGTCGCGCGGGCGACCCATCGCTCGCCCGGCGCACTGCCCGCCGCCGGTTTCGTGTTCGCGAAGATCGATCAGAACAATACGCCGCCCGATCGCGGCAGCGACCCGGACGGACGCACACGCTCGGGCTCGCGGCTGTAACGGCGCGCGCAAACGACCGCCCTTGCCCGTCGCCCACGCTGGTCGCCCACGCCGGTCGCTCAGGTCAAAACGCCGGCAGCGACGGATCGCGCGCGGCGAGGATGTCGTCGGTGCGCCGCTGCAGCGCGCCGTCGATCGTCTCGGGCTGCGGAATCAGCCAGTAGCGCCCTGCGCGGATCCCGTCGAACACGCGCTCGGCGAATGCGTCGGGCGTCAGCCCGTGTGCGTTCAACATCGTGCGCATCGTGTCGACGAATCCGCGCACCTCGGGCCGATCGCGCGCGTCGCCGAACGGATCGTTGAAGATGCCCGTCAGCACCGGGCCCGGCGCAAGCAGCGACACGCCGACCGGCGCGCCGAGCATTTTCAGTTCGCCGTACAGCGATTCCGTCAGCGCGACCACCGCGAATTTCGTCGCCGAATAAGGCGACATCAGCGGGCTCGGCAGGAAGCCGCCGACCGACGCCGTGTTGACGATGCGCGCCGGCGCATTGCGCGCGAGCATGCGCGGCACGAAGCTGCGCACGCCGTTCATCACGCCGTGCACGTTGATCGCGAAGCTGCGCTCGAAACGTTCCGGCGTGATTTCCCAGCTGAAGCCGGTCGCCATCACGCCCGCGTTGTTGAACAGCAGATCGACGCCGCCGAAGCGCTGCCACGCGGCTTGCGCAAGCGCATCGACGGCTTCGGGCCGGCTCACGTCGGTCGGCACGCACAGCACGTCGGCATCGAGCGTCGCGGCAAACGCGTCGAGCGCGGCCGGATCGAGGTCGGCCAGCACGACGCGCATGCCAAGGGCGGCCGCGCGCCGCGCGAGCCCGCTGCCGATGCCGCTGGCCGCGCCGGTAATCACGGCGGTGCCGCCGTCGAAGCGAAGCGAAGCGCTCATGTCAAAGTCCTGTCGGGTCGATGTGGGGATGCGCATAAGCGGGAATCGGCGGCGGCGGCAGCGGCGTGCGTCCGTCGAGCGAACGCACCGCGAGCCCGTGCGCGAGCGGGAAATGCAGGCTGTGCGCGATCAGGCCCGTGCGTTCGCGCGCCGGCGCGCTGCACAGCGCGAGCGCCGTTTCGGCGAGATACGCGACGTCCTCGGTCGGATAGCCTTCGGGGATGTATCGCGCGGTGCCCGGCGTGCGGATCGCGGTGCTGGGCGCGACCAGGTTCACCGCGATGCCGTCCGCTTCGAGTTCGGCCGCGAGGCCCTGCGTGAAGCGCGACAGCGCGGCCTTGACCGCCGCATAGACGGTCGCGCCGCCGGCCCGCGCGAAGTCGTCGAACGGCCGCAGTGGCGGCAGCGCGGTGACCGAGCCGATGTTCACGATCCAGCCCGCGCCGCGGGCGCGCATCAGCGGAATCGCCGCCTGCGACAGCACGAACGGAATGCGCAGGTAATGGTCGACGGTCGTGTCGAACATCGCTGCCGGCATCGCGTCCACGCAGGCGTAATCGGCGACGCCCGCGTTGTTGACGAGAATGTCGAGACCGCCAGCCGCCTGCGCCGCGCGCGCGACGAGCGCATCGCGTTCGGCCGCGTTCGACAGGTCGGCCGCGAGCGGAATCGCGCGGCCGCCGGCCTGCTCGATCAGCGCGACCGTTTCGGCGAGCGTGCCGGCGACGCTCGCCGCTTGCGCGAGGCTGCGCGCCGTCACGACGACGGTCGCGCCTTCGGACGCGAGCCGCTGCGCGATCGCGCGGCCGATGCCGCGGCTCGCGCCGGTCACGAGCGCGCATTTGCCGGCCAGAAGCGGGGTTCGGGGGTCGGTCATCATGTCTCCGGTGAGGGTCTGGCAGGCGGTTCAGCCTGCGATATCCGCAACTTGCAGCACGAGCTTCGCTTTCGCCTCGCCCGTTTGAACGAGATCGAGCGCGCGCGCCGCCTGTTCGAGCGGGAAACGGTCGAAACGCGGCACGCGCAGCGCGTGCCGCGCGAGGCGCCGTGCGATCTTCGCGAGCGTGTCGCCGCTCGGCATCCGGCTGTAGGTCATCGCGGTACGCAGGCCGCGCCGCGCGGCTTCGGCGGCCGTCGTCGCGAGTCGTTCGGCGTCGCCGGCCGCGAGCGTCATGATGTTGACGAGCGTGCCGCCCGGCGCCAGCAGGTCGAGCGCATCGCGCAGCGTGTCGCCGCCAACCGCGTCGAGCACGAGGTCGACGCCGCCGGGCGCCCACGCGCGCACGGCCTGCGCGATATCGGCGGCCCGGTAGTCGATGCTCGCCGCGGCACCCAGCGCCTCGACGGTGTCGCGATTGCGCGCCGAGCATGTCGCGATGACGCGTGCGCCCGCCTGCGCGGCCAGCTGGATCGCAAAGGTGCCGACCGCACCCGCGCCGCCGTGGACCAGCACGGTCTGCCCCGCGCGCAGCCCGCCGTCGTCGAACAGGCCGGCCCATGCGGCCAGCGCGGGCGTCGGCACGGTGGCCGCCGCCGCGAAGCTCGTGTCGTCCGGCAAACGCACGACCGAGTCGTGACGCACCGCGACGTATTCCGCATACGCGCCCCATCGTCCCGCGCCGACGTCGGTCTGCGCGAACACGCGCATGCCCGGCGCGAACCCGTCGACGCCTGCGCCGACCGCCTCGACGATGCCGGCCGCGTCGAAGCCGATCACGAACGGAAACGTGTACTGCATGAACGCGCCGAGATAGCCTTCGCGGCATTTCCAGTCGGCGGGATTGACGCCCGCGTACGCGACGCGGATCAGCACGTCGCCGGGGCCCGGCCGTGGCACGGGGACGTCGGCCAGCCGCAGTGCGTCGGAATCGCCGACGCGGTCGATCAGAAGGGCTCGCATCGTGGGGTCTCCAGTTGGATGATTGCCGCTGCGCGATGCGCGGCGGATGGGCGCGCGGCGGTCGTTGCCGTGCGCTACGCCGCCGTGTCGGCCAGCAGGCTCGACGCGAGCGGACAGAACGCATGCGAGATCGCATCGACGGTCCAGTCGGGGCTTTCGGCGTCGAACCGGCGGTCGACCCAGCCCCAGTGATACGGGTGCATCAGGTATTCGCCGAGCAGATCGTCGAGGCGCGCGAACTCCTGCTGCCAGACGTGCGTCCACGCGCCCGGCGGCTCGATCCGGCTCAGGCGCCAGTTGCGGATGCCGCGCATGAACGCGGGCATCTGCAACAGTTCGCGCTCGAGCGCGGCCACCTGCGCATCGCTCGCCTGCGGCCGCACGCGTAGCATCAGCGTGCGCCAGACGCCGTCTCGCAGCGCCGGCGCGCGCATGCCGCCGCCGACCGGGCGGCACGCGGCCACCTCGATCCGCACGACGCCCGGCTGCTCGGCCAGCATCGCGAAGTGCGTCGCCGCGTCGCGCGCGCCGTCGTCGCGGACCAGGTCGAGCGTGTAGTCGCCCGCGCCCCAGCAGCCGGGTAGATTGCGCGCGAGCGCCACGCGCTTCACGCCGGCCAGCGACCGCGCGGTGTCGCGCAATGCGGACGCGACCGCATCCGCGTCGTGCTCCGCCGAAACGAAAACCTGCGCCGTGTCATGCCGCATGATCGAGCTCCGTCAGCGCGGGCAGCGGCGCGTTGGCGTCCGTCATCACGTGGCGACGACGCCCGTCGCACACCGCGTCGACGGCGGCCCAGAACGCGACCGTGTCGGCATCGGCCAGCGCGCGCATGCGGTAGTAGGACGGCGCGTCGGCGACGTGCCAGGTCAGCCACAGCGTGCTCGCGTGCCCGGGCACCGCGACAGGCGGCGACACCCAGCGCCCGGCCGCCGTCAGCCCGCGCGCCGCGTGACCCGGCAGATAGCGCTCGCGCAGCAGCGCAAGCACGTCGGCAATCCGCTCGGGCGCGAGCGTGATTTCGTCTACGATCTGGATCATGCGCGTGTCGTCTCCGTGGTCGTGCGTGGCGGCGGGCAGGATCGCCCTGCCTACGTCGTTCCGGCGAGGCCGCGGGCGGCCCGGCTGGATAGCATTCTTGCGTGGCGACCGCGAGCGGGCCCCTACCGGCCCGCTCAGCGCCCCCTGTCGCGACGATCAAAACGGGAGACTCATGAGACAGCGTGCCTTGCCGACCGGCGGCCGCGCGTTGCCGGGCTTCGGTGCGCGCCTTTTGCGCGAACTGACGCGCAGCGGCGCACCGCCCGCCGTGCGTACCGCCTCCGTGGCCGCACCTGCGGACGCCGCGACATCGGGCGGCTTCGTCGCGCTGTATCGCGACGCGATCGAACGGCTCGAAGCGCAGGTCGCGCGCGGCGACGGCCATCCGCCGATGCGCAAGCAGGAAGTCGATCTGATGTGCCGCTGCCTGCTGAGCTGCGCGACGCTGGCCGATGCGATCCGCTGTGCGGCCGAGTTCTGCGAGATGCTGCAGCCGCGCGCCGGCCGGCTGACGCTGACGGAGCGCGACGCACGCGCGGCGTTCCGGATGGATTCGCTGCGCCGCACGCGCAGCCCGGCCGCCTGCCTCGTCGACCTGACCGGGCTGTTCTGCTACCTGCAGTTGTTCGGCTGGCTGATCGGGCAGCCGCTGCGGCCGGCCGACGTCTGGCTCGGCCATCCGCGCCGCGACGATGCGGTGCCGCTGCTCGGGCTGTTCAACGCGCCGGTCGAGGTCGGCCGCAAGACCTACGGCTTCGGCTTCGACGCGGCGCTGCTCGAATCCCGCGTGATCCGGCGGCCGGCCGAACTCGATGCATTCGTCGTCGATTTTCCGTTTCGTCTGATCGATGCCGCGCCGGCCGTCGTGTCATGGACGCAGCAGGTGCGCGGTTTTGTCGAGGCGGCGCTCGCGCGCGAACAGGCGCTGCCGGCGTTTGCGGAACTGGCCGCGTGGCTCGGCGTCAGCGAAGCGACGCTGCGGCGCCGGCTCGCGGCCGAAGGCTGCGGCTATCACGCACTGCGCGAGCAGTGCCTGGCCGAGGCCGCGCGGCGCTGCCTGCGCGAATCCGACTGGCCGGTCGCGCGCATTGCCGCGCATCTCGGGTTCGGCGGCGAGGAGGCATTCCGGCGCGCGTTCGTGCGCTGGACGGGCGTGGCGCCGAGCCGGTTCAGGCGCGACTACGCCGGTTTGCCGCAGTTCGCTGACACGCGACACGCCGCTCGTCGGGACCAACCGGGCGAACCGCCGGCGCCCGGGAGACGCGCATGTCCGTGAACGTGAGCGGCACCGAAGGTTATGCGGAACAAGCGCCGATACTCGTCGAGCGATGGCGCGCCATCTCGTTTGCCGAGCACCATGCGCCGATTCTGCCGCTCGTTCCGAAAGCCCCGTGCCGCGTGCTCGACATCGGCGCCGGCATCGGCACCGACGCGGCCGGGTTCGCGGCAATGGGACATGCGGTCGTCGCGGTCGAACCGGTGGACGCGCTGCGCGCGGCCGGCATCGCGTTGCACCGGTCGGCCTCGATCGAGTGGCTCGACGACAGCCTGCCCGATCTGGCGGTGCTGCGCGCGAGACACGCGAGCTTCGATTGCGTGATGCTGTCGGCGGTGTGGATGCACCTCGACGCAGACGAGCGCCGCCGGGCGATGCCGAATGTCGCCGCACTGCTCGCCGACGGCGCGATGCTGGGAATGACGTTGCGCCACGGCCCGGTTCCGGATGGCAGAAGGATGTTCGACGTGTCGGCCGAGGAAACCGTGCAGCTGGCGCGCATGCACGGGTTGCGCGTGGCGATGAACGAGCGGACCGGATCGGTTCAGCGCGGCAACCGGCACATGGCGGTGATGTGGAGTCGGCTGGTTTTCGTCAAGGACGCGACAGGAAATCACGCGCGCGATTGAAGCTGCGACCGCGCAGTTTCGCCGACACGCAGCGATGTCTGCTGCCCGCCATCACTGCGCCAGATCGCTGACGTAAATCGCCGGATCGCGGTTCTCGAACTCGTTGCCCTTGTTCCAGTAGACGGCCTTCCTGTCCGCGTCGAATCCCAGCACGCCCAGATAGCCGGGAATGGCGAGCTTTTTCCAGTGACGGCCGCTATCGGTCGAGAAAAACACCCCGTTGCCTTCGATGTGCGCTGCCTTGCCCGTCAGCTGGGCGGTCGTGTGCGTGCTCATGGTGGTCACGAGTATGACCGGCCCGCTGACGTAGAAGCTGGTCTGCTGGTTGGGCCGGATCATCGTCGAAGCGGGAAGCGGCCAGAACGGATTCGGCAGATCGCCGAGCCTGTTCCACGAGCGGCCGTCTTGCCCGAGTTCGGCCAGCTCGTGGCCGGCATCGCTGCTGCGGCTCAACTCCGCCACCACGCGGCCCGCACCGTTGTCCTTCACCTTGAACAGGTAGAGCCCCGGCGTCGTGCGGATGTCGCCGACCTCCCAGCGCCCGTCGCGACGCGTCAACTGCGCTTCGCGCGTGAACGTCTGCAGCGTGCTCGTGCCGTCCCAGTAGCTCTGGCTGACCCACGCCGTTGCCTGACGATCGTTGAACTGGATCAAATGCGCCGCGGTGTCGCCGCCGCTTCCCGGCGTCTGGGGCAGCGTGCCGGACGGCGCGTCCCAAAGCCGCTCGGTGCCTTCGACCGCATCGGCGTGTGCGCCCTGATCGGAGGAATGGAAAAACCGTCCTTGTCCCGCGGCCCAGACATCGTTGCTGCCATGGAAGTACGGATCGAGGCTCCACGCCAGCCATTCCGCGTCGGCCATGAAACCGCCCGGAACGATCCGCCAGTCTTTACCGTGCTCGTCCGCACGGAAAACAGCCGTCTGAACTGGCCGGCCGTCGTTGCCTTCCGGCAGGTGGGCGCCGGTCAGCAGCAGCAGGCTCGTCTTGTCGGCGGAAGGCAGCGGGCACGCGTAGCCGCTGACATAGGCCATCGTGTGAAACACGCCATCGTCGCCGAGCCGCGAAACCTGCGAGACCTCACGCTCGCCGGTATCCGGGGTGGAACCGGCCGGCAACAGCGCGTCGAGATTGACGGCGTCCCGAAGCCGGGCCTTGTCGTCGTCGGACTCGCGCCGGCCGACCAGCCAGACGCTCCGCCCGACCGCCACCACACCCGTGCAGGCCTGCTCCATCGCACGCTGCCCGTCGTCGAGCGTCCGGCCCAGAATCCGTTGATTCGGCTCGCTTCCGCCTAGCTCGAGGTGGGCGCGCGTCAACCCCCATGCATAGGCGATCAGCAGCAGCGCGATCGGTATGGCGATGCCTAACCTGACAATGCTGACGATCGACCAACGGCTTTTTTTCATGACGATCCGTTAAGAAGGAAATGGGCGCCTGACGCCCGCCGGAAAACGGACGGCCCGAAGGACCGTGCCGGGCGTCGACTGTCGCTCGCAACGGCGCTTGTTGTACCGATTCGGTGCGTAGGTTACCAAATGCCGAACGGGCGACCTGCCAAGCCTCCCGAATGCCCCGCCCGACACACGCCCCAACCCGACACCGCCAGCCCCGCCGCCCCGCCTCTCAACTCTTATATAAGACATAAGATATTTGACGCTACAAGGCGTTGCGATTAGAATTCCCGTCGATGCAGTGCCTGGAACAGCCCGGAGTGCCTGAACGGCCTTCTCCTGAAACGCAACATCAGCAGGTCCCCCCATGCTTGAAAACTTTCGTGCTCACGTGGCCGCCCGCGCCGCGCTCGGTATTCCTCCCCTGCCGCTGACGGCTCAGCAGACCGCCGAACTGGTCGAACTGCTGACCAACCCGCCGGCCGGCGAAGAGCAGACGCTGCTCGACCTGATCACCCACCGCGTGCCCGCTGGCGTGGACGAAGCTGCCCGCGTGAAGGCCGGCTTCCTGGCCGCCGTCGCCAAGGGCGAAACCGCCTGCCCGCTGATCTCGCGCGCCCGCGCCACCGAACTGCTCGGCACGATGCTGGGCGGCTACAACATCCAGCCGCTGATCGAGCTGCTGTCCGACGCCGAAGTCGGCGCGACCGCCGCCGACGCGCTGAAGAAAACCCTGCTGATGTTCGACCAGTTCCATGACGTGAAGGAACTCGCCGACAAGGGCAATGCGAACGCGAAGGCCGTGATGCAGAGCTGGGCCGACGCCGAATGGTTCACGAGCCGTCCGGAAGTGCCGGAAAGCCTGACCATCACCGTCTTCAAGGTCACCGGCGAAACCAATACCGACGACCTGTCGCCGGCGCCGGACGCGACCACCCGCCCGGACATCCCGCTGCACGCGCTGGCGATGCTGAAGAACGCGCGCCCCGGCATCACGCCGGAAGAAGACGGCAAGCGCGGCCCGGTCAAGTTCATCGAATCGCTGAAGGAAAAGGGCCATCTGGTCGCCTACGTGGGCGACGTGGTCGGCACCGGCTCCTCGCGCAAGTCGGCCACCAACTCGGTGCTGTGGTTCACCGGCGAAGACATCCCCTACGTCCCGAACAAGCGTTTCGGCGGCGTGTGCCTCGGCGGCAAGATCGCCCCGATCTTCTACAACACGATGGAAGATGCCGGCGCGCTGCCGATCGAACTCGACGTGTCGAAGATGGAAATGGGCGACGTGGTCGAGCTGCGCCCGTACGAAGGCAAGGCGCTGAAGAACGGCGAAGTGATCGCCGAATTCCAGGTCAAGTCCGACGTGCTGTTCGACGAAGTGCGCGCCGGCGGCCGGATTCCGCTGATCGTCGGCCGCGGCCTGACCGCAAAGGCGCGTGAAGCGCTGGGCCTGCCGCCGTCGACGCTGTTCCGCCTGCCGCACCAGCCGGCCGACAGCGGCAAGGGCTTCTCGCTCGCGCAGAAGATGGTCGGCCGCGCATGCGGCCTGCCGGAAGGCCAGGGCGTCCGTCCGGGCACGTACTGCGAACCGAAGATGACCTCGGTCGGCTCGCAGGACACCACCGGCCCGATGACGCGCGACGAACTGAAGGATCTCGCCTGCCTCGGCTTCTCGGCCGACCTCGTGATGCAGTCGTTCTGCCACACCGCCGCCTATCCGAAGCCGGTGGACGTGAAGACGCACCAGACGCTGCCGAACTTCATCAGCACGCGCGGCGGCATCGCGCTGCGTCCGGGCGACGGCGTGATCCACTCGTGGCTGAACCGCATGCTGCTGCCCGACACCGTCGGCACCGGCGGCGACTCGCACACGCGCTTCCCGATCGGCATCAGCTTCCCGGCAGGTTCGGGCCTGGTCGCGTTCGCGGCCGCCACCGGCACGATGCCGCTCGACATGCCGGAATCGGTGCTGGTCCGCTTCAAGGGCAAGATGCAGCCGGGCGTCACGCTGCGCGATCTCGTCAACGCGATTCCGCTGTACGCGATCAAGCAAGGCATGCTGACGGTCGCGAAGCAGGGCAAGAAGAACATCTTCTCCGGCCGCATTCTCGAGATCGAAGGCCTGCCCGACCTGAAGGTCGAGCAAGCGTTCGAACTGTCCGATGCGTCGGCCGAGCGCTCGGCCGCCGGTTGCACGGTCCGCCTGAACAAGGAACCGATCATCGAGTACCTCAACAGCAACATCACGCTGCTGAAGTGGATGATCGCCGAAGGCTACCAGGATCCGCGCAGCCTGCAGCGCCGCATCGCGGCGATGGAGCAGTGGCTGGACGACCCGCAGCTGCTGGCGCCGGATGCCGACGCCGAATACGCGGCCGTCATCGAGATCGACCTCGCCGACATCCATGAGCCGATCGTCGCCTGCCCGAACGATCCGGACGACGTGAAGACGCTGTCCGACGTCGCCGGCGCGAAGATCGACGAAGTGTTCATCGGCTCGTGCATGACCAACATCGGTCACTTCCGCGCCGCGTCGAAGCTGCTGGAAGGCAAGCGCGACATTCCGGTCAAGCTGTGGGTCGCGCCGCCGACCAAGATGGACCAGAAGCAGCTGACCGAGGAAGGCCATTACGGCGTGTTCGGCACGGCCGGCGCACGTACCGAAATGCCGGGCTGCTCGCTGTGCATGGGCAACCAGGCACAGGTGCGCGAAGGCGCGACGGTGATGTCGACCTCGACCCGCAACTTCCCGAACCGCCTCGGCAAGAACACCAACGTGTATCTCGGCTCGGCGGAACTGGCGGCAATCTGCTCGCGTCTGGGCAAGATTCCGACGAAGGAAGAGTACATGGCCGATATCGGCGTGATCAACGCCAATGGCGACCAGATCTACAAGTACATGAACTTCGACCAGATCCAGGACTTCAAGGAAGTCGCCGACACCGTGCAGGTGTAAGCGGGTTGTCGCGCCGCGGCGAGTCATGCTCGCCGCGGCAAACCCGCCACGGCGCCGCAGGCTGAATGCCTGCGGCGCCGTTTTTCATGGTGCCGGCGACTCTCGTCGTAACGACAAGCCCTGCCGGCGCCCATTCATCAGACCTGAACCGGCTTTTTCCACGCGCCCCGGCACGAACCGGGCAACGCAGGCCCGCAATACGTGGTTTTTTCGCGCCGGCCCCGCGCGAAGCATTGACGCGGCGAAGCGGCGGCCATTACCCTTGCGCGCTGATGGTTCCCGGAGACGGGATCAAATGGGAACGCAGTAGCGGCAGCGATGCCGTCGATCTGCGGCTGCCCCCGCAACTGTGAGCGGCGAGTCCATGCCCACCGAGCCACTGGGACACCCGGGAAGGCCGGCACCGGACGACGACCCGCAAGCCAGGAGACCAGCCATCGACCGAGGTCCAAGCAGCCGCAACGGGCGGGGTGTCCCGATGCGCAAGCGCCGCCGTCGGCGGTCGCCCGTTGCAAGGACGGCCCGACCTCAGGATTCCGTCAGATGTCCATCGTTCCCGATTCCGCTTTCGCGCCGAAAGCGTCGTGCCGGCACGCGGCACGCGTGCGCGCCTGCTCCCGTGTCGTCGCGCCCGATCCGGCCGCGCACGCCGAACCCGACCACGACACCGCCCGCCGCCCGTTCACGCGCGCGGCCCGCGCAGCACGATAACAAGACCCGCTTCATGAAACTCCGACATCTCCTCGCCACGTCCGCCGCCACCGCGCTGCTGTCGCCGCTCGCGCACGCCGCCGGCGACACCGCCCCGCCGCAGCCGGCGCAGCCCGCAGACAACGCCGACCTGCCGACGATCTCCATCACCGACACGCGCCACCTGCCCGAATCGTTCGACCAGCGCTATGCGACGACGCAGGTGCTCACGCGCGACGACCTCGACCGGCTGTCGCCAAGCGATCCGAGCATCACGCAGGCGGTCGCGACGCTGCCGGGCGTGACCGTGTCGCAGAACGGCGGCCCCGGCGCGTCGTCGTCCGTCAGTATTCGCGGCTCGTCGGCGAGCCAGGTCGCGGTGTTCGTCGACGGCATCCGGATCGGCTCGTCGACCACCGGCATCGCGCCCTGGGCGGATCTGCCGACCGAGGCGTTCGAGCGCGTCGAAGTCATCTCGGGGCCGGCGGCCGCCTCGTTCGGCGCGAACGCGATGGGCGGCGTCGTGCAGCTGTTCACGCGGCGCGCGGCGAACCAGCCGAACCAGACCACGGTGTCGTTCGGCGGCGGCTCGAACAAGACCTTCGACACGCAGGTCCGCACGTCGGGCACGGTGCCGTCGAGCGGGCCGCTCGCCGCGCTCGGCGGGCTCACCTACTCGCTCGGCCTGCACGATTACGCGACGGCCGGCATCGATGCGACGCGGCCGTTCGCGTACGGCCACGAGGAAGGCCGCAACCCGTATCACGCGCAGGATATCGACGCACGCCTCGGCTATGCGCGCGACAACTGGTCGATCTCGACGTTCGCGCTGTACCACCGCTCCGACCTGTCCTACGACAACGCGGGCGGCGCCGATCGCGAGCTCGACCACCAGTTGACGGCCGGCCTGTCGTTTCATCTCGACATCACGCCGGACACGCAGTTCGACCAGTCCGTCGGTTACTCGAACGATCGCCAGTTCCTGTACGCGAGCGACCCGGCGATCGCGACCGATCAGATCAATTCGCAGCGCATCAGCACGTCGACGTCGCTGACGCACCAGGAACGCGGCTTCAGCCTGTTCGGCCAGCCGCTGTCGGGCGAGACCAAGCTCGCATACGATTTCACGCGTGAACAGGCGTTCCTGCCGGTCGATATCCCGAGCGGCGTGCCCACGCGCAACGATTCCGCGTTCTCGCTGCACCAGTCGGTGACGCTCGGCACGGTCACGATGTTCCTCGCGGGCCGTCACGAGATCGTCGCCGGGCGGTCGGTGAACACGGGCAACGCGGCGCTGTCGTGGGCGATCACGCCGGTCTACACCGCACGCCTGTCGTATGGCAACGCGTTCCGGCTGCCGACCTTCAACGATCTCTACTATCCCGGATACGGGAATCCGGATCTCAGCCCCGAGCGCAGCAACTCGGTCGAGGCCGCGCTCGATGCGACGACGTCGCTCGGCACGTTTACGGCCGCGATCTACGACACGCGCGTCCATAACCTGATCGCGTACGATCCCGCGACGTTCCAGCCGGTCAACATCGGGCGCGCGCACATTCGCGGGCTCGACCTGTCGTACAAGGGAACGATCGGCCGTTCGACGCCGGTCAGCATCGCAATCGGCCTGCTGAATCCGCAGGACACGACCAATCAGACGTGGCTGAATCGCCGTCCGCGACAAACGGTCAGCATCAGCATCGATCACACGTGGGACGAACTGCACCTGCACGCGTTGAGCACCGGCGCGTCGCTGCGCTACGGTGGCACAACGTTCGACGATCCGGCCAACACGACCTATCTGCCGTCGTACCTGACGGCGGACCTGCGCGCGTCGTACCGGATCAATTCGCATCTGTCGGTGTCGGCGCTGCTGTCCAACCTGTTCGACCGTCGCTATATGACGGCCTACGGTTACAACACGGTCGGCCGGGCTGCGTTCGGCAAGGTCACTTACACGTTCTGATGGTTTCTGCTCGTGCCGGCGAGGCCGGGCCACCGGCGCCGACGCTCGCCGGCACCGATGCGCTCGCGTCGTTCGCCTACTTTCCGGCCGCACCACCCAGCAGGCCGCCGAGCAGCGACGTAATCGGTGCGAGCGGGCCGCTTGCGCCACCGAGCGCAGCGCTGCCGCCGGCGCTGATGCCGGTGCCCGTACCGGTCGCCGGCGTCGCGGCCGGCGGCGGACCGTTGTGCACGACCGCCGGGATCCCGCCGACGACGCTGGTGATCAGACCGGAAATCGGCACGGCGCCGTTCGCGCCATTCGGATTGACGAGGCCGCCCGCGTTGGTCACCGTGTCGCCGACGGCCCGGACGAGCTGCCCGACGTCGCTGACCAGCGGCCCGGCAACGGTTCCCGCTCCCGCCGCCGATGCCTTCCATCCGGCCGACGTGATCGCTCCGCCGATCTGGCCGAGCAGCCCCGCGACCGGCTGACCGAGCCCGGTCGCCGTGCCGACCTGCTGCGTGAGTTGGCCGGCGGTCGTCACGAGCGGCGTGATGGCCGAACTGACCGTCTGCGTCGCCTGCTGTACCGGGCCGGTCGAC
This sequence comes from Burkholderia pseudomultivorans, assembly GCF_001718415.1. NCBI lineage: Bacteria > Pseudomonadati > Pseudomonadota > Betaproteobacteria > Burkholderiales > Burkholderiaceae > Burkholderia > Burkholderia pseudomultivorans. The sequence continues at coordinate 1,439,087 of NZ_CP013377.1, read as the reverse complement.
AGCGCGGCGCCGATCGTGGTGCCGGCCGATCCGAGCTGGTTCGCGACGGTGTCGAGCAGACTGCCGACCGGCGCGGTGATCGGCGCCAGCGGCGACAGCGGTCCGGCGCCAAGCGCCTTCACCGTTTCGCTCAGGCCGGAGACGGGAGCGCCGGCCGTGCCGACGACGCTGCCGAGGCCGGCCACGGTGGTGCCGACCGGGTTCGGCGTGAAGCCGATCTGGCCGAGCCCGCCGCTCACGACGTTCGAGGTTTCGTTGACGATCGAGCCGACGCCGCGGACCGTGTCGCCGGGGCCGGCCGTCACGCCCTTGCTGACGCCCGGCAGGCTCACGCCGCCGATGGTCGTGCCGGCGTCCATCACGACCGCGCCGACCGAGCTGACGATGCCCCGCGTGCCGGGGGCGCCGCTGGTGCCCCAACCGCTGGTGCTGCCGCTTGTTGTGCCGCTTGTTGTGCCGCTTGTTGTGCCGCTTGTTGTGCCGCTCGTTGTACCGCTGGTCGTCCCGCTGGTCGTCCCGCTCGTCGTACCGCTCGTCGTACCGCTCGTCGTACCGCTCGTCGTGCCGCTGGTCGTGCCGCTGGTCGTACCGCTGGTCGTACCGCTGGTCGTACCGCTCGTCGTACCGCTCGTTGTGCCGCTGGTCGTGCCGCTCGTCGTACCGCTCGTCGTACCGCTCGTCGTACCGCTCGTCGCGCCACTCGTCGTACCGCTGGTCGTCCCGCTCGTACCGCCACCGCTCGTACCACTCCCACTCGTACTCGGCACAACGTTGTTGCCGGCCCGCGGCGGCGAAGTCACATCGCCACCGCCGCACGCGGCAAGCGTGCAGGCGGCGGCAAATGCCGCGAGCACGAAATTCCCCTTGGTGAATTGTTTTTGCATGGCAGTCCTTGTTTGCTTATAGCCGTGACGACTGCAACAAGCAGCTACCATGCCAACGCCGTTCGCCCGACGCCGCCATAACGACCGCATCCGCCCGTGCACGCCGCCCCGCGCCACTCGCCCTGCAAACCAGCTTCCACCGATCCTTGCGTTCCGGTAACGTCGACGTAACAAGATCCGTACGTTACGTAGCATGGAGCGCACGGGAATCCAATCCACGGCCGCGCCTCCCCACGGCGGAAAACACCGCGGCAACCGTTTCCGCATCAGGAAAACAGGCGAACGCCGCCCGTCGATCGGGACGGGAACCGGAGGACCAAAATTGAAAAATGCCGACGCGATCGCGCTCATCGTCGATCCCGAATGCGGCGACAGGCTTTCCGACATCGCCGCAACGGTACGCCACGCATGGATCGTGACAAGCCCGGCGAACGACGCGGCAGCCGGGCGAATCCGGCAGCGTTCGCCGTCACCGGACGAACCCGATCGCACGGGCGGCGTGACGACGTTTCAGCGATACGGCGCCGACCGGGAAAGCTGGTGCGTCGGAATCCTGGATACGCTGGACGGCCACCACAACGCATTCGCGCAGCTGCCCGGCTATTCGGTGCTGCAGGTCTACGGCGTTCCGTTTTCGGAAAGGCTGCGTCCGGCACTCGCGTCGTCGGGATTCTCGACGTTCACGCCGACCGACGACGGCTTTCGCGCCTGCAAGCGCCCATCCGCATGAAGGCCCCGCAAGCCGCATCGGTGCAGAAAGCACCGCCGGCCCCGCTCACCCGTCGACGAGCCTGAGCGTGCGCAGACAATCCGCCGCAAGCTGCTGATAGATCCGCGTGCCGTTCGCCTTCGCATCGATCTCCGCGTCGCTCAGCCGTCGCACTACGCGCCCCGGCACGCCCGCCAGCAACACACCGGGCGGCACGTCGAGCCCTGCCTTCACGAATGCGCACGCGGCCACGATCGTCGTCGCGCCGATCGTGGCGCCATCCATCACGACCGCGTTCATCCCGATCATCGTGTCCGGTTCGAGCGTCGCGCCGTGCACGATCGCGCCGTGACCGACATGGCTGTTCACGCCGAGCCGGCATGTCTCGCCGATGCCGACATGCAGCACGCAGCCGTCCTGCACGTTGCTGCCGGCCTCGACCACGATCGCACCGAAATCGCCGCGCAGGCTCGCGTGCGGACCGATATAGCAGCGCGCGCCGATCGTCACGTTGCCGATCACGACCGCGCCCGGGTGCACGTAAGCGGAAGCATCGACACGCGGGCGCATTCCGTTGAATTCGAACAAGGGCATGGGTCGGGACGTGGGCTCAGTAGACGTAATCGGCGAGGCAACCGCTCACAGCGCCGCGCAAGCTTCGGGCACGACGGTAAACAGGTCGCCGACGAGGCCGTAATCGGCCACGCTGAAGATCGGTGCTTCGGGATCCTTGTTGATTGCGACGATGACCTTCGAATCCTTCATGCCGGCCAGGTGCTGGATCGCGCCCGAGATGCCGACCGCGATGTACAGCTGCGGCGCGACGATCTTGCCGGTCTGGCCGACCTGATAGTCGTTCGGCACGTAGCCCGCATCCACTGCCGCGCGGGAAGCGCCGAGTGCGGCTTGCAACTTGTCCGCGAGCGGCTCCAGCACCTTCGTGTAGTTCTCGCCGCTGCCCAGGCCACGGCCGCCCGACACGATGATGCTCGCGCTGGTGAGTTCCGGACGGTCCAGCTTCGTCACTTCACGGCTGACGAACTGCGACACGCCTGCGTCTGCCGCCGCTTCGATCTTCTCGACCGATGCGCTGCCGCCTTCCGCTGCGACCGGATCGAAACCCGTCGCCCGCACCGTGACGACCTTGACCGGGTCGCCCGACTGCACCGTCGCGATCGCGTTGCCCGCGTAGATCGGGCGCTCGAACGTGTCGATCGCCGTCACGGCCGTGATGTCCGAGATCTGCGCGACGTCGAGCTTCGCCGCGATACGCGGCGCGATGTTCTTGCCGTACGCCGTGGCCGGCGCGAGGATGTGCGAATACTGCATTGCAACCGTCATCACCGTCGCTTCGACATTCTCCGCGAGACCGTCGGCAAGCTGCGGCGCATCGGCCAGCAGCACCTTCGTCACGCCCGCGATTTTCGCAGCCGCGTCGGCCGCCGCCCGGACGTTGTGTCCGGCGACCAGCACATGAATATCGCCGCCGCCGAATCCGCTGATCGTCTGCGCGGCGGCCACGGTATTCAGCGTCGCCGCCTTGATCGGCGCATGGCCGCCGGGCGATGCCGCGTCGGCCGCATCGTGTTCGGCGATCACCAGAATCGTCATTGTGTTCCGCTCCGTCGTCTTTCCAGGCAAGGATCCGAAGTCCGCGTGCTTCATTCAGTGTCTGCAACGCGCCGAAGCCCGCGCGCATGCCGCCGGCTTACAGCACCCCGGCTTCGGTCTTCAGCTTGCCGACCAGCGTCGCCACGTCCGGCACCTTCACGCCGGCCGCGCGCTTCGGCGGCTCGTTCACGGCGAGCACCTTCAGTCGCGGTGTCACGTCCACGCCGAGATCGTCCGGCTTCACTATTTCCAGCGGCTTCTTCTTCGCCTTCATGATGTTCGGCAGCGTCACGTAGCGCGGCTCGTTCAGGCGCAGATCCGTAGTGACGACTGCGGGCAGTTGAAGCGACAGCGTTTCCGCGCCGCCGTCCACTTCGCGCGCAACCGTCGCGTTGCCATTCGCCACCACGACCTTCGATGCGAACGTCGCCTGCGGCAAGCCAGCCAATGCAGCCAGCATCTGCCCGGTCTGGTTCGAATCGTCGTCGATCGCCTGCTTGCCGAGGATCGCCAGCGAAGGCCGTTCCTTGTCGAGCAGCGCCTTCAGCACCTTCGCGACGCCGAGCGGTTCGACCGCCGCGTTCGTCTCGACGAGGATCGCGCGGTCCGCGCCGATCGCCAGCGCGGTGCGCAGCGTTTCCTGCGCCTGTGCAACGCCGACCGACACCGCGACCACCTCGGTCGCGATGCCGGCCTCCTTCAAGCGCACCGCTTCTTCAACGGCGATCTCGTCGAACGGGTTCATCGACATCTTCACGTTCGCGATGTCGACGCCGCTCCGGTCGGACTTCACGCCGACCTTCACGTTCGCGTCGACCACGCGCTTCACTGCCACGAGCACTTTCAACTGCCGTCTCCTGTCGCCTGTTCGATGATGCAGCCGCCGCCCGTCAGCGCGCGGTAAACCCGCCGTCGATCACGAGCTCCGCGCCCGTCACGTAGCGGCCCGCCGGCGACACGAGATACAGGATGCCGGCCGCGATGTCGCGCGGGCTGCCGATCTTCGCCATCGGCACGTTGGTCTGCATGTATTCGAAGGCGCGGTCGGGATCCTGGCCCATCTGGCGGAACGCCTCCTCGAGCATCGGCGTGCGGATGTAGCCGGGATGCACCGAGTTCGCGCGGATGTTCTTCGCCGCATACAGCATCGCGTCGACCTTCGCCATCATCCGCACCGCCGCCTTCGACGCGTGGTAAGCCGGCACGTCGGGACCGCCGACGATCCCGTACATCGACGACAGGTTCACGATCGACCCGCCGCCGGCCGCCTCGATATGCGGAATCGCCGCACGCGTGCACAGGAACACGCCGTTGACGTTCACGTCCTGCACGCGCTGCCACTGCGCGAGCGTGAGTTCGTGCGTCGGCACGTTATGCCCTTCGATGCCCGCGTTGTTCACCAGCACGTCGATGCGCCCGAAGCGCGCGGCGATCTCGCCGAACACGCGCGACACGTCGTCCTCGCGCGTGACGTCCAGCGACCAGAACGCGGCCTGCCCGCCCTGCGCGCGGATTTCGTCGACGAGCGCCTCGGCCGGCTGCGACAGCACGTCGAGAATCGCGACGCTCGCGCCGGCCGCGGCCAGCGTGCGCGCCGTCTCGGCGCCGATGCCGCGCGCCGCGCCGGTAATCACGGCCACCTTGCCGTGCAGGTCGAACAGTTCTTCGATCAGTTTCATCTTGTCTCCGTATAGGTCGGGCCCCGTCGTCGAGGGCATCCGGCGTTATCGCGCATTTTGCGTCGCGAGAAAATCGAGGCATTCCCGATTGAAGTAAGCGGCATGTTCCACCATCACCCAGTGGCCGCACCGGTTCATCAGTACGACCCGCGCGTCGCGACAGCGCTCGACGAACTTCATCGCGCCGCCGACCGGGTTGAAGCGATCGTCCGTGCCCCAGAAGCCGAGCACCGGGCAGCGCAGCTCGCCGAGCGCATCGGTCAGGTTCGGCACGCTCATCGTCGACAGCACTTCGGTCGGCTGCTCGACGCAGACCTTCATCCGCTCGGCAACGAGCGCGTCGGTGACGATCGCCGGATCGTGCACCAGCAGCGTCAGCAGCTCGCGCATCGTGTCGTCGTTCATCTCGCGATGGGTGAACAGCTTCACCATCCGCTGGATCCCTTCCATCCGGAAATAGGTGTCGCGATCCTCGACGCCGCCCGGCGCCATCATGATCAGCGCATCGACCGCGTCAGGATGGTCGAGCGCGTATTTCAGCGCGATCGCGCCGCCGAGCGAGTTGCCGAGCAGCACCGCCGGCCCGATGCCGAGCGCCGTCAGCTGCGCATGCAGCGCGCCGACGAAGAAATCGAGCGTATACGCGACATCCGACGGTTTCGACGACTGCCCGTAGCCCGGCAGGTCGACGACGATCGCGCGATGGCCCGCCGCCGCGAACGCCGGGTAGTTGTGCTTGAAGTTGCTGAAGCCGCTGGCGCCCGGCCCGCTGCCGTGGATGAACACCACCGGCCGGCCAGCGCCCGCCTCGAAATGATGCAGGCGCAGGCCGCCCGGTACGTCGGTGAAGATGCCGTCCGGCGGCGTCATGGGGGTCGTCATCGCGGGTTGTCTCCTTCGTGGGTCGTGACATGCATGCCGCGATGATTGCGCGCGCCGCGCCGACCGGCATCATCCTTTCAGACTACGAAACCGCGCGCGCTTGTTCCTATCATCGGCCCCACTGAAACGGCAATGGCGACGGAGGCGGACGGTGAGCGGATTCGACTACAGCGGCAAGACGGTGCTCGTGACGGGCGGCACCAAGGGCATCGGGCGGCGCATCGCCGAACGCTTTCTCGCGGCGGGCGCGCGGGTGTTCGTCTGCGGGCGCAGCGCGCCCGACACGCCGCCGGCGGCCGGCGGGCGCACCGCGACCTTCGTCGCGGCCGACCTGCGCGACATCGAACAGGTCGACGCGCTGCTCGCGACGATACGCGACACGGCCGGCGGCCTCGACGTGCTGGTCAATAACGCGGGCGGCTCGCCGTTCGCGCTCGCGGCCGACGCGTCGCCGCGCTTCACCGAATCGATCGTCCGGCTGAACCTGATCGCGCCGCTGCAGCTCGCGCAGCGCGTGAACGCGATCATGCAGCCGCAGCCCGCAGGCGGCGTGATGCTGTTCATCGCGAGCGTCAGCGCGTCGCGGCCTTCGCCCGGCACGGCCGCCTACGGCGCCGCGAAAGCGGGGCTCGTCAACGCGGTGACGTCGCTTGCCGTCGAATGGGCGCCGCGCGTGCGCGTCTGCGCGATCAGCCCGAGCCTCGTGCAGACCGATGCGGCCACCGAAGGCCACTACGGCGACCACGACGCGCTCGACGCAATCCGCGCGACGATTCCGGCCGGCCGGCTCGCGACGCCCGACGACGTCGCGTCCGCGTGCCTGTTCCTCGCATCGCCCGAGGCGTCCTACGCATCGGGCGCGAACCTGCGGCTCGACGGCGGCGGCGAGCGGCCCGCGTTTCTCGCGGCCGCGCAGGCGCGATGAGCAGGTCTCCTAGGGAAGTCATCTAGTTCATTTTGACGATTCCCTGCTACCGCGACGTCCCTACTCTGCCTCTCACGACAACCACAGTCGACCGTCGTCGATACCCCAGAGGAGACACCATGCATCAACGGATTTCGCGCCGTACCGACAAGCGGGCCGCCGCCACGCTGTCGACGCTGACCGCCGCGCTGCTGTCGTGCGCCGTACCCGACGCACACGCCGGCAGCACGATCGAGCTCGGCGCCGATACGACGCTCGACTACACGTTCACGCTCAGCTACGGGCTCGGCATGCGCACGCGCGCACCGAGCGGCAACCTGCTGACGCCCGCGAACATCAACGGCGACGACGGCGACCGCAACTTCGCGAAGAACAAGCTGATCGAAAACCAGGTCAGCCTGCTCGGCGAAGTCAACCTGAAGCATGACGACTGGGGCGTGTTCGTTCGCGCGGACACCTTCTACGACCAGGCCTATCACCGCCCGAACTACAACGACGCGCCCGGCACCGTGAACCACGCCGGGCAGTACAACAACTTCACGAGCGACGCGCGCTACTGGTCGGGCGGTCACACGACGCTGCTCGCCGCCTACGCGTACAACACGTTCAAGATCGGCACGACGAGCCTGAACGTGAAGGTCGGCGACCAGGTCGTCGCATGGGGCGAAAGCCTGTTCTTCCCGAACATCGCCGGCGCGCAGGGCCCGTCCGACGCGACCAAGTCGTACATGGCGGGCGCCGAGGTGAAGGACATCCTGCTGCCGGTGCCGCAGATCTCGACGCAATGGCAGATCACGCCGAACTTCAGCGTGCTCGGCTACTACCAGTTCTCGTTCCAGCAGAACCGGCTGACCGCGCCCGGCACCTACTGGAGCTATTCCGACGTCACCGGCCCCGGCGCGCAATACATCATCGGCCCGGGAGGGATGATCATTCCGCGCGGCCCCGACGACAAGCCGAGCGCACGCAACCAGTGGGGCATCGGCGCGCGCTTTCGCGTGCTCGGCGACACCGAGCTGGGCCTGTACTACCTGCACTACAACGACATGAACCCGAGCGTCGTCACGACGTACTTCCCGACGCTCCAGTATCAGCAGACGTATTTCAACAACATCAAGCTGACCGGCGCGAGCTTCTCGACGCAGCTCGGCCCGGTGAACGTCGCGGGCGAAGTGTCGTACCGGCAAGGCGCGGCGGTGCTGGTCAATACGCCGACCGGCCCGCAATCGACGCGCGCGAACGTGCTGCAGACCAACCTGTCCGGGATCTACTCGATCGGGCCGAGCTTCCTCGCGAACTCGCAGTCGCTGATCGGCGAACTCACGTACGTGCATGCGGGCAGCATCTCGGAACTCGACGGTTCCACCACGCTCGCGAACTCGCGCAACGCGCTGGCGATGGAGATCGCCTGGACGCTCAGCTACAAGAACGTGTTCAACGGCTGGGATCTCGACGTGCCGCTGACCTACACGCACGACCTGACGGGCACGTCGCCGCTGGCCGGCGCGCTCGGCTCGCTGACGGGCCAGGGCGACCACCGCGTGACCGCGGGCCTGACCTTCACGCGCCTGAGCAACCTGCAGCTGTCGCTCGTCTACGCGAAGTTCCTCGGCTCGCCGAACCCGGCCACGCGCCCGCTCGCGGATCGCGACTACGTGCTCGCCACGGCGACCTACCACTTCTGAGCGGCGCGGCCGCTCGTTACCCAGCCAGAAGAGGATTGTCATGAAACGCATTGGTCTCCCCCTCCTGCGCGCGTCGGTGATGGCTGCCTGCGCGCTCGCCGCGACGGCGTCGTTCCCGAAGGTCACGCCGGACGAGCTGAAGGCGCTCGACGGCCCGCTCACGCCGATGGGCGCGGTGCGCGCCGCCAGCAAGGACAGCGGCGTGCCCGAGTGGTCCGGCAAGTGGCTCGGCACGCCGCCCGACGTGCAGTACAAGCGCGGCGGCCGCTATCCCGACCCGTTCGCGAACGAGAAGCCGATCGCCACGATCACCGCCGAGAACATGGCGCAGTATGCAGAGCACCTGACCGACGGCCAGAAGGCGATGTTCAAGCGCTACCCGACGACCTTCAGGCTGATCGTCTATCCGAGCCATCGCGACTTCCGCTATTCGGATGCCGTCTACAAGGACATCCGCACCTACGCGCCCGATTCGACGATGACGCCCGACGCGAACGGCCTGACGAACGCGCCGCCGCAGGTGCCGTATCCGATTCCGAAAACCGCCGCCGAGCTGCTGTGGAACCAGCGCTTCTCGTCGGCGATCGGCACCGAGCAGGCGACCTACGACCAGGCGGTGGTCTACTCCGACGGCAACATCGCGTGGGGCAAGGTGCGCTACGACATCTACTCGCCGCGCAACGTCGGCAAGTACGACGTGAAGAACGACCTCAACAATCGCACCTTCTATCGCAACGCGACGGAACTGCCGCTGTCCGACCGCGGCTCGCTGATCGTCGGCTTCACGAACTGGGACAAGGCCGGCGCGGACAACTCGTCGCGCACGTGGATGTACAACCCGGGCACGCGCCGCGTGCGGCAAGCGCCCGAATACGGCTACGACCAGCCGCAGGGCCCGGGCGGCTTCCGCACCGTCGACGACGACCGCCTGTACAACGGCCCCGGCGACCGCTACGACTGGAAGATCGTCGGCAAGCGCGAGATCTACGTGCCGTACGACAACTACAAGGTGATGGACAGCGCGGTCAAGTACAGCGACCTGCTGACCAAGGGCCACGAGAATCCGGCGTACGTGCGCTACGAACTGCATCGCGTATGGGTACTGCAGGCGACGCTGAAGAATGGTTATCGCCACCAGTACGCGAAGCGCATGCTGTATATCGACGAGGATTCGTGGATGACGCTGCTCGCCGACAACTACGATGCGCGCGGCCAGCTGTGGCGCACCAACGTCGCGACGACGCTCTACGCGTACGACGCGAAGACGTTCTACCCGAGCGCGGTGTTCTATCACGACCTGATCTCGGGCGCGTATCTGGCCGACCGCCTGACGAACGAAGGCCCGATGCCGAAGCTCGACAACAGCCCGCAGTTCTCCGAAGCATACTTCTCGCCGGACGCGATCCGCAGCTCGGGCAACTGACGCGCACCTGCGACCCGCGCGCCGGGGCAGCGCTCCGGCGCACCATGCCGCCGATCCGGCGGCCTTTTCCATCGAGGGCCCTTTGATGTCTTCCCGCTTGCATACGACGCTCGGCGACGAGCTGTACGACGCGTGGCACGCCCGCGCGCCGGTCACGCCGCTGTCGGGCCGCCCGCGCCGGCTGTCGCTCGACGATGCGTACCGGATCCAGCAGCGCTTCATCGAACGTCGCGTCGCGCACGGCGAATCGGTCGTCGGCAAGAAGATCGGCGTGACGAGCCAGGCCGTGCAGGACATGCTGAACGTGCGCCAGCCCGACTTCGGCATCCTGCTGTCCGGCATGCACCATGCATCCGGCGAGGCGATCGCCACCGACGCGCTGATCGCGCCGCGCGCGGAGGGCGAGATCGCCTTCATTCTCGCCCACGACCTGCGCGGCCCCGGCATCGACCGCACCGACGTGATCGCCGCGACCGCCGCCGTCGCGCCCTGCTTCGAGATCGTCGATTCGCGCATCCGCGACTGGGCGATCCGCATCGAGGACACCGTCGCCGACAACGCGTCGTGCGGCGTCTACGTGCTAGGCGACGCACGCGTCGATCCGCGCACGCTCGATCTCGCCGCCTGCGAGATGGCGATCGACAAGAACGGCGAACGCGTCGCGCAGGGCCGCGGCGACGCGGCGCTCGGCCATCCTGCCGACGCGGTCGCGTGGCTCGCGAACACGCTCGCCGCCTACGACGTGCCGCTGCTCGCCGGCGAGATCGTGCTGTCCGGCTCGCTTGCCAAGCTGATTCCGGTCACGGCCGGCGATGCGCTGTCGATGCATATCGCCGGCATCGGCGGCTGCGAGGTTCGTTTTACCTGAAGAAAAAGGAATCCTGATGAAGAAGATCCCCTGCGCATTGATCGGGCCCGGCAATATCGGCACCGACCTGCTGTACAAGCTGCGCCGCTCGCCGGTGCTCGAACCGGTGTGGATGGTCGGCGTCGATCCGGCGTCCGATGGCCTCGCGCGTGCGCGCGCGTTCGGCCTGAAGACCACCGACCAGGGCGTCGACGGCCTGCTGCCGCACGTCGAGGCCGACGGCATCCGCATCGCGTTCGACGCGACCTCGGCCTACGTGCATCGCGAGAACGCCGACAAGCTCACCGCGCTCGGCGTGAAGATGATCGACCTGACGCCCGCCGCGATCGGGCCGTACTGCGTGCCGCCGGTCAACCTCGACGCGCATCTCGACAGCGCGCAGAACAACGTCAACATGGTGACCTGCGGCGGCCAGGCGACGATCCCGATGGTCTATGCGGTGTCGCGCGTGCAGCCGGTCGCGTACGGCGAGATCGTCGCGACGGTGTCGTCGAAATCGGTCGGCCCCGGCACGCGCAAGAACATCGACGAATTCACGCGCACGACGGCCGGCGCGATCGAGCAGGTCGGCGGCGCGCGCAAGGGCAAGGCGATCATCGTGATCAACCCGGCCGAGCCGCCGCTGATCATGCGCGACACGATCCACTGCCTGACCGACGGGCCGCCCGACGTCGACGCGATCACCGCGTCCGTGCATGCGATGGTCAAGGAGGTGCAGCGCTATGTGCCCGGCTATACGCTGAAGAACGGCCCGGTGTTCGACGGCAATCGCGTGTCCGTGTTCATGGAGGTCGAGGGCCTCGGCGACTACCTGCCGAAGTACGCGGGCAACCTCGACATCATGACCGCCGCCGCGGCCGCCACGGCCGAGCGTTTCGCCGAACAGATGCTGGCCGCGACGGCCGCCACCGCTTGAGCCGAGGAGTCACACGATGTCACTTGCAGGCAAGAAAATCACCGTCCACGACATGTCGCTGCGCGACGGGATGCACCCGAAGCGCCATCAGATCACGCTCGACCAGATGCGCGACATCGCGCGCGGGCTCGACGCGGCCGGCGTGCCGTTGATCGAGGTCACGCACGGCGACGGGCTCGGCGGCGCGTCGGTCAACTACGGCTTTCCCGCGCACACCGACGAGGCCTACCTGAGCGCCGTGATTCCGGAGCTGAAGCAGGCGAAGGTGTCGGCGCTGCTGCTGCCCGGCATCGGCACCGTCGAGCACCTGCGGATGGCGCACGAACTCGGCGTCGGCACGATCCGCGTCGCGACGCACTGCACCGAGGCCGACGTGTCGGAACAGCATATCGGCCTTGCACGCAAGCTCGGCCTCGATACGGTCGGGTTCCTGATGATGGCGCACATGTCGTCACCCGCGCAGCTCGTCGTGCAGGCGAAGCTGATGGAATCGTACGGCGCGAACTGCATCTACATCACCGATTCGGCCGGCCACATGCTGCCCGACGACGTGACCGCGCGCATCGGCCAGGTGCGCGCCGCGCTGAAGCCGGAGACCGAACTCGGCTTCCACGGCCATCACAATCTCGCGATGGGCGTCGCGAACTCGGTGGCGGCGGTCGCCGCCGGCGCGAACCGGATCGATGCGGCCGCCGCCGGCCTCGGCGCGGGCGCGGGCAACACGCCGATGGAAGTGTTCGTCGCCGTATGCGACCGGATGGGCATCGAGACCGGCGTCGACGTGTTCGCGATCTCGGACGTCGCCGAAGATCTCGTCGTGCCGATCATGGACGCGCCGATCCGCATCGACCGCGATGCGCTGACGCTCGGCTATGCGGGCGTCTACTCGTCGTTCCTGCTGTTTGCGAAGCGCGCGGAAGCCAAGTACGGGATTCCGGCGCGCGACATTCTCGTCGAGCTGGGCCGTCAGCGGCTCGTCGGCGGGCAGGAGGACATGATCGAGGATGCGGCGCTGACGATGTCGCGCGCGCGGGCGGTCGCGGCCTGACGCAATATCGGCAAGAAATCTGACAGCAACGGGAAACGGGGCGCAAGCCTCGTTTTTCGTTTCGGGCAGCGCGCATGCGGGTCGCGCCGGGCCCGGCGAGCCTGCGGGCATGCCGTTTGCGCGCCTGCTGCCCTCGCCTGCTGACACCACGCTGGCAGCAGGCCGCGTCTACGCTCGAACGATCGCCTGTCGAGGAATGCCGCCCATGACGCATGCCGGAGAACCCGCTGCCCCCGTACGCCGCCCCGCCAGACGGCGCGGCGTGACGCTGCTGACGCTGTGCCTCGCCGTGCTCGTCGCGCAGGTCGATACCGCCGTCGTCAATCTCGCGACGCGCGCGATCGGCGCGTATTTTCATGCGGGCGTCGGCGCGCTGCAATGGGTCGTCGACAGCTACAACCTGGCCTACGCGGTATTGCTGCTGAGCGGCGGGCTGCTCGCCGACCTTTACGGCCGCCGCCGCGTGTTCCTGGCCGGCACCGCCGTGTTTACCGTCGCCTCGCTGCTGTGCGCGCTCGCGCCGTCGGTGCCGGTGCTGATCGGCGCACGCGCGCTGGCCGGCGTCGGCGCGGCGCTGCTGCTGCCGGCGTCGCTGGCGATCGTGCGCGTCGTGTGGCGCGATCCGGTCGAGCGCGGCCGGGCGCTCGGCATCTGGGCCGCGTGCAACGGCGTCGCGATGGCGATCGGGCCGACCGTCGGCGGCGTGCTGATCCGGCACTTCGGATGGCGCAGCATTTTCTTCGTGGTCGTGCCGCTCAGCGTCGCGGCGATGCTGCTCGCGATGCCGGCCGTGCCGGAATCGTCCGATCCGCGCGGCCGTCATTTCGATGCCGGCGCGCAGGTCGCCGGCGCGCTTGCGCTCGGCACGCTCGCGTATGCGGCAATCGTGTTCCGCGACTCGACGCTCGCGAGCGCGATCGCGGGCTGTGTCGCCGTGGCGTCGTTCGCCGCCTTCGTCGCGATCGAGCGCCGCCACGGCGATGCCGCGCTCGTGCCGCTCGACCTGTTCGGCATCCGCGCGTTTCGCGGCGCGATCGCCGCGACCGCCGGCATGACCTTCGGCATGTACGGCGTGCTGTTCCTGTTGCCGCTGACGTGGCAAAGCATCGGCCGGCTCGACTCGACCGGCGCGGGCCTCGCGTTGCTGCCCATGGCGCTCGTGTTCGTCGTCGTGTCGCCGTGCTCGGGGCCTTTGTCGGAGCGCGTCGGCACGCGGACGACGACGGCCGGTGGCGTCGCGTTGATCGCGAGCGGGCTCGCGGTGATCGGCGCGTCGGCGGCCTCGCGCGGCCTGTTGGGCGCCGAGATCGGGCTCGCGCTGACCGGACTCGGGATGGGAATCGCGACGGGGCCGCTGATGACCGTCGCCGTCGGCGCGGTCGACAGTGCGCGCTCGGGCACCGCGAGTGCGCTCGTCAACGTCGCGCGGATGACCGGCGCGACGCTCGGGATCGCGGTGCTCGGCACGCTGTTCGCTGCCGCGCACGGCGGCGTCGCGGGCCTGCGCGCGGCGATGTTCGCCGGCGCGGCGGTTCAGCTGACCGGCGCGGCCGTGTCCGCCGCGACGGTGCGGCGCGTGCGCGCGTCCGGGTCGTAGCCGACGAAGGGCCTGCCGCCATCGGCCCGACAGCGCTCAGTGATGGTGCTTCGCACGCCGGCGTCGGCGATGTGCATCGCGCGCCTGCAGCAACGTCGGCATCAGTTCCTCGATGTACTGGCGCGCCTGCCCGCGCGTGACGATCTCGCTGAAGCGCCGATGAGCCGTATCGTGCCCGACCAGCGCGGCATGTGCCTTCTTCAGAATGTGCAGGAACGCGACCAGGCTCGTGCCGTCGCGCACGGGCAGCGCATCGCGCGGATCCGGGTTCGTAGTCATGTTCCGATCCTTTGCGGGCAGTCGGTGCGGCAGGTGGCGGTGACGAGCGGCAACAGGTCGTTCGCGGCGCGGTCGCGATCGGTCAGCGGCGCCAGGCCGAACAGCCGCTCCAGCGTCGCGGGCACCGACGCGTGGTCGTACGGCGTGTGATCGACCTGCCCGGCGGCGACCCACGGCGAAATCACGAGCGCCGGCACGCGCACGCCGTACACGTCGAATCCGAAGCCGCTTGCGTTCAGCGTCGCGGGCGCGCCGTCGTTCGGCGGCGGCGCCGCACCGGGCCGGACCGAATCGTAGAAGCCGCCGTGCTCGTCGTAGACGATCACGAACAGGCTGCTGTCCCACACCGGCGAATTGCGGATCGCGTTGTACACCGTTGCGGCGAGCCGGTCGCCGCCGGCGAGGCCGTCCATCGGATGATGCGAACTGCCGTTTTGATAGGTGCCGTGCACGATGTCGCCGTAGCCGGGCTCGATGAACGTGTAGCGCGCCGTGTAGCCGGCGGCGAGATCGGCCTCGAAATGCGCGAGATCGTCGATGTCGAAGAAGCTGACGCCCTTCAGCGACGCCACTTGCGGCACGTGGCCGAGCGGATCGCCCGACTGGTCCTGGTAGATGCGCCAGTTGTCGTCGCCGAGCGCGGCGAAGATCGATCCGTTCGGATAGTGAAAACCGTCGAACGACTCCCAGCCGGCCATTTCCTCGCGGGTGGGCGAATGGTCGAGCCCCGCCGACGACGCGCCGTGCAGGAAGAACCGGTTCGGCCAGGTCGGCCCCGGCATCGACGCATGCCAGCCGTCGCAAACGACAAAGGCGCTCGCGAGCGCATACAGTGACGGCGCCTGCGTGCGGAGATCCGCGCCCTGCATGATCTTGCCGACGTCGGCCGCCGGCGGCGGCGTGCCTTCCGAATGCGAGGTCGCGTAGTTCGACACGAAGCCGGAATTGTCGACGGGCGGATAAGGCTGGCCTTTGACGAATGGCACGCCCGCGCCGCAAAGCTGCTCGAGCACGTCGGTGAATTCGTGGCACGGATCGGTCGGCATCCGGTCGGGCGCGCCGCCGCCGAACGGATAGGTCGTGCCGTCGTGGACGTTGCCGTTCGCGGCCGACGCGGCCACGATGCCGGGCAGGCCCGACAGCGCGAACAGATGATCGAACGAGCGGTTCTCGAGCATCAGCACGAACACGTGCCGGATGCGGTCCTGGACGGACGGGACTGCGGGGGCTGCGTCTGCACTCATGGCGCCTCCTGGCGTCGCGCGACGAAGTGTGCCGCGGCCGGCCGGCGCACTGAAAGCGATGTAAGCTGCGCAGGCCGCGGATCGTCGACGAGTTTACTGGGGCGTGCGGGCCTGCGTAAAGTCACCTGTCGCTGTATTCCGCGCAATGGAACCCGGATCGCTCAGGCCGATCACAAACACACGCATGCCGACATCGCCGTTCCGGACTCGACCAATCAGAAAACATATTGGGCCAACATGAACGACAATTTGCGCAACCTGATCCCGGACGCGCTCAAGAACGTCAAGCTGTCGCGCGTCAGCCCGCCGCCGACACGCGACACGAAGCAACTTCCGTACGGAAGCCTCGACGCCGGTCAATTCGAACTTTTCTGCTGCGAATTATTGAGCAGGACCATCGATCGGGACGGGATGAGATTCAGGATCATCCGGATCGAACCGCTTGCCGGCGATGGGAAAAAACAATACGGCGCCGACATTTTCGTCGAAAGAGCCAATTCGGAGGAATCGTGGGTCGAGCTATTCGAGGTCAAGCGCGTTGAAAGATTCGACCGCTCCGTATTCAGGACGGCGGTCGACAGATTTGCGGACAACCGCGAAAAATGGGGTTACGACATTCGGAAATTCGTCGTGATTTCGTCGGAACGACTTGACGCCGACCTGATCATCGACATGAAGTCCCACATGGATCGGCATCCCGTCCCCGGCGTGGTGATCGATATCTGGTCGGCCACGAAGCTCGATCAAATGCTGAGCGGATGCGAGTCGCTGGTTTTCAAGTATTTTCATCCGGCCTGGACCGAGATCCTGTTTGGCGAGAAAGCGCGCGAGCACTACGAGAAATACGGTATCTACGAGTTCGACGAGTCCGCGAGTTGGGTGAATTACGACGGCCCGAGCGAGGTCGAGATCGGCGACGCCGTGACGATCCAGAACGATCACGTGAAAATTCACGGGTTCCTGCCCACGCTGAGGAGTGTCAGCGCCAGTTGTCTCGTGGAATTGCGGAACGGCCGCTTCAGTCATGTTCTGATGACCTTGAATCATCGTGACCTGGTCGGACGGTATTTCGTGAACCCCGGCGCACCGCTCGACAACGACCTGCGGGATTTTCTCCTGCCGTACTACGGCGAGCCGTCGATGTGGTTCTGCGACATCGGGAACTGCCGTCTCAAGATCAGCGAAGCGGAGGCGCGCGACCTGTGCAACGCATTCGACCGCTTTGCCGCACGCTACATGAAGCGCCTCCAGGCTCATGAGGCGAGCTGGCGAAGCGAGGAATTCTCCGTATACGAAGGAATCGGCTACTCGGTCCCGCTGATGACGGTCAAACGCGGATTGTGGCGCCTTCTCCTGGCATTTGCCGACGCGCACGACGTATTTGAAACAGATACCGAATGGAGCATGTTCGAATCCAGCGGCACCGCTTATCTGAAGGTGATGACCCGGCAACAAAGCGAACGGTTCGATCCCGGATTTCACGTATTCATTCGCCCCACGAAAGCCAACCCTCTTTACCAATCGTTTGACTATCCGGATACCGACGTCCTGCTCGCCTGGTGTCCGCCACAGGATCTCGGGCTCGATCAATTCGAAGGGAAAGTCGGCCCGCGCTATTACTGGGACGTCGCGACGACATACGAATGGATGGTCGACGAACTCATCCCGGCCGCGTTGAAGTGGGATCAATCGAGGCAGCATCAGCCGGTACGCTGGCAAATTTTCAAACCCAGACGATCCAAATCACGGAATCGCCCCGAAACCTTCGATATCGACAACTACATCCGATCCTGTCGACACGGAAAGATCGAGAACACCGGTGAAATCGACACCGTGGAAAAACTGCTCGCCGCGGCGCGCCGCCTGCAATCGTTCTTCAGTTCAAGGAGGAGGACTGTCTACGTTTCCAAAGAAAACTACAAGCTTGCCTTTTCGGCACTCGGAACCATCATGAAACATTCGTCATGTGATGACTTCGGCTACCTTCACGGCAATCTCGGTTATCTGAGAGACGTCCACGACATGCCGTCCCTGACACAGGCCGTGGTCGAACATGCCGCGACCTGGAACGACTATTGCGCGAATAATTTCAAGATGGACTGCCTGTTCCGTTGCTTCAACGCGGTACTCGATTCGGGGACATGCCGCCTCAACGCCGTCGAGATCCAGGACGTTGCGAAGCAACTGGATCGGCTCCTTCAACTGATGCGGCAGGTCAAGCTACTCGATCGCCAGCAGAAACGCCTCGCGGCTCCGCACTGAGCGGCGCTACCGCACGGCAGCATCGTAGAATCGTCCGCCGTGCCCGGTCACCTGCATGCGATGTAAGCTGCGCAGGCCGCGGATCGTCGACGAGTTTACTGGGGCGTGCGGGCCTGCGTAAAGCAGCAAGATGCCCGCATCCGCGCGCCCATTCAGCCCTCAGCCGGCACGCCTTTCAACGTGACGACATCGCGTCTTGGCGGCGCACCGAACATCCGCGCATATTCGCGACTGAATTGCGACGGGCTTTCATAACCGACACGGTACGCCGCCGTTTCGGCATTCGCCGCGCCCGTCACCATCAGGTGCCGCGCTTCGAGCAGCCGCAACTGCTTCTGGTACTGCAGCGGCGTCATCGACGTCAGCGCCTTGAACTGACGGTGAAACGCGGACGGGCTCATCTGTGCGACCGCGGCCAGCTCGTCGATTCGCACGGCTTCGGCGAACTGGTCGCGCAACGCATGGATCGCCGCGACGACCCGCTGCGCGTGGCCGTTCGCGAGCACGACGCGCGAGACCTCGCCGCCATGCGGGCCCGCAAGCAGCCAGTAGCAGATCTCGCGCATCACGAGCGGCGCGACGACCGGAATCGCCGCCGGCGTCTCCAGCAGCCGCATCAAGCGCAGCACGCAGTCGGCAAGCGGGCCGTCGAAGTCGGTCACGCACACGCCATGACCGATCGGCCCGGCCGCGCGCTGCGGCGGCGCGTCGAGACGCTCCAGCACGTCGCGCATCACGGCGAGGTCGAACTCGATGACGATGCCGAGAAACGGTTCGGTCTCGCTCGCCTTCACGACCCGGCTCGTCGCCGGCATCTCGACGCTGACGACCAGCGCGCGGCCGGGCCCGTAGTCGTAGCGCCGGCCGCCGAACGTCGTCCATTTCGCGCCCTGCGCGACGACGCACAGCGCGGGATTCATGATCAGCGGCGCGGGCAGTTTTTCGCGGCTGGAACGCAGCAGGATCACGCCGTCGATCGGCGTCGCGAACGGCCCGTCGCCGCCCTGTTCGCCCGTTGCGCGGGCGACACGCTCGATCAGTTCGTTCGACATCTGGCGGCTCTCCTGGTCCCGATTCCCGGATGGTACACGCGACCACGGCCGGCTCGCGATCAACGAGCAGGATCAGGCAAGAATGCGGCCGGTTCCGGCATTCAGCCGGCCGTGCGCCGGCCGTACGCTTGCGCCTGTTCGTTACCGACTACGTTCAGGAGCCTCTGATGACAGCAGCAACACTCGACCGTTCGACCCCGAAAATCGCGATCGTCACCGGCGGCAGCCGCGGGCTTGGCCGCAATACGGTCCTTCATCTCGCCGCGCGCGGCGTGCGCTCGATCTTCACCTATCGCGCGAATCGCGCCGAGGCCGAACAGGTGCTCGCGCATACCGCCGAAGCCGGCCAACCGGCGATTGCGTTGCAGCTCGATACGGGCGACATCGAAGCCTTCGGCCCGTTCGCGGAACAGGTCCGCGAAGCGCTCGGCGCATGGGGCGTCGACCGGTTCGACTTCCTCGTCAACAACGCAGGCACGTCGCATCACGTGCCGATCGCGGAAACGACCGAAGCCGATTTCGACGCGCTGTATCGCGTGCATTTCAAGGGCGTGTTCTTTCTGACGCAGACCCTGCTGCCGCTGATCCGCGACGGCGGACGCATCGTCAACGTCTCGTCCGGGCTCACGCGCATCGCCATGCCCGGCAGCGCGGCGTACGCGTCGATGAAGGGCGCGGTCGAGGTGCTGACGCGCTATCTGGCCAAGGAACTCGGCCCGCGCCGGATCGCGGCGAACGTCGTCGCGCCGGGCGCGATCGCGACCGACTTCAGCGGCGGCATGGTGCGCGACAACCCCGAGCTCAACCGGCGCGTCGCGGAATGGACGGCGCTCGGCCGCGCCGGCGAACCCGACGACATCGGACCGATGATCGCGTCGCTGCTGTCGGACGACAATCGCTGGGTCAATGCGCAGCGCATCGAGGTGTCGGGCGGCATGGCGATCTGATCCGGGCGCACGGCGCGGCGCCGGCCGCGCCATCGCGCGACCGGCGGCCCGCCCTAGCGCTCGAACACGTGATGCAGCGGCGGCGCTTCCGCGCCGTCCCGGATCCGCATCTCGAAGGTCTTGCGCGCGACGCTCGACGGCCGCACGTCGGCGACGTCCAGATAGAACTGTCCGTACCAGTCGCGCATCTGGTACAGCGGCCCGTCGCCTTCGCACAGCAGCGGATTGTCGATCCGCGTCTTGCTGTGCCAGATATCGACGTCCTCGTAGAACGCGCGCTGCGCTTCCTTCACATACGCGTTGGCGATCTCGAGGTTCTGCTCGTCGGACAGCCCCGGCACCTTCTTTACGATCACGCCGTAACGGAGCTCGAAGCTGTTCATGTCGATCGGCACATGACAGTTCAGCAGCACCGAATGAATCGGCTGGCCGCCGCTCTGGCCGGTCATCTGCGTGATGTGCACGGCCGGCCCGAAATAGGTCGACAGCGCGGTCAGGCTGTCGCCGCCGAGCTTCTCGCTGCGGCCCACCATCAGTTGCGTCGCCTTGTGATCCTCGAACAGGTTCGCGAAATAGTCGATCGGCGCGCGGTGCACGGTCGCGAAATGCGCGACGTCGGAGATGTTGTCGACCAGCTCGCGGCAATTGGCCTGGATCACCATCCTGTCGACGACCCAGTCCGACCATTCGTCGGAAAAACACACGTCGAGGCGCGGAATCGCGACCTCCGGCGGCGGTGCATGCCCTTCCGGATCGTTCCACACGAACAGCAGCTTGTTTTCCTCGCAGGTCGGCCATGCGCCGATGCGCGCTTTCGGCGGAATCCGCTTGCAGTACGGAATCGACGCGCATTGGCCGTCGCCGTTCCAGGCCCAGCCGTGGAACGGACACACGAGATGGTCGCCTTCGACTTTGCCGAGGCTCAGGTCCGCGCCCATGTGCGGACAGTACGCATCGACGACATGGATTTTTCCGGAAGAATCGGCGAATGCGGCCAGCTTGCGGCCGAACACGTTCAGCGTGTGCGGCTTGCCGTCCTGGTAGTCGCGGGCGAGCCCGAGGCAGTGCCAGCCGCGCGCATAGCGCTGCGCGAGCGGCTGGGCTTCGATCTTGTAAGGGCGTGCGGACATGCGGGTTGACTCCTCATTTTCAGCGCGCGCGGCGGCCCGCCGCGCGCTCGGGTGATCGGGACGCGCGGCTTCAGCGCACCGGATTGCCGGGTTCGAGCGCGCGCGCCGGCTTCAGCGACGGCGCGGCCGTCTGCGCCGTCTGCTGCGGCTGCGGCGCGCGCCGTTCGGCACGCTCGACGCCGAGCCACGCGGCCAGCGCGGGCAGCAGGAACACCGCGCCGAACAGGTTCACGAGGAACATGAACGCGAGCAGCACGCCCATGTCGACCTGGAACTTCAGCGCGGAGAACGCCCAGGTGCCGACGCCGATGAACATCGTGACGGCCGTGAACAGCGCCGCGGTGCCGCGCTGGCGCATCGCGTCGGCGAATGCGTCCGGCAGCGTCGCGCCGTGACGGATGTCGTGCTGCAGCCGCTCGTACAGGTAGATCCCGTAGTCGACGCCGACCCCGACGCCAAGCGTGATCACCGGCAGCGTCGCGACCTTCAGCCCGATGCCGAGCCGCGCCATCACCGCGTTGCAGAGGATCGACACGAGCGTCAGCGGCACGATGATGCACAGCACCGCGCGCCACGAGCGGAACGTGACCGCGCACAGCAGCGCGATCGCACCGAAGATCGACAGCAGCATCGCGACTTCCGCGTCGCCGACCGCCTCGTTGGTCGCGGCCATCACGCCGACGTTGCCGCCCGCGAGCCGGAACGCGACGTTCGGCGTCGGGTTCTCGGCCGCGAAGCGCTTGATCTCGTCGACGATGTGCGCGATGGTCGTGCCTTCATGGTTCTGCGTGTAGATCAGCACCTGGATCGCCTTGCAGTTCGCGGTGTTCATCCCGTTGTCCGGGTCGAACGCGTTGGCCCCCTGCGTGAGCCCGTCGCTCGACTGCGGCAGCGCGGCCCAGCGCGGATTGCCCTCGTTGAACGCGGCGATGAACACCTTGCCCTGCGACGACACGCTCGTCACCGACTGCACGCCCGACACGCCGCGCATGAACATCTCGAACTTCTCGATCGCGCCCATCACCGGGTAATGCAGGCACGCGTCGTCGAAGCCGCTCGTCTCGACGATCACCGACAGCACGTCCACGCCGATGTTGTACTGGTGCGTGATCGCCGCGTTGTCGATGTTGTAGCGCGAGTTCGCGCGCAGTTCGGGCGCGCCGGCGCCGATGTCGCCGATCTCCAGCTTGCGCGATTCGAGCGTGCCGTACGCGAGCAGCCCGATCGCGATCGCGAACACGCCAAGCGCCGGCGCCGGCCGCGCGAACGTCGCGAAGCCCGACCACAGCCGGCTGCCGCCCGCGGCCGCCGTGCGCTGAGCGCGGGCCAGCGTGCCGCGTTCGAGGCGCGTATACGACAGCAGGATCGGCAGGAACACCTTGTTCGTGACGATCATCAGCAGCACGCCGAGGCACGCAGTAATGCCGAGTTCGCGCACGATGTCGATCCTGATCCGCATGATCACCATGAAGCCGAGCGCGTTGGTCAGCAGCGCGACGGTGCCCGGCACGAACAGCTTGCGGAACGCGTCGCGCGCGGCATCGACCGACGACGCGCCGCGCACCAGCGCCTGCTTCCACGCATTGGTCATCTGCACCGCGTGAGATACGCCGATCGAGAAGATCAGGAACGGCACGAGGATCGACATCGGATCGATGCCGAGCCCGAGCAGCGGCAGCGCGCCGAGCAGCCACACGACCGGCAGCAGCGCGACCAGCAGCGCGAGCGCGGTGGTCTTCAGCGAACGCGTATAGATGAACAGCAGCGCGGCCGTGACGAGGAACGCCAGTGCGAAAAACGCCATCACGCCGGCGATGCCCGACTCGACGTCGCCGACCAGCTTCGCGAAGCCGATGATGTTCACGTCGATGCCCTGCTTCGCGTATCGCGCGCGAATCTCCTCGAGCTGGCGCGCGACCGCGCCGTAGTCGAGCCGCTTGCCGGTCGCGGGATCGGTCTCGCGCAGCTCCGCGCGGATCAGCGCCGACTTCAGGTCGTTGCCGACCAGCCGTCCGATCTGCCCGGAACGCGCGACGTTGCGGCGCACCTTGGCGAGATCGTCGGGATTCGCGCTGGAGAACTGGCCCGGCACGACCACGTCGCCGCGAAAGCCGGCCTCGGTCACCTCGGTGTAATGGACGTTCGGCGTAAACAGCGAGAACACGCGCGAGCGGTTCACGCCGGGGATGAAGAACACGTCGTCGGTCGCATGGCGCAGCGCGTCCATGAAGGCCTGGTTGTAGATGTCGCCGTCGCCTTTCCAGCGCAGGCTCACGAGGATCGTGTTCGCGCCGGGAAACGCACCCGCGTAGCGCTCGAGCACCTGCATGTACGGGTGCTGCATCGGGATCATCTTGTTGAAGCCCGGATCGAGCTTCAGGCGCGTCGCGGACAGGCCGAGCGCGAGCGTGACGGCGATGCAGAACACCATCAGCGGCCGGCGCCGGCGGATGATCGTGTCGGCGCAGCGCTCGACGAACGCGGCGAGGCGCGACGCGGGAACGGCTTCGGTGGGGCGTGACAGGTCGTTCATGGATTTCTCGGTCGATACGGACGGGCGAAGCGAAGCGAACGGAAACGGCTGCGGGCGCGCGTCAGGACGGCGACGCCGCGAGCGGCGCAATGCCGGCCTCGCCGCCGAGCAGCAGCGTGCCGTGCCCCATGTCGAGCACGGCCGCGAGGCTCTGCACGCCGCCGAGCTTGCGCACGTCGAAGCTCAGGCCGCCGTCGCGCGACGCGACGATCGCGCCGCCCTGGCCGACCAGCACGAGCTCGCCGTCGCTGAGCTGGGTCGCACCGAAATACGACACGGGCACGTGGCTGTCGACATGCGTCCAGGTCGTGCCGCGATCGGTGCTGCGCAGCACGTTGCCACGCATCCCGTACGCGACCCAGTCGCCGTTCGCGAGCATCAGCGCGCCGAACAGCGAGCCTTCGTACGGCGACGGCAGCTTGTCCCAGCTGACGCCGTTGTCGGTCGAGCGCAGCAGCGTGCCGCTTTCGCCGACGATCAGCAGCGTGCCGCGGCCGTCGCCGACGATCGCGTTCAGGTGACGGTCGCCGGCCGGCGTCCCGATCTTCTGCCAGGTGAGGCCTGCGTCGTCCGAGCGCAGCAGCTGGCCGAAGCTGCCGGCCGCGAACAGCGGGCCGCCGGCCGTGCCCCAGATCGACAGCAGCGGATCGGAATGCTCGCGATCGACATGCACCTCCCTCCAGTGCAGGCCCGCATCGTCGCTGCGCACGATCCGGCCGTCGTGACCGACCGCGATCCCGAGCGTCGGCGTGACGAAGCGCACCTGCGTGAGCGTCGATGCCTGCTCGGGCGTGACCGAGGCCGGCCGCCAGCGGCGTCCCGCGTCGTCGCTCAGCAGGATCACGCCGCGCTCGCCGACCGCGACGATGCGGCTTCCGGCCTTCGCTAGGCCGTTGATCTGCAGGCGGTCCGCGTGGATCGCGGTGACCGGGAACGCCGGCAGCGGGCGCGGCGAAAACGCGAACAGTGCGGCGCCGAGCACGAGCGCCGACATCGCGAGTCCGGGCAAAGTTCGTTTCATCGCTTGTCTCCTGTCGGCACGAGTTAGCGCTTTAGCGCTTACTCGTGCCCCATGCAAGGCTGTCGACCCGACCGGGCGCTTCAGCGCTTGTCCGGGTCCCATGCCAGTCTCCGGGCCGTCGGTCGTCGCCGCAGCCTCGAATCGTTCTGCACCGCTACCGCTACTCGCCTACTTCAAACAACGCAGCAGCGCCCATCCCGCCGCCGATGCACATCGTGACGACCGCATGCCGGACGCCGCGGCGCGCGCCTTCGAGCAGCGCGTGCATCGTCATGCGCGTGCCCGACATCCCGAACGGATGGCCGAGCGCGATCGCGCCGCCGTCGACGTTCAGCCGGTCGTCGGGAATGCCCAGGGTGTCGCGGCAATACAGCGCCTGGCACGCGAACGCCTCGTTCAGCTCCCACAGCCCGACGTCGGCCACCGTCATCCCGAAACGCGCCAACAGCTTCGGGATCGCGAACACGGGGCCGATGCCCATCTCGTCCGGCTCGCAGCCTGCGACCGCGAGCCCGCGAAACGCGCCGAGCGGCGTCAGCCCGCGACGCTTCGCCTCGGTGCGCGACATCACGACCACGGCCGCCGCGCCGTCCGACAGTTGCGACGCATTGCCGGCCGTCACGAACTCGCCCTGCTCGACGAAGCTGCCGCCGCTCCACGACGGCTTCAGCCCCGCCAGCCGCTCGGCGGTCGTATCCGCACGCACGCCTTCGTCGCGCGCGGCGCGCAGCTCCTCGTGACCGGTCGCGTTGCCTTCCTTGTCGAACAGCGCGCGCCGCACGTCGAGCGGCGCGATCTCCGCGTCGAAGCGGCCGGCTGCCTGGGCGTCGGCCGTGCGCCGATGGCTCTGCAGCGCGAATGCGTCCTGCGCCGCGCGCGAGATCCCGTAACGGCGCGACACGATCTCGGCCGTTTCCATCATCGCGATGTACGCGGCCGGCTGATGGTCGAGCACCGCCTGCGAACGCGCGCGGTACGCGTTCTTGTGCTTGTTCTGCGTCAGCGAGATCGACTCGACGCCGCCCGCCACGACGATCCGCGCATCGCCTGCGCCGACGCTGCGCGCGGCGCTCGCGATCGACATCAGCCCCGACGAGCACATCCGGTCGATCGCCATGCCCGGCACCGACGCCGGCAGGCCGGCCGCCGCGGCCGACAGGCGGCCGATGTTGTAGCCCTGCGTGCCCTGCTGCGCGGCGCAGCCGATCAGCACGTCGTCGACCTCGGCCGGCGCGACGCCCGCGCGTTCGAGCGCGGCGCGCACCACGTGGCCGCCGAGCGCGGGCGCCTCGGTGTCGTTGAACAGGCCGCGAAACGCCTTGCCGATCGGCGTGCGCGCGACGGAAACGATGACTGCGTCTTCCATATGTATGCAGACCCTAGAAGTAGTAACGGCTGATCGTGTCGGCGACGCAGCCGGGCTTGGCTTCACCTTCGATCTCGACGCTCACGCGAACCCACGCCTGCACGCCGCCGTCGAGCGGCTCGACGCGCAGCAGCGCGCCGACGCCGCGCACGCGCGCGCCGACCTTCACGGGCGCTGGGAAGCGGATCCGGTCGCAGCCGTAGTTGAGGCCGAGCCGCGCGCCGTCGATGCGCACGATCTGCGGCAGGAAATGGTTGACGAGCGCCAGCGTCAGGTAGCCGTGCGCGATGCACGCGCCGAACGGGCCGTCCTTTGCGCGAACCGGATCGACGTGCACCCACTGGTGGTCGCCGGTCGCATCGGCGAAGCCGTCGATGCGGAGCTGGTCGATCGCGAGCCACGCGCTCGCGCCGAGCGTTTCGCCGACGGCCGCGGCCAGTTCGCCGGGATGCGCGAACACGCGGGGCGTGGCCCGCACGGGGTCGAGTGTCGTCTCCATCATGCGTGCTGGCTGCTGACCGACAGCACTTCGCCAGTCATGTACGACGCGTAATCGCTGGCAAGAAACATCATCACGTTCGCGACCTCCCAGACTTCGGCGGCGCGCCCGAAGGCTTCGCGCGACGCCAGTTGATTCAGCAAGTCGGCCGGCGCCGACTTCTTCAGAAAATCGTGCATTGCGATGCTCGGCGCGACCGCGTTGATGCGCACGCCATACGGCGACGCCTCGAGCGCCGCGCAGCGCGTGAGCGCCATCACGCCCGCCTTCGCGGCCGCGTAGTGCGCCTGTTCCGCCTGCGCGCGCCAGCCGAGCACCGATGCGTTGTTGACGATCGCGCCGCGGCCGCGGGCCTGCATGTGCGGCAGCATCGCGCGCGTCATCCGGAACGTCCCGGTGAGGCTAATGTCGATCACCCGCGACCATTCGGCATCGTCCATTTCGACGATGCGTTTCGATCCGCCGAGCCCGGCGTTGTTGATCAGCACGTCGACGCCGTCGAGCCGGTCCTGCGCGTCGGCGACGAGCGCCTGCACCTCGTCCTCGACCGCGACGTTGCACAGCCGCCCGTAGATCCGCTGCAGGCCCGTTTCGGCGCGCAGCGTATCGACCGCCTGTTCGAGGCGTTTCTCGTGGATGTCGGAGATGAACAGCGCACGGCAGCCTTCCTCGACGCTGCGGCGCGCGGCCGCGAAGCCGATGCCGGCGCCGGCGGCAGCCGTGATCAGCACCGACTTGCCGGCGAGCAGCTGATGGCCCGGCACATAGGCGGGCGCTTTGTGGATCTGGGGTTCGGTCATGCGTTGCCTCGCGGTTCCCTGGGCATGCCGAGCCCGCGCTCGGCCATGATGTTGAGCTGGATTTCGTTGGTGCCGGCGTAGATCGTGTCCGCACGGGAGAACAGGAATACGCGCTGCAGATGGGTGAGCTTCTCGTCGGCCGGATCGATCACGTTCGCGCGCGGCCCGAGCACGTCCATCGCGAGCTGGCCGAGGTCGCGGTGCCAGTTCGACCAGTAGTACTTGTAGATCAGCGCCTCGCGGCGCAGCGGCGCGCCGGCCGCGTCGTCGGCGCCGGACAGCATCCGCAGCGCGTTGTAGCGCATCACGCGCAGCCCGGCCCAGGCCCGGCCGATCCGCTGGCGCAGCACCGGGTCGCGGTCCGCGCCCGATTCGCGCGCGACGTCGATCACCCATTCGAGTTCGCGCACGAACTGCATCTGCTGGCCGAGCGTCGACATGCCGCGCTCGAAACCGAGCAGCGTCATCGCGATCCGCCAGCCGTCGCCCGGCGCGCCGACGAGGTCGCGCGCGTCCGCGCGCGCACCGTCGAAGAACACTTCGTTGAATTCGGCGCCGCCGTTGAGCTGCCGGATCGGCCGGATCTCGACGCCCGGCTGGGCGAGCGGCATCAGCAGGAACGACAGCCCCTTGTTGCCGCTCGACGTCGGGTCGGTGCGCGCCAGCACGAAGATCCAGTCGGAGTCGTGCGCGAGCGACGTCCATACCTTCTGGCCGTACACGCGCCACGTGCCGTCCGCGCCCTGCTCGGCGCGCGTGCGCACATTGGCGAGATCGGAGCCGGCGCCCGGCTCCGAATAGCCCTGGCACCAGAACTGCGTGCCGGCGAGGATGCCGGGCAGGAAGCGCGCGCGCTGGTCGTCGGTGCCGCAGGCGACGAGCGTCGGCCCGAGCAGCCCTTCGCCGATGTGGCCCATCCGCCCCGGCCCGCCGGCGCGCGCGTATTCCTCGTGGAAGATCACCTGCTCGGCGACCGTCAAGCCGCGTCCGCCCGCTTCGACCGGCCAGCCGAGGCCGGTCCAGCCGCCCTGCGCCATCTCCCGCTCCCACGCCTTGCGCAGTTCGGGCCACGCTTCCTCGTCGCCGGGGCCGCCGCGGTATTTCAGGCACGCGAATTCGCCGCTCAGGTGCGAGCGCACCCAGTCCGCGACTTCGTGCCGCAATTGCTGCTCGCGCGTTGCGCTGTTCATTGAAGTGCTCCTGCGCGCGCGGCGGACGGGCGCGCTGCCGTCGCGGGAATCGCTGCCGCAACCGGCAATGCGTCCGCGTCGCGCGCCGATGCGCCGCCGTCGATCGCGTAATGCGCGATCCATTCGAGCAGTCGCGGCGTGCTGCCGAACTGCGCGCCCGACGCCTGCGCACGCTTGAAATAGAGATGCGGGTCGTATTCCCACGTGAAGCCGACGCCGCCGTGCAGCTGGATCGCTTCCTGCGCACAGAACGCATACGCGTCGTTCGCGGCGGCCTTCGCGGCCGCAATGTCGGCGCGCAACGCGGCGCCCGGCATCGCGCCGCCGCGCTCCGCGTCCCACGCATGCGCGGCGCCGAGCACGGCCGAGCGCGCCGATTCGATCAGCACCATCATCTGCGCGCAGCGATGCTTGACGGCCTGGAACGATGCGATCGCGCGGCCGAACTGCACGCGCTGGCCCGTATAGTCGAGCGTCAGGTCGAGGCATTGCTGCGCGCCGCCGAGCTGCTCGGCGGCCAGCGCGAGCGCCGCGAACCAGGCGGCACGATCGAGCACGCGGGCCGCGTCGCCGCTCGCGAGCAATGCGTCGCGGCCCACGCGCGTCTCGTCGAGCACGATGCGCGCGATCGGTCGCGTCGCGTCGAGCGTGTCGAGCGGCGTGACGGTCAGCCCCGGCGCCGTCGCGGCGTCGAGCGCGAACAGGCCGATCGACTGCCCTTCGTTCGCGATCCGCGCCGGCACCAGCAGCAGGTCGGCGCGGGCGCCGTCGATCACCTGCGGCATCGCGCCGCACAGCGCATAGCCGCCGGCCGTTTCGTCGGCGACGATCGACAGCGGCCATTCGGCGGGCGCGGCGTCGAACCGCAGGTCGAGCGGCAGCGCGAGCGTCGCGCTGCACGCGCCGGCGGCGATCTTCGCGAGCCAGCCGTGCGCCGCCGGTGTCGTGCAGCCCGCCAGCGCGGTCGCCGCGACGCATGCGGTCGAAAAATACGGCACGCACGCAATGCGCCGGCCGAGCTGTTCCATCAGCACGACCTGCTCGACCGCGCCGAGCCCCATCCCGCCCGCCGTCTCCGGCAGCGCGAGCGCGTTCCAGCCGAGTTCGCCGGACAGCGCGGCCCACAGCGCGTCGTCGCGGCCGGCCGACTGCCCGATCGCGCGGCGCACGTCGGCGGACGCGCTGCGTTCGGCGAGCACGTCCGCCGCCGCATCGCGGATCATCGCCTGTTCGTCGGTGAGCGCCAGATCCATCCGTCAGCTCCCGTACACGCGCTGCGCGGGACGCGCCTCGCCCAGCAGGCGCGCGACCGCCGGGCCGATCTCGGCAGGCGCCCAGCGCGCGCCGCGATCGACGCTCGGGCCGGTGCGCCAGCCTTCCGCGACCGCGATCATGCCGCCCGCGACCTCGAACACCTGGCCCGTCACATCCGCCGACAACGGGCTGCCGAGCCAGACGACCAGCGGCGCGACATTGGCCGGATCGAAATAGTCGAAGCCGCCGTCCTCGGGCTTCTTCATCATGTCGGCGAACACGCCCTCGGTCATCGACGTGCGTGCGGCCGGCGCGAGCGCATTCACGCGCACGCCGTAGCGCTGCAGCTCGACCGCCTGCATCAGCGTCAGCGCCGCGATGCCGGCCTTCGCCGCGCCGTAGTTCGACTGGCCGATCGAGCCTTGCAGGCCTGCGCCCGAGCTCGTGTTGACGATCCGCGCATCGACCGGCGCGCCGGCCTTCGCGGCGTCGCGCCACGCGCGCGCCAGCACGTTCGACAGGCAGAAGTGACCGCGCAGATGCACGCGCATCACGTCGTCCCAGTCCGCTTCGGTCATGCTGGCGAACATCCTGTCGCGGCAGATGCCCGCGTTGTTGACGAGCACGTGCACGTCGCCGAACGCTTCGCGCGCGGCGTCGACGATCCGCTGCGCGGTGTCGATACGCGTGATGTCGTCGGCATTGGCGAGCGCGCGAGCGCCGCCGCTTCCACTTCTTTCGGCGATCTCGTCGCAGACGGCCTGTGCCGCGTCGTGCCGGATGTCGTTGACGACCACCGCGGCGCCTTCGGCCGCGAACGCGAGCGCGTATTCGCGCCCGAGCCCGCCGCCCGCGCCGGTGATGATGACGGTGCGTCCGTTGCAGATTCCCATGCTGATGCCTCGTGGATCGTGAAAAAGGTCGCGCTCACAGGCGCTCGATGATCGTGACGTTCGCGAGGCCGCCGCCTTCGCACATCGTCTGCAATCCGTAGCGGCCGCCGCTGCGCTCCAGTTCGTGCAGCAGCGTCGTCATCAGCCGCGAGCCGGTCGCGCCGAGCGGATGGCCGAGTGCGATGGCGCCGCCGTTCGGGTTGGTCCTTTCATGCGGAAAGCGCGTGTCGGCGAGCCACGCGAGCGCGACCGACGCGAACGCCTCGTTCATCTCGACGACGTCGATCCGCGACCAGTCGAGCCCGCTCTTCTTCAATGCGGCCGCCGTCGCCGGGATCGGCGCGGTCAGCATCCACAGCGGATCGTCGCCGAGCACGCTCAGGTGATGGATGCGCGCGCGCGGCGTCAGGTCGTAGCGCTTCAGCGCCGCCTCGGACACGATCAGCAGCGCCGCGGCCGCATCGCAGGTCTGGCTTGCGACGGCGGCCGTCAGCGAGCCGCCCGGCGCGAGCGGTTCGAGCGTCGCCATCTTGTCGAGCGACGTGTCGGGGCGCGGCGTCTCGTCGTGCACGACGCCTTCGAACGGCACGATCTCGCGCCGGAAATGGCCGGCTTCGGTCGCGGCGATCACGCGGCGATGGCTTTCGAGCGCATAGCGCTCCATCGTTTCGCGCGACAGGTTCCAGTGATCGGCGATCCGCTGCGCGGCGACGAACTGCGACACCGGTGCGTCGCCGAAGCGCGCGCGCCAGCCGCTGCTGCCCGAGAACGGGTCGTTGAAGCCGAGCGGCGCCGCGCAGGTCATCGCGGACGAGATCGGGATCTGCGTCATGGTCTGCACGCCGCCCGCGACGACCACGTCCTGCACGCCGCTCATCACCGCCTGCGCGGCAAAGTGCACGGCCTGCTGCGACGAGCCGCACTGGCGGTCGACCGTCACGCCCGGCACCTGCAGCGGCAGCCCGGCCGCGAGCCAGCAGGTGCGCGCGATATTGCCGGCGAGCGGGCCGATCGTGTCGACGCAGCCGAACACGACGTCGTCGTACTCGTCGGCCGGAATCGCGTTGCGCCCGACCAGCGTCTTCAGCACGAAGCCGCCGAGGTCCGCCGCATGCACGTGGGCGAGCCCGCCCTTGCGGCGGCCGGTCGGCGTGCGCAGCGCGTCGACGATATAGGCTTGTTTCATCGCGTGGGTTCCTCGAGGTCGAAAGTCTGCGCAGGGCCGATCGGCAACGCGTCGTCGAGGATCGCGCCGGCCACGCGGGCCTTGTGGAACGCGCTGTCGCCCCAGCTTGCGGCGAGCGCCCAGATGCGTTTCATGAAGATCTGCAGGTCGAGCTCCCACGTGTAGCCGATCGCGCCGTGCACCTGCATCGTGTGGCGTGCGGCGAGCTGCGCGGTGGCGGTGGCCGCGAGCTTCGCGTGCGACACGAACAGCGCGCGCTGCGGATGATCGTCGGCGATCGCCTGCGCCGCACGCGCGACGACCGGCCGCGCGAACTCGTAGCGGATCGCGACGTCGGCGAGCAGGTGCTTCAGCGCCTGGTACGAGCCGATCGCCTTGCCGAACTGCTTGCGCTGCGCGCTGTAGTCGATCGCGACGTCGAGCACGCGCTGCGTGAGGCCGAGCAGCTGCGCGGCGACCGCGAACGCGCCGTGATCGAGCGCGCGCGCCAGCAGCGGCGCCGCTTCCTCGGCGCCCGCGATGCGCGTCGCCGGCGACGCTTCCCAGTCCAGCGTGAACAGCCGCCGCGACGGGTCGACGCTGTCGACCGCGCGCCACGCGCACTGCGCGGGATCGACGCGATGCAGCTCGCCGCGGTGCTCGCACAGCAGCGTATGGGCGACATGCACGTCGGCCGCATACGGGTTCACCGGATGCACGAGCGCGACGCGCGCGCCGCCTTGCGCGATGTCGCGCAGCAGCGCGTCGCGCCAGTCGCTTGCGGGCAGCCGCGCGAGCACGCCGGCCGATACCAGCGCGGTGTCGAGCAGCGGCTCGGGGCTGCCGAAGTAGCCGTAGGTCTGCGCGAGCAGCGCCCACTCGACTTCGGTGAGGCCCAGTCCGCCGAACGCGTCGGGCACCGACACGGCGGTCAGCCCCTGCGATGCGAACAGCGACCACAACGCGTCCGAGCGTCCGGTCGGCGTGGCCCACAGCTCGCGGATCAGCTCGGGCGTCATCTCGGTCATCAGCAGGCGCTTCACGCTGTCCGCGAGCGCTTCCTGGTCTTCATCGAATACGAAATCCATACGATGTCCGTTCAGTAGGGTGTCGCCGGCGCGCTCACGCGCGCGGCATGCCGAGCATCCGTTCGGCGACGATGTTGCGCTGGATCTCGTTGGTGCCCGCGTAGATCGGACCGGCCTGCGCGAACAGGAAGCCGTCGAGCCAGTGGCCGAGCGTCGCGTGCTGCGCGGCCGTCTGCGGGACGACCTCGCCGTGCGCGCCGAGGATGTCGAGCGCGGTCTGGTGCATCCGCAGGTCCAGCTCGGACCAGAACACCTTGTTGGTGCTCGACTCCGCGCCGATGTGGCCGCCCTTCAGCAGCCGGCTCGCGGTCGCGTAGGTCGACAGCGCATACGCCTGCGCATCCATCCACGCCGACACCACGCGCTCGCGCAGCGTCGGGTCGCGATCCGCGCTGTCGCGATGCGCGAGATACAGGTCGCGCAGCGCCTGCGCGGTGCGCTGGAAGCGCGCGGGCGAACGCAGCATCAGCCCGCGCTCGAAGCCGGCCGTCGCCATCGCGACCTGCCAGCCCGCGCCCTCGGCCGCCAGCCGGTTCTCGGCCGGCACGCGCACGTCGTCGAAAAAGATCTCCGCGAAGCCCGTCTGCCCGTTGAGCTGCCGGATCGGCCGCACCGTGATGCCGGGCGTCGACAGCGGCACCATCAGGAACGTGAGCCCGTGATGGCGCGACGATTCCGGATCGCTGCGGAACAGCCCGAACAGCCAGTCGGCCCACACCGCGCGCGTCGACCAGATCTTCTGGCCGTTCAGCACGTATTCGTCGCCGATGCGGATCGCCGTCGAGCGGATCGCGGCCATGTCCGAGCCCGCGTTCGGCTCCGACCAGCCCTGCGCCCACACGTGCTCGCCGGCCGCCATCGCCGGCAGGAAACGGGCCTTCTGCTCGGCGGTGCCGAAGTCCATCAGCGTCGGGCCGAGCAGGAAGATGCCGTTCTGGTTCACGCGCATCGGTGCGTCGGCACGCCAGTATTCCTCCTCGAAGATCAGCCATTCGATCAGGTCGCAGCCGCGCCCGCCCAGTTCGCGCGGCCAGGTGACCATGCTCCAGCGGCCCGAGTGCAGCGTGCGCTCCCAGTCGCGGTGCGCAGCAAAGCCTGCCTCGGTATCGAAGCTCGGCAGCCGCTCGCGCGGCACGTGCGCGGCGAGCCAGTCGCGGATCTCCGCGCGGAACGCCTGCTGTTGCGGCGTATAGCTCAGGTTCATGCGCGTACCTCCTGCGCGGTGGCCGGCGCGGCCGATGCATCGAAGCGCGCGTCGCGCTTCTCGACGAACGCGGCGCGCGCTTCCGTCGAGTCGTTCGTCATGTACGCCTGCAGCGTGAAGCCCTGCTCCCAGCGGTACTTGTCCTCGAGGTCGCCGTCCTCGACGCCGTTCAACGCCTCCTTCGCGAGCCGCACCATCGCGGGGCTCTTGGCCGCGATCCGGCGCGCGATCGCGAGCGCCGCGTCGCGCAGCGCCTCGCGTGCGACGACCCGCTCGAGCGCGCCGAGCCGGTACGCCTCGGCCGCGTCGATCATCTCGCCGGTGAAATACATCGTGCGCACCTTCTGCACCCCGAACAGCCGCTGCAGATGCGCGCCGCCGCCCATCGCGCCGCGATCGATCTCGGGCACGCCGAAGCGCGCGCAGTCGGCCGCGACGACGATGTCCGCCGCGCCGCAGATGCCGATCCCGCCGCCGAGCACGAAACCGTGCACGGCCGCGATCACCGGTTTCGGGTTGCGGTGCACCGCGCGGAACGTCTCGTAGTTGCCCGCGTTGACCGCCACGATCCGCTCCGGATGCGCGGCCAGTTCCTTGATGTCGACGCCCGCGCAGAAGCCGCGCCCTTCGCCGCGCACGACGATCACGCGCACCGCGTCGTCGGCGCCGAGCGCATCGAGTGCGCGGGCGAGCGCATGCCAGCCCTGCGCGTCGAGCGCGTTGACCGGCGGATGCGCGATCACCAGTTCGGCGATGCCGTCGGCGCGGTCGATCCGGAACGGCATCGCGCCGGCCGGTTGATTGGATGGGTTCATCTTCTCTGCCTCCCTGTGATGTCGTTCATGCAGGCTGCGCCGCAGGCGCGCCGCGCAGCGCGGCCAGCGCGTCGAGCCGCGCGCCCGCTTCCGCGACGATCCGCGCGATCAGCGCGTCGCACGATTCGATCGCGCCGATCATCGCGGCCGCCTGACCGCTCGGCAGCACGCCCTCGTCCGGACGCCCGTCGACGATCGCGCGCTGGATCAGGAACGGCGCGTTCGCGGCCATCAGCGTCTGACTGGCGGTGTAGTCGTGCGAGCGCAGCGCCTTGAGCGCGAGGCCCAGCATGTCGCCGGTGCGCAGCCCGCTGCGGCGCCGCCACGCCTCGGCCGTCTTCAGTGCGAACAGCGTGCGGCGCAGCGGGCCGAAGCGTTCGAGCTTCAGCAGATACGGGTTGTCGATCATGCGCTGCGGCAGCCCGTCGAGCGCGTCCGACACGCGGATGCGCGCCGGATCGGCGACCGCGACGTAGCGTTCGAGCGTGTCGCGCGGCACCGGCGATTCGGCGCTCATCAGGAAGCGCGTGCCCATCGCGATGCCGGCCGCGCCGTACGCGAGTGCGGCCGCGAGCCCGCGCCCGTCGAAGAAGCCGCCCGCCGCGACGACCGGCACCTGCACCGCATCGAGCACCTTCGGCAGCAGCAGCGTGGTCGGCACCGCGCCCGTGTGGCCGCCGCCTTCCGCGCCCTGCACCGTGACGATGTCCGCGCCGAGCTCGACGGCCTTTGCCGCATGCTTCGGCGCACCGACCGTCGGCATGCAGACGATGCCGGCGTCCTTGAAGCGGCGGATCGTCTTCGCGTCGGGCCCGCGGCCGTAGCTGACGGCACGCAGACGGTGCTTGATGGCCAGCTCGACGACCTGCTGCGCGTTCTTCTGGAACATGTGGAAGTTGATGCCGAACGGCTGGTCGGTCAGCGACTTCACTTTCAGGATCTCGGCCTCGACCTGGTCGGGTTCGAGCGTCGCGCCGGCCAGGAAGCCGAAGCCGCCCGCGTTGCCGGTCGCCGCGACCAGGCGCGCGTCGGCCACCCAGCCCATCGCGGTCTGCACGACCGGATAGCGGCAGCCGAGCAGGTCGCACAGCGGCGTATGAAGCGTCGTGCTCATGCCGCGGCTCCGTTGACGGCGGCGGGCGCGGACGGCACTGCCGGTGCGGCCGGGTCGCCGCGCTCCGCGCCGTTCGGCTGGCGCTGCGAGCTGGCCATGCTGCGCGCGTCGTAGCCGCCGAGACGATCGCCGCTGACCAGTTCGTTATGCGCATGCGCGAAGTGGTGCCACGCGAACGCGGCGTCCATCGCCGCGCGCTTGCCCTGCAGCTCTTCGACGTGATTCAGCGCCTGCTTCGTCAGCGTCAGCCCGAGTCGCGGCATCGTCGCGATCTTCGCGGCGATCGCATAGGTCGCGTCGCGCAGCCGCTCGCGCGGCACCACGCGGTTGACCATCCCCATCTGGTACGCGCGCTCGGCCGGCATCCGCTCGCCGAGAAACAGGAATTCCTTCGCGATGCGCGGGTTCAGCTCGTACGCATGCGCGAAATACTCGACGCCCGGTATCCCCATCCGCACGACCGGATCCGCGAAGAACGCATCCTCCGACGCGACGATCAGGTCGCACACCCACGCGAGCATCAGGCCGCCCGCGATGCATGCGCCCTGCACCATCGCGATCGTCGGCTTCGGCAGGTCGCGCCAGCGGCGGCACATGCCGAGGTACACCTCCTGCTCGCGCGCATACAGGAACTCGCCGCCTTCCTTGTCGACGTGGTCGTACCACAGCGACGCGCGCTCGAACGACTCGTGGATGTCGCGACCCGGCGTGCCGATATCGTGCCCCGCCGAGAAATGCTTGCCCGCGCCCGCGAGCACGATCGCCTTCACCGCGTCGTCGTGCGCTGCGCGCCGGAACGCCGCGTCGAGCGCATAGGTCATCTTCGAGTTCTGCGCGTTGTGGTATTCGGGGCGGTTCATCGTGATCGTCGCGATGCCGTCCTCGACCGCGTAGTCGACGACACCGTCGCCGAACGTCATCGGGGTCGCTTCCATGTCGGACCTCATCCCCGGCGCGGCGCCGGATTGTCGCGCACGATCGCCGCGCGCAGGTTGTGCGGATCGAGTGCGCGCACGATGCGCAGCTCTGCCGCGCTCGGCGCGGGCGTCGTGCCGAGCGCCGGATGCGCGACGAGCGGGAAGCCGGTCGCGTCCTGCACCTCGTCGAAGCCGACGCCCGGGTGCAGCGAGCGCACGCGGATCGCGTGGTCGGGCCCGCCGAAATCCATCACGCACAGATCGGTGACGATGCCGCGCAGGTCGACGAAGGTCTTCATCCCCGGCACGCGTCGCGCCGGGTTGTAGCCGACCGTGCACACCATGTCGACTTCGCCGGCGACGAAGGTGCGCTTGCCGTGGCCGCTGACGAAGAACGAGTTCGCATGGTTCGTCGAGTTGCCGGGGAAGCCGCGCGCGCCGAGCAGCTGCGTCTTCGGACGCGCGTAGTCGTCGCCGAGCCAGGAGATGTTCGCCTGGCCGAAGCGGTCGATCTGCGTGGGCATCACGAGCGCATGGCGGCGGCCGTGCCACAGGCAGTCGAACACGCGTTCGTAGGTCATCCAGCCGCTCGCCTTCACACGATAGCCGTCGGGGCGCGGGCCGAGCGGCACCGGCTCCTCGACGAGATACGCCTCGCCGTCGGTCAGCATCAGCCCGTCGTTGTACGCGAGCCGCGCGAGGCCGGCCGCGAGCCGCGGGCCCGTGCCGATGCCGGTCGCCAGCACTTCGCCGTCGTCGCGCCAGAGTCGCGCGGCCGCGACGATCATCAGTTCCGCGAGGGAATGGTCGAGAGATTCGCTCACAGGCGCTCCTTTACAGAATCGGCAACGGCAGCGTCGTCACGTGCGACAGCCCGCCGACGCCTTCGAGGTACTGACGTTCGTCGCGGCCGACCACGTCGCGCAGGTACGCCGCGGTTTTCGCATCGTCTTCCGCGCTCGCGCAGTACGCGCGCAGGTGCGGCAGGTCCCAGCCGTAGGCCGGCGCGCACGAGGTCGGGTGCGCGCCGCCCGGTGCGTGCACGACGCCCGTGACGAGCGAGCGCTCGAACGGATTGCGTTTCGCGGCGTCGAGGTCTTCGCTCGCGAGCGACGCGTCGAGCGTTTCCGCCGACACGTAGCAGCGTTGCGCGGCGCGCGCCATCCATGCGTCGAAGAACGGATCGGGGCCATCGATGCGCGTGTTGCCCTTCCGGTCGGCCGCGTTCACGTGCAGCAGCGCGACGTCGAGTTCGAGCGCCGGCATTGCGAGCAGCGTCTCGCCGTCGTCGTACGGCGATTTCACCGTGCGCAGCCCGGGCGCGTGATCGAGCAGCGCGGTGCCGAGCCCGGCGCGCGTCGGCAGGAACGGCAGGCGCGCGGCGGCCGCGCGCAGGCCGAGCTGCAGCATTCCTTCGTCGAGTTCGAGCACGTCGACGCGGCCCTGCTCGCGGGCACGGCGGAAATGCGGCTCGAGCGGAATCACGTCGAGCGACACGAAGCCGAACACCACCTTGCGCACCTTGCCCGCCGCACAGAGCAGGCCGACATCGGCGCCGCCGTACGCGACGATCGTCAGGTCCTTCAGGTTCGAGCGCGCGATCTCGCGCACCAGTGCCATCGGCTTGCGCCGCGGCCCCCATCCGCCGATGCCGATCGTCATGCCGTCGGCGAGCTGCGCGACCACGTCGCGCGCGGACATCGTCTTGTCGAGAGGTTTCATCGTCATCGTGCTGGCTTACCGGTATCCGATGCTGAAGTCGTGGCCCCACTGGCTCACTTGGGTGGCCTCGAACACCGCGTGCTTCGACCAGTCGACGGTCAGCCCGCCGAAGCCGTATTCGAGATCGAAGCCGCCGGGGGTCTTCATGTAGAACGAAATCATCTGGTCGTTGCAGTGCCGGCCGAGCGTCGCGGACAGCTTCACGTCGTGCGCGGCGACGCGATCGAGCGCGCGCCCCACTTCGTCCATCGAGTCGACCTCGGCCATCACGTGCACGCAGCCGGACGGCACCGCCATCTCGAACAGCGCGAGGCTGTGATGGCGCGCGTTGCGGCAGTGCATGAAATGGATGCGCTTCTCCGGTTCGGCCGGATCGGGCGTGAACTTCACGCGGTAGATGTCGGACAGCTCGAAGCCGAGCACGCCGCGCACGAACGCGTCGGTCGCGTCGAACTGCGGTGCGGGCAGCACCGCGTGGCCGAGCCCCATGTCGCCGGTGACGAAACGCGGCACGCCCAGCGGCGACGCGAAGCGGCGGAAGTCGCAGCGCGCGCCCCAGTAAAGCTCGTGGCGGTTGCCGGACGGGTCGGTGCACCACGCCATCGCCTGCACGCGGCGCAGCGCGGCCTCGTCGCGCGTGGCGCGCACGGCCTCGACGCCGGCCTGTTGCAGCGCAGCCAGCGCGGCGTCGAACGCGGCGCCGTCGGGCAGTTCCCAGCCCGACGCGAAATAGCGGTCGGTCGTGCCGGGGACGATCAGATAGCGAAAATCGCGCTCGTCCATCTTCAGGTACAGCGCGCCGTCGGGCGCGTCGAGCGCCTGCATGCCCAGCACGTCCTGTGCGTAGCGGCGCCACGCATCGACGCGGGTCGCCTCGACGACCACATAGCCGAGTGCACGGACATCGATCATGTCGGCCTCCTCCTGGTTCAGAATCCGTTGTTCGTGAAAGGATTCTGGCCGCTCGGGGATGGCGTCACATCGTCTGTTGGGACGAGAGGCGGCAGGGAACCGGGAAAGCGCGCCGGCGCACGAAAGCGCGGCGGGACGGGATTCGCGGGTGGGGACGGACGAGTAACGGGCGCAGCTTGCCGCCGCCGGGTTGCGGCGCGGCAGACGACATCAGTCGAACGGGTTCAGGAGTTTCACGCCGGTTCGCGCGAAATCGCCGGCGTTGCGGGTGACGACCGTCAGGTCGTGGATCAGCGCGGTGGCGGCGATCAGCTTGTCGAGTGCGTGGTCGGGCTGCGGCACGCGCAGGCGGCCCCAGAGCTGCGCGATTTCGGCGTCGACGGTCAGTACATGGCGCGCATGGTCCTGCACGATCGTCGCGAGCCATGCATCGAGCCGGGCCGCCTGTTTCGCGTCGCCGCGAAAGCGCACGAGATCGACGCCGCGCTGCAGCTCGGAAATCGTCACGATCGACAGGTACAGCGGGTCGTTGTTGTCGCGCGCCTGTCGGAAGAACGAGAGCACGCCGGCATTGGCGCGCGTTTTCTTGCGTGTTTCGCTGATGACGTTCGTGTCAACCAAATACATGAGACCCCTCGCCGGAATCGTCCCGGCGCTCGAAATCGGCGTCTTCGCCCACGTTCGGCATGCTTGCCAGCACCTCGGCCAGGCTTCGGCGTTTCGGGCGGTGCAGCGCGTCGGCCAGAATGGCCCGATGCTCCGCTTCGGCGCTGCGGCCATGCGCCGCGGCCTGCTCGCGCAGACTCTGGATGACGGCCTTGTCTACATTTCGCACCAGAAGATCAGGCATGTTTCACCTCCACTCGAATTGATAGCAATGATATCGAGGGGTGTAAGAAATGCAAGCATTGCCATCATCTGGCGGCCATCCAGCGTCGCAACCGGACGCAGACCAACGCCGGCGTTCGAGGCGCCGGACAGGTTGAACTGCTGCCTGTTGCAATGCAGACGTGCGCCTGCCGCGGCGTAAGCTGGCCGTCCGGCAGCGCGGCACCTTCGCATCGGCGCGGGCAGCCCCGGCCCCCTCCCCGAAGTCGGCCTTTGCGCCGCGACGCATCGACAGCCGCCCCATCGCCTTCCCGGCATAGAATATCCGCGCCCGTCCTCCGGAGAGCCCATGACAGAAACCGCCGATACCGCTTTCGCGTTCGTCCTGAACGCGCTCGACCCGGATCTCCTCAGCCCTTGTCTCGCCACGCGTTTCGTCACGAGTGACCTCGACACGCTGCGGCAAAACCTGTCGATCGACGCAGCCGACGATCCGTTGATCGACAACGTCTACACGCTCGCGCCACCCGATGCCGCAGCGCTCTGCGCGGCGATGCAGATCGACTTCGACAGTGGCCCGGCGATCGTCACGCTGCACAAGGACAATGGCTCACGCGGCGGCCCGCCCTACCTCGTTCATACCGGCTGGGAGTTGCCGCTGCTGCTGCAAGGCAGGAAGAAGTTCGCCGTCATGCATTTCACGACCCGCGCCGACCACGTCGCGCTGAAACGTCGCTTCGACCATTTCGTCGCCATGGGACAGTTGCATGCCGAAGAGCACGTATCGGGCGAAGGAACGCGGCATCAAACGATCCACGCCGTCTATACGCCGCCGGGCGACGCATGGCGGATCGAAGCCGACAAGCTGATCCATCGATGCGCGGGCCTGTCGGGCGGATGGAACGAGCACTACGAACGGCTGCTCGGCATGCTGATGGGCTACGAGGACTGGCAGAACGACTGGTGGCTCGAAGAACTGGCGAAACATGACAAAGGATGGTTCGGCATCTCGCTGACCGCCGCTGTCACGCGGGCCGGCCTCGAATGGATTGCGCACGCGGGAAATCGCGCGCTGCCGCCGATCGAAGGCGATATCTTCATCGTCGCGTCGACGCATATGCTGCAGGACGAAACGATGCAGTTCGCGCTACGGGACAACCCGCATATCGACGCGTTCGTGCAATTCAACATCGACGGCCGACATCTGATTCCGCACGCCGACATGCGCGTCGGCGGCACGTACGCGCTGCCCGCGTCGGCCATCCCCGAACTCAACCGCCACTTGCGGCGCCCGGTACGGATCGTCGCGCAACGATCGTCGAGCGCGTTCGAGTAAACCGCCGACCGCCAACGCGCGGCGTCCCACAACGCTCGCCAGCCATTCCCGACAGGCTGTGCGCCGACAACCGATATCGATCGTCGCGCAGCCGTACCATTGAACGGCCGCCGGCGCATGACTCGCGCCGCGTGCAAACCACGCTCCCCCGTTCCCCTCAGAACCGATACGAAATCCCGATCTGCAAAACCGGATACCACCGATAGCGCGACATCACCTTGTTCAGTTCATCGAGGCCGCTCGCCACCAGGATCTGGCTCTTGACCGGGCCGGCTGCGGCCGCCAGTTCCGGCGACAGCGTATACGAGCATCTCGGCATCCCGTATGCGACGCCGAGGTCGGCGACGAACCCGAGGCCTTTCGACGCAGGCCGATGCCCGTAGCCGATCCCGACATACGGCATCACGGTCGGATAGCGCGCCTGCGCGGTCGCGTACATTCCCGGCAGCGCCGGATAACGCTTGCCGCCGAACGTGTAGGTGCCGTTGGTCGGCACCGATACGCCGGTGACCTCGTCGTCGTTGAAGCGCAGTCCGACGGTGGCGCGAAAGCCGCTGCCGCGCCACGGAAAGATGTCCGCATACAGGCCGCCCTGCCGCAGTTTCACGTCGTCCTGATAGCGATTGCCGGCCACCGAGAAGTCGTGCGACAGATCGATCGCATTGAAGTCCGCGTGCGCGCCCAGCATCGAATTGAAGCTGATCGCCGCACCGATGCCGGCGCCCTGCGTGCCGCCTTGCAGGAAAACCTCCTGCGCATGCGCGCTGACCACGAACATCGCCCCCAGCACTGCCCATTGGTTCATTGTGATTTTCACGGGCGTTTCCCCCGATAGGCGCCGGGCGCGCATGAATGCCGCACGCGATCGCTGTCGCGATGCATCGCACGTCCCCGACATGGCACTTCGCAAGCACGCTTGCTATTCGACGGATCGATCGCGTGTTGCCTGATCGCGTTGCCGATACGGCACGCTTCGCACGTGCCTCGCGACAGGCTGCCGACCGCGCTGAACCCGGTCCCCGTTTGTTTCGTTTTCCGCTGCGTTGACGGCCGCCCATGCATCGCCGCGCAGGCCTGACATGGTTTGCATGGACGCATCGCCTTCATCGCAAGCGATGTGCCATCGGGCGCAATGCGAATGGGGGCAAGCGTTGCCGCGATCCGGCACACGGAATGCGGACCGGAATCGGCGGAAATGTTTCAGGAACGTATCGATATTCGATGTGCGTCGACGAAAGCGCGGGGTCGAGCGGATCGGAGGCGCGCGATGCGATAGCCGTGCGGGCCAGGCCAGGCGGCATTCAAAGCGCGCAAGCGCGTCTCGACGACGCATCGCGCGCGCCGACGTTCATCGTCGAAAATGTTGCAGCGACGTGACCTCGGGCCGATCAAAGGAAGTGCGGATGGACGCTCGCCGCCGCGAAGGCATCAAGATGGCCGATGTGTGCGCATCCATATGTCGCGACCGAAGCCGGATGATGCGCGTCAAGCCGAGCGTCGCGGCTCCATGTTTTCCGGAATGTTTGTGCGAAGTGTTCCGGGAAATGCAGCAGTCGCCGCGAGCCGAAGGAGCGCAGGCATGTCGCATGCGCTACCGGTGATGTTCCAGCGCAATGCCGCCCTTCTGCACGAGCGGCTTTCGCCGAACCTTATCCCCGCATCCCGACCACCACCCCCGCCGCGATAATCACCAGCACGAGCAGCGAAAGCAGCGCATACGTCCGATCGCGCTCGCACACGAACCAGCCGAGCAGCAATACGACGCGCGCAACCGGCAGGAGAATGAACAGCCCGACGCCGGCCTTCGCGAATGCCGCGCCGCTCCGCGCGAATTCGCTCGCGCCCGCCGCCGGCTGCCATGCGCCGAGCAGCATCCCGACGGCGATCAGCACGCACGCGCATACCGTACCGCCCCGGAGCAGCACGGCGACGGCCCGCTCGCGACGTTCAATGCCGCCGGCCGCGCGCGTCATGCTGCGGCTCCCGGTGCGTGCAGGCCCAGCGCGGTCGCGAGCATGTCGATCGCGAGCAGCAGCAGCACGACGACGAAAAAGACCCGCAGCCTGTCGGCCGGCACGCGCATCAGCAGACGCGCACCGACGATCGCACCGATCACCGAGCCGAGCGCGATCGGGCCGGCCACGCGCATGTCGATGTCGCCGCGCACGAAATAGGCGCCTGCGCTCGCCGCGGCCGTCACGCCGATCATGAAGTTCGACGTGGCCGACGACACCTTGATCGGCAGCCGCAGCGCCGTATCCATCGCTGGGATCTTCAGCA
Source organism: Burkholderia pseudomultivorans (assembly GCF_001718415.1). Lineage (NCBI taxonomy): Bacteria > Pseudomonadati > Pseudomonadota > Betaproteobacteria > Burkholderiales > Burkholderiaceae > Burkholderia > Burkholderia pseudomultivorans. The sequence continues at coordinate 1,395,009 of NZ_CP013377.1, read as the reverse complement.
CGCCCGAGCCGATGCCGAGCAGCGCGGAAATCAGGCCCGCGCCGTACATCAGCGCCATCCCGAACGGCACGCGCCCGACCTGGTAGCGAACTTCCCGGCCCGACGCCGGATCGGGAAAGCTCGCATGCAGGCGCAGCACGCTTGCCCAGCTCGCGGCATCGGTCGGGCCGTCGGCGCTCGCGTCGCGACGCCGCGCCAGCATCTGTTTCGCGGACACCGCGAGCACGCCCGCAAACAACGCATACAGGAACGCCACCGGCACGCGGCCGATCAGCAGCACGCCGGTGAGCGCGCCGAGCGTCGTCGCCGTTTCGAGCACGATGGCGAGCCGGACGTTGATCAGACGCCCCTTCAGGAACGACGCCGCGCTGCTGCAGGAGCACGCGATCACCGACACGATGCTCGCGCCGATCGACGTCTGGATGCCGACGCCGAACAGCAGCGTCAGCAGCGGCACGACGAAAATCCCGCTCGCCATTCCGAGCACGCCGCCGAGCGCGCTGGCGCCGAATGCGGCGACGAACAGCCACAGCGCTTCCATGCCGGCGCGCCCGCTACGAACGCTCGCCGGCGCGCCGGCTCAGTCGCGTGACGAAGCGAATCAGGTCGCCGCGGTAGTAGAGCTTCTCGAAGTCGATCGGCCGATGCGCGTGCGTGTGCGACGTACGCTCGATCAGGAAGACCGGACTGCCGGGCGCGATCGCGAGCGCCTGCGCAACCTCCGGCGGCGCCGCGACGGCCTCGAGGCGGTATTCGGCATCGACGAGCGGCACGTCGTAGCGCTCCTCGAGCAACGAGAAGATCGGCTCGACCTCCAGATCGTGCGCGACGATCTGCTCGCCGAGTTCGCGCGGCAGGTAGGTTTCGTCGAACGACACCGCGACGCCGTCGGCCAGGCGCACGCGCCGGATCCGCATCACGTCGGTGCCGGGCGGCAGCGCCAGTTGCCGCGCGACCGCGGCATCGGCCGTGACGATCCGCTGGTCGACGAGCCGCGCGGTCGGGGTACGCCCGAGCGCGTGCATGTCCTCGACGAAGCCGGTCAGCTCCGTCAATTCCTGCGTGATCTTCGGCTCCGCGACGAAGGTGCCCTTGCCGCGCCGGATCTCGACGAGACCGCGCGCAACGAGATTTTCGACCGCCTTGCGCACGGTCGTCCGGCTGACGCCGAAGCGCTCGATCAGGCGCTCCTCGGCCGGAAGCTGGCTGCCCGGCGGCAGCGCGGAGCTGGAGATTTCGGCGGCCAGCGCGGCCTCGACTTTCGTATAGAGCGGCGCGGTGTCGGATTCAGGTTTCATGGGAGACATCATGACGTCACGACGTCATGATGTCAACCGTCGCTACAGCCCGTAGCCGCCCGACACATTCAACTGCTGCCCCGTGATGTAACCGGCCCGGTCCGACGCCAGAAACACCGCCGCGCGGCCGACGTCATGCGCCTTCCCCCAGCGCTTGAGCGCGAGCATCTTCTGCGTTTCGTCGATCCATGCCTGGTCGAACTGCCCCTGTTCGAGCAGCACCGGGAACATCCCCGCCTCGATCACGCCCACCAGGACCGAGTTCGCGCGAATGTTGTAGCGGCCTTCCTCGCGCGCGAGCCCCTTGACCAGCGCCTCGTTCGCCGCCTTCGGCGCGACCGACAAGCCGTCGCGATCGGGCCAGCGCAGATGGCCGGCCGAGCCGAGCGTCACGAACGAGCCGCCGCCCGACGCGCGGAAATGCGGCAGCACCGCCTTCGCCGCGCCGAAGAAGCCGATCGTCTCGACCTCGATCGCGCGGCGCCAGTCGTCGCGCGTCATGTCGCCGATATGGCGCTGGTTCGCGAGCGGGCCGGCCGCCCACACGACCGTATGCACGCGGCCGTGTGCATCGATCGCGGCCGCGAGCGCCGCGTCGAGCTGGGCGGGGTCGGTCACGTCGACGCGATGCGTGCTCGCCGCGACGCCTTCGCCGCGGATATCGCGCGCCACACGCTCGGCCACGTCAGCCTTGCTCCGATAGCCAAGCGCGACCGGCACGCCGGCGCGCGCGAATTCGAGCGCGACGCCCTGCCCGATCCCGCCGCTGCCGCCGAACACCAGCACCGCGCCCTGCGGAAATCCGTTGTCGTTCATGCGTTCATCCGTTGAAGTGGCGCGGCAACGCTCAGGCCGCCGCTTCGGTATCGGCGCGCAGCCGGTACTTCAGCACCTTGCCGGCCGCGCTCGTCGGCAATTGCTCGACGAAGGTGAAGTGCCGCGGCACCTTGTAGTTCGCCATGTTGCGGCGCGCCCAGTCGTTCAGTTCGTCGGCGTCCGCGTGTGCGCCCGACCGCAGCACGACGTATGCGTGCCCGACTTCGCCGAGCCGCGCATCGGGCACGCCGACCAGCGCGACCTGCGCGATCGCCGGATGCGCGGCGAGCAGCCGCTCGATCTCGGCCGGATAGCAGTTGAAGCCGCCGACGATGAACATGTCCTTGATCCGGTCGGTGATCTTCAGGTTGCCGTTCGCGTCGACGCAGCCGAGATCGCCGGTATGCAACCAGCCGTCCGCGTCGACGGTTTCGCGCGTCGCGTCCGGCTGGCCGAAATAGCCGCGCATCACGTTGTAGCCGCGCACCCAGATCTCGCCGGTCTGGTCCGGCCCGAGCGCCGCGCCGTCCGGTCCCGCGATGCGCAGCTCGACGCCCGGCATCGGGCGGCCCGACGTCAGCGCGACCGTCTGCGCGTCGTCGCCCTGACGGCACAGGGTCGCGAAGCCGCACGACTCCGTCAGCCCGTAGCCGGTCAGCACCGTCTCGAAGCCGAGCTCCGCACGCATCCGCTCGATCAGGCTCGGCGCGATCGCGGCTGCGCCCGTCACCGCGATCCGCAGTGACGACAGGTCGCGCGTCGCGCGATCGGGCGCGTCGAGCAGCGCGTAGTACAGCGTCGGCGGGCCGGGCAGCACCGACACGCGGTCGTCCGCGACGCGTCGCAGCACGTCGGCCGGCTGGAACACGAGGTGCGGCAGCACGGTCGCGCCGCTCGACAGCGCGGCCAGCCAGCCGGCCTTGTAGCCGAACGTGTGAAAGAACGGATTGACGATCAGGTAGCGATCGTCCTGGCGTACGCCGGCGATTTCCGCCCACGCCTGTGCGGCGCGCAGGTTCTGGCCGTGCGCGGTCATCACGCCCTTCGGGCGGCCGGTCGTGCCCGACGTGAACATCAGGTCCATCACGCTATCGGGCGTCACCTGCGCTTCGCGCGCACGCACCGCGTCGAGCGGAATCGCCGCGCCGCGCGCGAGAAACGTGTTCCAGGTGGCGTCGTGTGCGCCGGCCGGCGGCTCGCCGTCGAATACGATCACGCGTTCGAGCGTGGCCGGCCGATGCGGCGCGAGCATCGCCGGATAGGATTCGCCGAGGAAGGTGCCGCAGCAGAACAGCAGCCGTGCGCCGCTGTCCTGCAGGATGCCGCCGACCTCGATCCCCTTCATGCGCGTATTGATCGGTACGAGGATCGCGCCGACGGTGTGGATCGCGAGCGTCGCGACGATCCACTGCGGCAGGTTCGGCGCCCAGATCGCGACCCGGTCGCCGGCGTCGATGCCGCTCGCGAGCAGCGCGCGCGCCGCGTCGAGCCGCGCAGCATCGAGTTCCGCGTAGGTCAGCCGGCCGTGCTCCGACTCGATCGCCGGATGCGCGCCGTGGCGCGCGGCGGCCCGCGCGATCAGCGCGGGCGTGGTCAGGATTTCGTTGTCCATCGTCGTATGCATCGTCGAAACAGGAAGGTCGTACGCGCCGCCGGCGCGGCACGGCTCAATCGGGAAACACCACGCGCAGCGCAGCGCTCGCGGGTCGCGCACAACAGGCCAGCGTCCAGCCGGCGGCGATCTCGTCGTCGTCGAGCACGTGATTGCCGTCGAGCGCGACCTCGCCGCGCTCGACCCGGCACATGCACGCGCCGCACTGCCCCATCCGGCAGGAATTCGGCGCCGGCAGCCCCGCGCGCAGCATCGCGTCGAGCAGCGTCTCGCCGGGCGCGCTGTCGAACGCGAACGCCGCGCCGTCGAGCACCGTCTCGATCGCCGCGCCGTCGCCGGACGCGGCCGCCGCGGGCCCGGCCTGCGCGGGCGCATCGGGCAGCGATGCGAAGCGCTCGACATGCACGCGCGCACGCGGCAGGCCGAGGCCGAGCATCGCGGCGAGCGCGTTTTCCATGAACAGCGCCGGCCCGCAGATGAACGTCTCCTGCTGGCTGAACGGCCGCGCGAGTTCTTCGAGATGCCGCTGCTGCGGGATGCCCTGCACGCTGTCGAGCCAGTGGATCACGCGCAGCCGGCCCGGATGACGCTGGGTGAGCTGCTGCAGTTCGTCGCGAAAGATCACCGAGCGCTCGTCGCGGTTCGCGTAGATCAGCGTCAGCATCCCGCGCCCGTGCACCAGCGCCGACTTGAGGATCGACAGCACCGGCGTGATGCCGCTGCCGCCCGCGAACAGCAGCAGGTCGCCGTCGAGCGTGTGAGGCGTGAACACGCCGGCCGGCGCGAGCACGTCGAGCGCATCGCCCGCCCGCACGCGGTCGCATAGCCAGTTCGACGCGCGGCCGTCGCGCACGCGCTTGACGGTGATCTTCGGCGCGGCGTCGATGCCGGGCGCGCTCGACAGCGAATAGCAGCGCGCGACGGCCGCCTCGGCGCACGGCACGTTCACGGTCAGGAACTGCCCGGGGCGGTACGCGAACGCGTCGCGCAACGCGGCCGGCACGTCGAAGACGAACGAGCACGCGTCGTCGCTTTCGGCGATCACTTCGGCGACGGTCAGGCGGTGAAAGCGCGAATCGCTCATGGCCGGCTCCTCATGCAATGCCGACCACGCGCCGGTCGCCGTCGGTCCCGCCGGCCGCGCCGCATGCGAAGTGCGCCCGGTTCGATGCCAGCGCCGGCGCAACGCATGCGAATGCGTTCAGCACGTTCGCGGCTGCGCCGCCGAGCGCGCGCACGACGTCGCGCACGCTCGGCATGCGGGCATCGTGCGTTACGCGGCACACGGGCGGCGGCATGGACGCGATGCACGCGCCGGCGACGGGCGCGGTTTTACCGTTCGGTTTGCAGATCATGATCGTCTCTTGCTGATGCAGGAAAACGCGCGTCATGCGGCCGCACGATTCGCGGGCGCGCCGGGCGTCGTATACGCGCCGTCGAGATAGACGAGCGGATCGACGTCGCCGCTCATCAGCACCTCGCGGATGCGCCCGATGAACACCGTGTGCGTGCCGTATTCGAAGCGACCGTCCTGCTCGCAGACGAAGCTCGCCTGCGCATCGCGCAGATACGGCACGCCGAGCGACGAGGCCTGCCAGTCGCCGGTCGTGAAGCGCGCTTCGCCCTTCAGGCGACCGCTGCAGTCGATCGCGATGCCTTCGTGGCGGGCCGACAGCACGTTCACGCAGAAGCCGGCGCCCGCATCGAGCGGCGGGTGCAGCGACGCGCTGCGGTTGATGCAGATCAGCAACGAAGGCGGATCGGTCGACAGCGAGTCGACCGCCGTCGCGGACATCGAGTAGCGGCGACCGTCGTGCGCGCTGCTGATGACCGTGACGGAGCGCGCGAGGCGGCGCATCGCGAGCAGCATGTCGGTGCGCAGCGGATGGGTGGTGAGATCGCTCATCATTGGACTCCGTCAAGTTCAGTCGTGGATGGCCGGCGCGGCCGGCCGCCGGCGTCGTCCGCCGGTGCGGCCAGGTGGTCGGCGGCGATGAACCCGAAGGTCATCGCCGGACCGAGCGTCGAGCCCGCACCGGGGTAGCTCGCGCCCATCATCGACGCGCTCGTGTTGCCGATCGCGTAAAGACCGTCGATCGGCACGCCGTCCGCGCGCAGCACGCGGGCCTGCGCGTCGGTGACGAGCCCGCCCTTCGTGCCGATGTCGCCCGCGTCGATCCGCACCGCGTAGAACGGCGCCTCGTCGATCGGCCCGAGGCACGGGTTCGGCTGGTTGCGCGGATCGCCGTAGTACGTGTCGAATGCGTTGTCGCCCTTGCCGAAGGCTTCGTCGATGCCGGTCGCCGCGTAGCGCGCCATGTCGCGCAGCGTGTCGTGCAAGCCGGCCGCGTCGACGCCGATCCGCGCGGCGAGCGCATCGATCGTGTCGGCCTTCACGAGCACGTCGCGAAACGCCGCGGGGATTCGTGCGTCCGGCATCATCGAGGCGGGCATGATCGGCCCGCACGGATAGCTGCGGCGAAAACGCGCGTCGAACACCATCCACGCGGGCACGCTCGCCCCGGTGCGTGCATGGTCGCGATACATCGCCGGCACAAATTCGGAATACGGCGCCGCCTCGTTGACGAAGCGCCGGCCCTGGCCGTTGACGATCACGCAGCCCGGCAGGTTGCGCTCGACGAACAGCGCGCGCTGCTTTTCCTCGCCCGCGACGCCGACCGTCGGTGCGCCCCACACGTGTTCCATCAGCGCGAGCGCCCCGCCGAGCCGGTGCCCTTCGGCGATCGCGTCGCCGGTGTTGGCCGGCGGCGTCGCGCTCCATTCCGTGCGCGTCGGCTGCGGCAGGTAGCGCTCGCGCATCGGCTGGTTGCGCTCGAAGCCGCCCGCCGCGAGGATCACACCGCGCCGCGCGACGAGCGTCACGAGCTGGCCGAGACGCTGCGCGCGCACGCCCGTCACGCGACCGTCGGTCTCGATCAGTTCGCGCATCGGCGCATCGAGCCAGACCGGCACGTTGCGATCGAGCAGCGCGCGGCGCAGGCCGCCGACCAGCGCGTTGCCGAGCGTCAGGCGCCGGTCGCGGCGCGTGCGGCGGCGCATCCGGACATCGAGCCAGTAGCGGCCGAACTGGCCGAGCGCGAGCTTCATGAAGCCCGGCCCGCGCGAGAACAGCGTGTGCGCTTCCTTCGACGTCACCGCGACGCGTCCGCCGATCAGCGTGCCGGGCGACGGCGGCCGCAGCCGCTCGAATTCGTCGCCGAGCCGCGCGCCGTCGAACGGCAGCGGATCGAGTGCGCGATAGCCCGGCATCGCGCCCGGCAGCTTCTGGAAGTAGTCCGCGTACTTCGGCAGCGCCTGGTAGCGCACCGGCGTGTTCGCTTCGAGCCAGCGCAGCATCTGCGGCGCGTGGTCGAGATAGGCATCGAGCTTGTCGGCCGACGATGCGCCGGCCGTGCACGCATCGAGATAGCGGCGCGCCGCCTCGCGCGAGTCGGTCGCGCCGAGCTCGGCGATATGGTGGTTGCACGGCACCCAGATGCCGCCGCCCGAGATGGCCGACGTGCCGCCGTACAGCCCGGTCTTCTCGATCACGACGACGGACAGGCCGCGATCGGCCGCGCGGCACGCGGCGAGCAGCGCGCCCGCGCCCGAGCCGACGACCACGACGTCGAACACGTATTGCCGTGCTTGCGTGTCGTTCATCGCGGCCTCGTCAGATGAAGTAGTCGGTGTTTTCGCGGCCGAGCATCACGGCGCCGAGGTTCTGGCCGAAGCGGTCGACGTTGTTCGCGTAGTGCGCGCGCGCCGCGTGCAGGTCGAGGAAGCGGCGCACGAGCGGATTGCGGTGATAGATGCCGTTGCCGCCCGCATAGCGCAGCAGCGCGTTCGCGGCCTGCGCGCAGCGCTCGGCGACCTGCGCGGACTGGTAGCGGAAATGCACGCGGCGCTCGATCGACACGGCCGGGCCGCCGGTCACCGACGCCATCAGTTCCGCGAAATTGCGCCTGAGCAGCAGCTTCATCTCGTCGATCGCGACCGCCGCGTTCGCGCACGCGTTCTGCGCGCCCGGATCGTCGCTCGTCTTCGCGCCGCTGTTCGCGGACACGCGCGTCGCCGCATACGACGTGAAATCGTCGAGCGCGCCCTGCAGCGCGCCGATGCACGACGTGCAGACCGCGCGCACGAAGATCTGCGCGAACGGCAGCTTGAACAGCGGTGCGTCGTTGACCGCGAGGCCGGGGCTGGTGCCCATCATCCCGTCGATCGCCTTGTGGGTGCGGTACGCGGGCACGAACGCGTCGTCGACGACGATGTCGTGGCTGCCGGTCGCGCGCAGGCCGAGCACGTCCCAGTCCTGCTCGATCCGGTAATCGGATTTCGGCAGCAGGAAGGTGCGGTATTCGGGCGGCTGGCCGGCCTCGGCGGGCGGCACCAGCGCGCCGAGGAACACCCATTCGCACAGTTCGCTGCCGCTCGAGAACTTCCAGTGCCCGGACAGCCGGAAGCCGCCGTCGACCGGCGTCACGCGGCCGACCGGCATGTAGGTCGACGCGATCAGCGTCGCCGGGTCCTTGCCCCATACATCCTGTTGCGCGCGCTCGTCGAACAGCGCGAGCTGCCAGTTATGCACGCCGACGACGCCATACACCCACGCGGTCGACATGCAGCCGAGCGCGAGCGCCATCTGGATGTCGAAGAACGTCTGCGGATCGAGTTCGTGGCCGCCGTAGCGTTTCGGCTGCAGCACCTTGAAGAAGCCGGCGGCCTGCATGTCGGCGATCGTTTCGGCCGGAATGCGGCCCTGCGCTTCGGCCTGCGCGGCGCGGCCGGCGAGTGTCGGCGCGAGCGCCTCGGCGCGGGCGATCAGCGTGGCGGCGAGTGCGTTGGAATCGTTGTCGCGATGCACGTGTGTCTCCTGTCGATCCGGAGTTGGCGCTTTAGCGCCTACTCCGGTCCCACACAAGGTGGTCGATCCGGAGTTGGCGCTTCAGCGCCTACTCCGGTCCCATACAAGGTTGTCGATCCGGAGTTGGCGCTTTAGCGCCTACTCCGGTCCCACACAAAGTGGTCGATCCGGCGTCGGCGCTTCAGCACCCACCCCGGCCTTTTTCAATTGATCGGGCCAGCCCGCGCCGCGTCACGCGCAGGCGCGCTCCTTCACCTTGTTGAAGAACGGAATCACGTGCTCGCCGATGTTGCGGATCGTCTCCATCTGCGCGTCGTGCGGCACCGTGCCCATCTGGCACAGGAACAGCACTTCGTCGACGCCTGCTTCCTGCAGGCGGCCGACATAGCCGATGCAGTCGTCGACCGTGCCGTACGCGTGGTTAGGGTTCATCATCGCGAGCGCCGGATCGGCGAAGTTCACGACCACCTCCTCCGACGCGAAGCGCGAGCGGATCACCATCTCGCCGGTGTCGGCCTGCACGAGGTCGTCGCCCCACTTGTCCGGGTCCGGACGCTCGCCGCCCGTGTACCAGTAGGCAAGCGACTCCATGAAGTAGCGCTGGCCGCGGATGCCGATCTTGCGGGCCTTCTGGCCGTCGGCCATCACGACCGTCGGGCACAGTGCCGCCAGGTGCTGCGTCGGGCGGAAGCCGACCTGGTCTTCCGGCTTGCGGTTCGCCCACGCCTCGCGATAAACCGCGTTCTTCTTCGCGACTTCGTCCGGGCCGCCGAAGCCGAGCACCAGCGCGCCCAGCCCGCGCTGGCCCGCGCGCAGCAGCGCGTCGGTGTTCGTGCACGCGAGATACATCGGCGGATGCGGATCCTGCAGCGGCTTCGGATGGATCGGGCGCTTCGGAATCTTGATGTAGGTGCCGTCGTGCTCGATCTCGTCCTGCACGAACATCTTCGGCACGAGGTACATCGATTCGTCGATCATCGGCTGCAGTTCGTTGAGGTCGTAGCCGAACGCGCCCGCTTCCTGCTGGCTGCCGCCCTTGCCGACTCCGAAATGCACGCGGCCGCCCGACAGGATGTCGAGCAGCGCGACGCGCTCGGCGACCTTGATCGGATGGTTCATCGCCGGCGGCAGGCACACGACGCCGTGGCCCAGCCCGATGCGCGTGGTGCGGCCGGCCAGGTACGCGAGGAAGGTTTCCGGCGCGCTCATGTGCGCATAGTTGGTCAGCGACGTGTGCTCGACGCACCAGATCGTGTCGAACCCGACCTGCTCGGCGAGCAGCGCCTGCTCGACCGTTTCCTTGAACACCCGATGGTCGCCCTCGCGCGACGCGTCGGTGGTCTGGGCTTCGTAGATGAGGGAAAACTTCATTGCGTGCGTCTCCATGTATGTTGGACGAGTCGGGGTCGCGCAGGCCGTCCGCACGATACGGACGAGCAGCGACGGTCCACGGATGGAAGTGTCGGCGTGCGGGCCGGCGCGGGCATCGTCTGTTTGGAGTAACGGCGTGCGCGCGGGGACAGAGGGCTTTCACCGTCATCCGATCGGACTGCGTGGCACCGCACCCGCCGCGCTAGCATCGAACGGCGGCGCGTTGCGTGTCGCGCACCACGACAAGGGAGAGACGCAAATGAAGGTATCGATGCTGCTGTATCCGGTCGACGACATCGACACGGCATTGCCGCTGTTCGTCGACGGCCTGGGCCTCGGCGTGAAGTTTCGCGACGGCGACCGCTACTGCGCGCTCGACGGCGGCCCGCTGACGATCGCGCTGGTCGCGGGCGACGAGCAGATCGTCGAGCGCGCGGCGCTGACGCTGCGCGTCGACGAGGACGACGACCTCTACGCGGCGATGGAGCGGGTCGTGAAGGCCGGCGCGTCGGTGCGCGTGCCGGTGCAGGCCGGCCCGCACGAATACCGCGCGGTGCTGGAGGACAGGAACGGCGCGCTGCTCGTGATTTCGCAGAAGCGCGCCGCGTGACGCAGGCCGGCCGCGCGCGCGGCGGTACGCGTCACGCGGCGGCCGTGCCCGGCGCGCGCAGGTCGCTTGCCTCGAGCAGTTCGAGCAGCGTGCCGGCCGGCTGGCTGAGCCGCTTCGCGGCCAGCGCGATGAATTCGATATCGGGCAGCGCCGGCAGCGCGTCGCCATTCACGAGCGGTGCCAGGCCGCGCGTCGACAGGGCGTGCGACGTCGCGGTAAGCCCGAGCCCCGCGCGCGCCGCCGCGATGCAGCCGGGCTGGCTGCTGCTCGAACAGACGACCTCCCAGCCGATGCCTTTTTCCGCGAGCGCGTTCAGCACGACCGCACGCGTGACGCTCGGCTCGGCCACCAGCACCAGCGGCAGCGGCCGCTCCAGGTCGACCACGGTGCCGGGCCGCGCGACCCATTCGAGCCGTGCGCGCAGCAGCGGCGTGCCGCGCCGCTCGCCGAGCCGCCGCTTGCCGATCATCAGGTCGAGCGCGCCCGCGTCCAGCAGTTCATAGAGCCGGCTCGTCATGCCGGTCGTGATTTCCAGCGCGACGTCGGGGTGCGCGGCGCGGAACCCGGCGAGCACGTCCGGCAGCGCGACGAGCGCGAGGTCGTCCGGCGCGCCGAGCCTGACGCGCCCTTTCAGGCGCGGCTTGCGGAACTGCGATTCGGCGCGGTTCAGCGCCTGCAGGATCACGTTCGCATGCACGAGCAGCGCCTCGCCGTCGGCCGTCATCGCGATCGAATGCGTGTCGCGGACGAACAGCCGCCGGCCGACGCTCTCCTCGAGACGACGGATGTGTTCGCTGACGCTCGACTGGTTGAGCCCGAGCTGCCGCCCCGCTTCGGTGAAGCTGCGGCAGTTGGTGACGGTCGCGAACGTCCTGAGCCAGACGGGATTGAGCATCCCGCATTGTCATCGGCATTACCGATGACAGTCAACGTCTTAAGGCAGCTTCCCGATGACCGGCGGAATCGGTACCATCGAGCGCTTGAAGGATCGGCCGGCCGCCGCAAGCGCCTCGCCGCCGGTCCGGCCGTCGCACCACGAATTCGTCATGTCCCGGGAATCCTCACACTCCGCGCTGCTCTGGATCGTCGCCGCTGCGTTCTTCATGCAGTCGCTCGACACGACGATCGTCAACACTGCGCTGCCATCCATCGCGCAAGCGCTGCATGCGTCGCCGCTCGCGATGCAGCCTGTCGTGGTGGTCTATACGCTGACGATGGCGATGCTCACGCCGGCTTCGGGCTGGCTCGCCGACCGCTTCGGCACGCGCCGCGTGTTCTCGCTCGCGATCCTCGTGTTCGTGCTCGCGTCGGTGGGCTGCGCGGCGTCGCATACGCTCGGCCAGCTGGTGGCCGCGCGCGCGATACAGGGCATCGGCGGCTCGATGCTGCTGCCGATCGGGCGGCTCGCCGTGCTGCGCCGCGTGCCGGGCGAACAGTACGTGTCGGCGCTCGCGTTCGTGTCGATCGCCGCGCAGCTCGGGCCGATCGTCGGGCCGACGCTCGGCGGCTGGCTTACGCAGGCGATCTCGTGGCATTGGGTATTCATCGTCAACGTGCCGGTCGGCGCGATCGGCCTCGTCGCGGTGCAGCGCTACCTGCCGCACGACCAGGCGACGCAGCCGCCGCGCTTCGACTTCGTCGGCTGTGCGCTGCTGTCGGTCGCGATGGCCGCGCTGTCGCTCGCGATCGACCCGCCGATGCCCGCGCATCGCGGCGCGTGGTCGGCCGGGCTGGCCGCCGTCGGGCTGGCGAGCGCGCTCGCCTACCTGCCGCACGCGCGGCGCCGCGCGCAGCCGCTGTTCCGGCTCGGGCTGTTCCGCGAGCCGAACTTCGGTTCGGGGCTGCTCGGCAACCTGCTGTGCCGGATCGGCACGAGCGCGCTGCCGTTCATGCTGCCGCTGCTGATGCAGGTGCAGCTCGGCTATACGCCGCTGCAATCGGGGCTGATGATGCTGCCGGCCGCGATCGCGGGCGTGATCGCGAAGCGCTGGATCGCGCCGCTCGTGAAGCGCTTCGGCTATGCGGCGTTTCTGGTCGTGAATACGGGGATCGTCGGCGGCGCGATCGCGGGGTTCGCGCTGGTGTCGGCGCGGCCCGCGCCGGCGCTGGAAATCGCGTTGCTGGTGGTGTTCGGCGCGGCCAATTCGATGCAGTTCGCCGCGATGAACAGCGTGACGCTCAAGGGCCTGTCGCATGCCGATGCCGCGAGCGGCAACAGCCTGTTCACGATGATGCAGATGCTCGCGATGGGCCTCGGCGTGTCGATCGGCGGCGGCCTGATCAACCTGTTCGCCGCGCTGTGCGGATCGACGGCGAGCGGCTTCATGCTGTCGTTCGTCTGCATGGGCGCGGTCACGCTGCTGTCGTCGCTGGTGTTCCGGCGCATCGATACGGCGGCGCCGGCGCACCCGGCGGTGTCGCAACCGTCCGCGTAGCCGCGCCCGCCCGTCAGTTCGCCGGGCGGCGCTCGACGACGCGCTTGAGCACCCAGCGGATCGACGAACCGTCGGCCGGCGGCTGCGCAACGCGGTATTCGTCGATTTCGAGCGTGTACTGGTAGCCCGGCTGGTACGCGAAACCTTCGATGCCCGCGTACCAGAGGCTCCACGGTTCGTTCGGGCTGCTGCGCACCTGCATGCACGCCATCGGCGCGACGCCCGTGCAGCGCACCGGCTGCGGCGCGACGTAGACGGTCTTCGTCACGGGCCCGGCATCGGACGGACGAGCCGCGTGCGCGTCGGTCGCGGCCGCGTCGGTCTGGCATCCTGCCAGCAGCGCACCGCCGGCAATGGCGGCGGCGCCGAGCAGCGTTCGGGTCTTGCGAATCATCTGGGGTTCCTTCGGAAGCGTGGGCGGGGCGATTAGACGGACTGCTCGCCGCGAAAGTTCACAAACAGCTTACAGAAAACGCGCCGCCACCCTCATTCGCAGGATGTCCGGCGCGCGTCGGCACGCTACCGTACGCCGGTGCGGGTGCGCGCACCGCCGCCGGCGGTCCGGACGCGCATGCGCATCCGCATGCCCGGCGCACCGCGACCCGGCAGCGGCAACAGGAGACAACCCGAATGACCACGGCGCCCCCGCACCTTGCCCACTCGATGCTGACGCTCGAGCAGTTCGACGCGCTGCTCGCGAAAATCTACGAAGGCCCGCTGGAAGACGTGCCGTGGGGCGGCGCGCTGGAGCAGATCCGCGTGCACATGGAAGCCAACTACGTGACGATGATCCTGCGCTGGCCGGCCAGCGGCCACGCGGGGCTGATGATCAACGCGTCCGCGCACGGCGAGCCGCTGCCGGGCGTCGCGTCGTACAACAGCTACTATTACGCGCTCGATCCGTTCGTGAACCTGCCAAGCGATCGCGTCGTCACCGTCGACGAACTGCTCGGCATCGGCGTCTGGCGCAGCAGCGCGATGTATCGCGAATTTCTCGAACCGTTCGACGTCGGCTTCCTGATGGGCGCCGACCTGCGCACGCCGGACGGCATCGAATGCCGCTTCCGCGTGTGCCGCTCGCATCAGGCGCGGCCGTTCTCGACGCGCGACAAGGCCGTGTGCAACGCGCTGCTGCCGCACCTGAAGCGCGCGGTGCGGCTGCATGCGAAGTTCGGGATGGTCGAATCGGAGCGCACGCTGTATGCGAGCACGATCGATCGCATGCTCGTCGCCACCGCCATTCTCGACGAGCGCGGCGCGATCATGAAGACCAACACCGTCGCGGACGAGATCTTCGCCGAATGCGACGGCCTGCGCGTGCGCGCCGGCACGCTCGAAGCATCGTATCCGCTCGAGGACCGCAAGCTGCAGAAGCTGATCCGGCAGGTGCTGGCGGAGCATGCGGGCGACACGGCGTCTGTCGCGCAGGCGATCGCGGTGCCGCGCCCGTCCGGCAAGCCGCCGCTCGGCGTGCTGATCCGCACGGTCCCGCTCAGCGAATGGTCCGAGGACAATCCGCGCCGGCCGGCGTGCGCGATCTTCATCCGCGACCCCGAACGCAAGTCGCAGGCGTCGCACGACATCGTGCGCAAGCTGTTCGATCTCACGCCGGCCGAAACCACGCTGGCCCTCGCGCTCGTCAACGGGCAGACGCTCGAGGAAGCGGCCGACGCGCTCGCGATCAGCAAGAACACCGCGCGCTCGCACCTGCGCGCGATCTTTTCGAAGACCGGCGTCACGCGGCAGGCGACGCTGGTGCGCACGCTGCTGAACAGCGTGCTGTCGCTCGGATAGCGAATCGCAGGCGGCCGCTTCGACGCGCGCGCGACATCCGGCGCGCCCGTCGATCGCCGCGGCACGCATCGCCGCGCCGCCGGCGCATCGCGGGTCGCCAGCCCCGGACCCATCGTGTACCATCGGCGCTTCCGTCCCGATACGTTTCATCGCGCGACGCCGCCGGCCCGGCGGTCGACGACCTCGACCGGCCGCGACGCCCGCCGCGTCCCTGTCCCGCATGCTGCCACCCGCTCCATCCGACGCCGTGCTGCGCCCGCTGCCGATCGATACGCTGATCGTGCCGGCCGCGCTCGACGGGCGCGCCGGCACGAACCGCGCAACAGGCGCGCACGCGCAGATCGCCGCGCGCAACGATCTCGACGCGGTGCGCGCGTGGCTCGCGCGCTTCGTCGATACGCCGACCACGTTCCAGAACTATCGCAAGGAAGCCGAGCGCCTGCTGTTATGGGCGCTGATCGGATGCGGCAAGCCGCTGTCGTCGCTCACGCACGAGGATCTCCTCGTCTACCGGCAGTTCCTGCTCGCGCCTGCGCCCGCCGAGCTGTGGTGCGCGAACGGCGGCCGCAAGCATCCGCGCGGCGATCCGCGCTGGCGGCCGTTCTACGGACCGCTGTCGGCGGCCAGCCAGCGGCAGGCGATGGTGATCCTGAACGTGATGTTCTCGTGGCTCGTGCAGGCCGGCTATCTGGCCGGCAATCCGCTCGCGCTGTCGCGGCAGCGACAGCGCCGACCCGCGCCGCGCGTCACGCGCCATCTCGGCGCGCCGCTGTGGCAGTCGGTGAAGGACGCGATCGCCGCGATGCCGCGCGACGATGCGCGCGCGTGCATGCACGCGGACCGCGCGCGCTGGCTGTTCACGCTGCTGTATCTCGGCGGCTTGCGCATCAGCGAAGCGGCCGACACGACGATGGGCCGGTTCTTCTGCCGGCGCGACGTGACCGGGCGCGAACGCTGGTGGCTCGACGTGACGGGCAAAGGCGGCCGGCAGCGCCTCGTGCCGGCCACCGACGAGATGATGGCCGAACTCGCGCGCTACCGCCGCGCGCACGGTCTCGCCGCGCTGCCGACCGACGGCGAGGACACGCCGCTCGTGCTGCCGGTCGGCCGCACGCGCAGGCCGCTCACGCGCGCGGCGCTGCACCGGATCGTCAAGCAGGTGTTCGCGCTCGCTGCGCAGCGGCTGCGCGCGCAAGGCGAAGCCGGCGCGCAACAGGCGTGCGTGCTCGAACAGGCGTCCGCGCACTGGCTGCGCCACAGCGCGGGTTCGCATATGGCCGACGGGCGCGTCGATTTGCGGCTCGTGCGCGACAACCTCGGGCACGCATCGCTCACGACGACGAGCCAGTATCTGCACGCGGACGACGACTGGCGCCATCGCGAAACCGAGGAGAAGCACCGGATCGGGTGGTAAGCGCTCGGGGCGCGGGCGCCGACGCCTCGCGCCGGGATTCATCGGCGCCCGACTTCAAGCCCGCCGAAGCCGCCGTTGCCGCGGCACGCGCCCGCGGTCGCGCTCGCTTGGCACGGACCCACGCGCCGGCACGCCCGTCCGCGGAATCCGCAAGCTTTGGCAAACGCGCATTCCGGTTCGATACGCGCTCCACGACGTGCGCCCCGCCGGGTCAATACACGGCCACCCAGTGCCCGGGCACCCAGGCCCAGTGATTGCCGGCCCATCGGTAATGCCCTTTCGCCCAGCGATAGCCGGGCGCGGGCGGCGGGGGCGGCACTTCGGCAACCGGCGCCGGCTGCGGCGGCCGCACGGGCTCGACCACGCACGCGGACATCAGCGCGGCGCTCGCCACCACCAGTACGGCAAGCGAAACGGTTCGGATCGTCATCATGGGTTCTCCCTGTCGTGAAAGCGGCGGACCAACGCGCGAGCTCATGCGGCGTCGCGAATCAGTCCCGTCATCGGCCGCGGCGCGCCGCTGTCGGCAAACAGCACGGACGCGGTGCGGCCGGGATCGAGCCGCAGGCTTTCGGCGGCGGCGCCCGCGATCAGCGCGTCGAGCGACGCGGTCGGCTTCAGGTCGCGCCCCTCGTACAGATCGCCCGGGCGCAGCCCCGGCCAGTCGGCGACGACGCGCCCGCCCGCGACGGCGCCGCCCGCCAGCATCGCGACCGACGCCTGCCCGTGATCGGTGCCGTCCGTGCCGTTCGCGGCGGCGGTGCGGCCGAACTCGGTGGCGACCAGCACCGTGGTCTGCCGCCACGCGGGCCCGAGGCCGTCGCGCAGCGCGGCGAGCATCGTGTCGAGCGCCTTCAGCTGGTTGCCGAGCCGCGCGTTCTGCGCGCTGTGCGTATCCCAGCCGCCGGTCTCGATCATCGCGATGCGCGGGCCGTCGTCGCGCGCGAGAAACGTCGCGGCGAGCTTGCCGACGCCGGCCGGATCCTGCCGCGCATGCGCGTCTCCGGCAAGGCCGCGCGCGGCCATCGCGGCCTGCCACAGCGGCGCGAGCTGCGCATCGGCGGCATACAGCGACGACACGCGCGTCAGCAGGTCGTCCGGTGCGGCGGGCAGGCCCGACGGCGCATACGACGCAGCCTGCACGCCGCCGCGCAGCGCGAGCGGCACGGTCGGCGCGAACGCGATCGCGCTGTCGCGCGTCGCCGGCAGCATCCCCGCGAGCCGGTTCAGCCAGCCGTCCTTGACCTGGTACGGCGCGCGGCCGCCGGTCTCGAGCACGTTCTGGCCGTCGAAATGCGAGCGGTCGCGATACGGCGACGCGATCGCATGAACGAACAGCGCCTGCCCGTCGCGATACAGCTGCGCGGTGTGCGCGAGCGACGGATGCAGCGCGAACGTGCCGTCGAGCCGCGTGGCCGTCGACGCGCCGATCGCCAGCGCGCCGCGCAGCCCCGCATAAGCCGGCTCCGCATACGGGACGACGATGTTCAGGCCGTCGGCCGCGCCGCGCTGGATCACGAACACGAAGCGCCGCTCGGTCGCGACGTTCGCGAACACGACGCGCGGCGCGACGAGCATCGCGCCTGCGCCGGCGGCCGCGACGCGCAGGAAGTGTCGGCGGGACAAGGTCATGGTCATCTCCGTTGAAAATCGGGCGACACGAGCAGCAGCGCGAGCGACGTGGTCGCGCTTTCCGCATGCGCCAGCGCGGCCGCGGTCGGCGCGCTCATTGAGCCGGCGAGCAGCGTATTGCCGAGCGCGCGCGGGTCGAGCCGGTCGCCGGTGCGCGCGGCGAGCCGCTGCGCAATCTCGACACGGCGCACCAGCGCGTCGGGCGCGGCCCAGCTCGCCGCGACATCGTCGTAGCCGGCCGGCGAGCCGGGCCGCCATACGGGCTGGCCGAGCTGCGTCAGCAGCGGCGCGGCCTTCAGGTCGCCCGCATCGCGCCAGCCGAGCCCGCGCAGCGACGACACGGCCCATTCCCACGGCGTCTTGAACTTGCGGCTGACGGGCGACCATGCGTCCGGCGCATCGACGAGTGCGCGATACACGGTCGGCAGATCGCCGCCGCTCGCATCGAACGCGCGGGCGAGCCGCTCGGTGAGCGCGGGCGGCGGATTGTCGGCGACGAAATGACGGGCGAGCCGGAACGCGACGTGCCGCCCCGTGGCGCTCGAACGCGCAAGGTCGTGCAGGACCGCGCGCGCCTGCGCTTCGCCGGGCTGGTCATAGCTGCGGCCCATCACGGTGCGGACGCCCGGCTCGTGCAACTGCGGGCGGAACACGAACGCGCCGGGCGCCGCATCGCCGGGCTGCGGCCCGCGTCCGCCCGCGATGCTCCAGCCCGTCAGCGCACGCGCGAATTCGGTCACGTCGCTCTGCGTATAGCCGGTGCGGACGCCGAGCGTGTGCAGCTCCATGATCTCGCGCGCGAGGTTCTCGTTGAGCCCGCGCTTCGCCGACGGATTGCGGGCTTCGGCGCGCAATGCGGCGGGACTGTCGGGACCGGCCGAGCGCGCCTGGTCGAGAAACAGCTGCATCGCCGGATGCTGCTCGACCGCGACGAGCAGGTCCTCGAAGCGGCCGAGCACGTGTGGACGAATCGCGTCGCGCTCGAACGCGCCCGCATACGCGGCCACCTGCCCCTTGTCGACCGACACCGCGAAATGATTCGCCCAGAAATGCACGAGCCGCTCGACGAACGGCGCGGGCGTGTCGAGCGCGCTGTTCAGCCGCGCGGCGACCGCGCTGCGATACGTGTCGTAGCCGTCGCGGCGAATCGATTGCTCGGTCGCGCGCTTCGCGGCCGCGTCGTTGCCCGCGAGCGCATTGCGCGCATTCGCGAAGCGCGTGGCCAGCGTCACCGCGTCCGGCTCGGCGGCCCACGCGGCCGGCCGGGGCTCGAAACGGTCGAATTGCGCGACGAGCGACGCCTTCGGGTCGGCGGGCGGCACGTCGTCCGCGCGCGCGCCGAGACCGAAGCGGTTCAGCGCGATGGCGGCCGGCGTGGTGTCGTTCGGTTGCTCCATGACAGGCTCTCTCGCGATGCGTACCCTCGTTTAACGCGGGCCGCCGGGAAATCCGTCGCCGGGCAGGCAAATATTTTTGGGCGCGATGGCGGCAGTGACATGGCGGCGCCCGAATCCGCACGAAGGCGTGGCGCGCTGCAAGGATGGGCTGGCGTCGACGACGGACGGCGAGGGGCGGCAAGCCATGCTCGCGCGCGGCGGACTTCCGTCATCGACGCCCGCGCATGCTGTAACGCCGGCGACGCGCCATCGAACGCTCGACGCCCGTCCGTTCCAGCGTTGCGCCGCTACGCGGCGGCGCTCACGGATTCGCCTGCGCGTCCTGCCGCTTCTGCAGTTTCGGCGGCAGTCGCCAGTTGCCGCTGCGGCGCAGTCCGTCGACGAACTTCGTCCGTTCGTCCGGCGTCAGCGTCGTCGCGAAATCGACGACGCTGCGCTCGACCTGCGCGCGCAGCGCGCTGTCGGCCGCGCGCGTGCGTTCGAGCGCCGCGTCGATCGCCGGGCGATCGAGCTGCGGCGCCGCCAGCAGGTCCAGCACGGTGATCCGGCCGTCGCGCCCTTCCCGCGCGAAATCGCGACCGTCCTTGCGCGCCGCCTTCAGCGCGTCGGTGAACTGGCGCCGGCGCGCATCGGGCAGTTCGTCCGCGGCGAACCGCAGCGCCGCGCGTTGCGCGGGCGCGCCGGCCGCGCGCAGGTCGCGATGCGTGCTGAACCACTGATAGGCGCCGCCGCCGATCGCGCCGAGCATGAACACGTTCAGCACGACCGAGCCGACGAGCACGATTTTCCAGCCGCGTGCGGTCATTCGTCGCTCCCGTCGATGCCCGGTCCGCCGAACGTCGTCGTCAGATAGCCCGGTTCGTGAGCCGGCGGCGCGCTGCCGAGCATCAGCATCGACACCACGACCGCTCCCGCGAGCGCGCCGGCCAGGCCGACGCCCGCGAACGCCGCGCCCGACCACCACACGCGCCCGCGTCGCCGCGCACGATGCGGCGCGGGCGCCGTCGCCACGATGCGCTCGACGAGGGCCGGCGCGGGCGGCGCCACGCTGTCGCGCGCGAGCCAGGCGTCGAGTTCGGCGGCATCGTCGAGCGCCGCCAGCGCGTCGGCCGGATGCGCGCGCGCCCACGCCTCGGCGGCCGCGCGCTCGCCGTCCGGCCAGCGCCGCGCATCCGCGCCGTAGGCGGCGACGATGGTACGAAATCGTTCGGGTGTCATCGCTTGTCCTCGCTAGGTGAATCGCCGGCCAGTTGCGCGCGCAGGTTGCGCCGGGCACGCGCGAGCAGGCTTTCCAGCGCATCGACGGTGATGCCCATCAGGTTGGCCGCCTCCACGTTCGACAGATCCTGATAGTACTGGAGCACGAGCGCTTCCCGCTGCCGGGGCGGCAGCGCGGCGAGCGCCTGCCGCACGCGCGCATCGCGCGAGCGGTGCTCGGCGTACGCGGCCGGCTCGGGATGCGGGTCGGGCACCTCGGGCAGGCTGTCGACCGGTTCCTCGCGCCGGCCGCGCAACCGGTCGTAGCAGAGGTTCAGCACGACGCGGTGCAGCCACGTATCGAACCGCGCGCCGCCGTCGCGCCAGCCCGGCGCGTGCTTCCAGATCCGCAGGAAGGTTTCCTGTGCGACATCCTCGGCTTCCGACCGGTCGCCGAGCATGCGCGTTGCGAGCGCGAGCAGCCGCGGCAGCTTGCGCGCGACGAGCGTGCGCACGGCCGACGCGTCGCGCGCGCCGACCCGCTGCACGAGTTCCGCATCCGGATCGCCGTCGCTCAACGCAGCGCGCTCCGCGATACGACACGCCTGCGCCGCGCTGCGGCCGCCTTCGGGCTGAAGCTCATCGTCGTGCTCTCCTTGCATGCGCCGGATTGTCGGCGGATCGCGATGCGCGGCCTGCGGCCCGGCGTCGCCGCCGGCGTCGCATGCAGCATCGGCCAGGTCCGTTTCATCGACATCGCGCTCGGACTGCATACCGGTCATGTCGGCCGCTTGCCGGCGCGCTCAATATACGACGACCGGCGCGGGCCGGTAATAGGCCGGACGCGCCGGCACCACGACGCAGCCGGCGAGCACGACGGCCGCGACTGCAACGATTACGACGGTTCGGAACGGCATCGCTCGACTCGTGACGTGAGATGAGAAATCCGCCGCGCGGGCACGCCCGCCCGCGCGACGACCGGCGGGCCGTCAGGCCCAGTGGCCTGGCACCCAGCGCCAGTTCGGGCCGCGTGCGACCCAGTGTCCCGGCACCCAGTGATAGCCGGCCCGCACCACCTGCCAGTGGCCGGGGATCCACACATAGCGCCCCTGCCGCCAATGCCAGTGCCCCTGGTCCCACACGTAGCCTGCGCGCGGCGCGGGCGCGACTTCGACACGCGGCGGCGGCGGTGCGTAAGGGGCGACGATGACGGCCTGCGCGAAGGCGGCGGATGCGGCCAGCGCGGCCGCGGCGGCCACGACGACACGCAAGGAAAGAGAAAGCTTCATGACAGACTCCGAAGAAAAGGCGCCGACCGGAAGCGGTCGTTGATCCTTTAAACGACCGAGCCACGACAATCCGTCGCCGAATCCGCAAATAATTTGCCGGTGCGGCGAAGCACGCCGGCAGCCACCGGCGCGACGGCGCGCCGATCGCGGGCCGCACGCGGCGGCGCGTCGCACCGACCGCCGCGGCGCTGTCACACCGCGGCAAAACTGCCTGCCGACAATGACGCACGCCGGAATCCCGCTCGTTTCCGGTCCACGCCCCGGCCGCATGCGCGGTCGCGCCACGCCGGGCGGTCCCCTCCCTCGCGTCTCAATCAACGAAAATCCCGACCATGTCGAACCAGGACCACGATCCCATCCAGCCGAACGAGCCGGCCGCTTCCGTGTCGCGCCGCGGCTTCCTGAAACTCGCCGGCGTCTCCGGCCTCGCCACCGCCGCGGGCGGGCTCGCGGCCGCCGGCAAGGCCGCCGCGTCGAATCCGGACGGCACGCCCGAACAGGTGCACCTGACGTGGGGCAACGACCCGAGCGCCGAAGTCGTGATCTCGTGGGCGTCGCTCGCGGCGGCCGTGAACCCGCGCGCGCGCATCGTCGCGGACGGCGAACCGCCGCGCACCGTGCACGGCGTGCAGCGCCTCTACACGGACGGCCTCAACGGCGAGACGGTGTTCACCTATCACGCGCGCGTGCACGGCCTGAAGCCGAACACCCGCTACCGCTACGAACTCACGGCCGACAACGACAGCAACGCCGCGCAGCCGTTCGCCGCGACCTTCACGACCGCGCCGCGCGGCCGCGCGCCGTTCCGCTTCACGAGCTACGGCGACCTCGCGACGCCGAACGGCGCATGGGTGCTGTCGTCGCCGCAGAGCCGCTTCGCGGTGCAGGCCGTCGAGCAGTTCCAGCCGCTGTTCCATCTGCTGAACGGCGATCTCTGCTACGCGAACCTGAACCCCGCGCACCAACCCGAGGTGTGGCGCGATTTCGGCAACAACAACCAGACGTCGGCCGCGAATCGCCCCTGGATGCCCTGCCCCGGCAATCACGAAATCGAGTTCAACAACGGCCCGCAGGGGCTCGACTCGTATCTCGCGCGCTATACGCTGCCCGAGAACGGCACGCGCTTTCCGGGCCGCTGGTACAGCTTCCGCGTGAGTTCGGTGCTGTTCATCTCGCTCGACGCCGACGATGTCGTGTACCAGGATGCGGCCGCGTTCGTCGCCGGGCCCGACCCGCTCGTGCCGGCCGCGAGCACCGGCCGCCCGCCGATCGCGCCCGGCACGTCGTTCTACGTGCGCGGCTACAGCAACGGCGAGCAGACGCGCTGGCTCGAACACACGCTGCGTCACGCAGCGCACGACGACGACATCGACTGGATCGTCGTGCAGATGCACCAGGACGCGCTGAGCTCGTCGAAAACGGGCAACGGCTCGGACAAGGGCATACGCGAAGCGTGGCTGCCGCTGTTCGACCGCTACGGCGTCGACCTCGTGCTGTGCGGGCACGACCACGACTACGAGCGCAGCTATCCGGTGCGCGGCTGCAATCACCGCGCCGGCGTCGACGCGGCGACCGGCGAAGTGGTCGAGACGCTGCAGCCGCGTCCGGTGGGGCCGATCGATCCGGATCGCACGCAGTTCGACACGAGCCACGGCACGATCCACCTGATTCTCGGCGGCGGCGGCACCAGCGCGCCGCTCGACGTCTACGGCGAGAACCCGGCCACCGGCAACGCGCAGGCGAAGATCTTCACGAAGCCGAACCGGCCGGTGCCGGGCGCGGCGACGAACACGTTCGTGCGCCAGCCGGCCGACGCGCTCGAGGATGCGATCTGGTCCGCGCGCCGCGATACGGGCACCGGCTACGGCATCGCGGTGTTCGACCACGATCCGGGCAAGCCGGGCGGCCAGACGACGATCACGATGCGCTACTACCACGCGCCGGGCGCGGACCAGCATCCGACCGCACAGTACGAGCTGTTCGAGACGGTCGAACTGAGCAAGAAGCGGCGCGAACGCTGACGCGACGGGCGGCCGCCGCGCACGGTGCGCGGCGGCCGCGGCCGGGCCGGCGATGAACTGCCGGCCGGGGCGCGCGGCCGGTGCCGCCGGGCAAGACGCGTTAGACTGTCCGGATGGAACAATGCCGTTACTGCCACCGAATCCGCGACGAATGGGACTGCCACGGCGACGAGTGCCGCCGTGCGATCGCGAAGGCGCTGCGCCGGCAGCGCGCGGGCCTGCCGATGGTGCCCGACCGCATCCGCAACGAAATCCCGTCCGGCGCCCCGACCCAGCAGGTGATCGCGGTGCTGTCGCGCCAGCGCCTGCGCGCGCGCCGCGGCAACGAAGAGCGTCGCGAGCGCAAGGAAATCGACGACGACGGGGTCTGAGCCGTCCGGCTCCCGGCCGCTCCGCGCCCCCGCCCTCTGCCGGCACGCCGCACGCGCCGCCGTGCGCCGTTGCGTGCGCGACGCATCACGGCTGCCGATACCCTCCCGATTGCCAACATTTCCCGCAACTCCAAACGGGGACAGACGGCATTTGCGTCTGGATTATTGTCTCTGCGGCAATGATCTTTCGCTGAAATCCACGTTTACCCTAGGTACACCGAAGCCTACGATGTAATCAACCGCAGACGACATGGTGTCGAACGCGGAAAGCCAATACAAACATCGGAGGTCATCATGAAATCGCTCGTTTATGCAGTCGTCGCCGCTACCGCCCTGTCCGCTTCGTTCGGCGCATTCGCCCAAAGCAACGTGACCCGCGCGCAAGTGCGCAACGAACTGGTCCAGCTGGAACAGGCCGGCTACAAGCCGAGCCAGTCGAGCCCGTACTACCCGGCCGACATCCAGGCCGCACAAGCCCGCGTCGCCGGCGACAACAGCGGCTACGGCGCACAGCCGGCCCCGGTCGTCCAGGGCGGCGCGCCGGCTGCCAAGGTGCAGAACCCGCGCGACTCGGTCTACTTCGGCCACTAAGCTGTCGCCGCTGCGCGCGTCGCGCGCAGCCTGACGGCCACGCAACGAGCCCGTCCCGCGACGGGCTCGTTGCATTTGCGCCGGCGCCGGATTGCGCGCACACCGTCGCGTCGGCAAGCTGCCACCCGCGCACTCAGTCGTCGGCACGCCCCGGCGCAGCACCGGCCTCGCCACGACGATTCCCGCCGTCCGCGTTGCCGCCGGCCAGATCGCCGCCGTCCACGTCGTCGCCGTTCGCGGCGGCCGGCGCGAGCCCGTCCCGGTCGTCCTGCACATGGACGCCGCTCAGCAATTCCTGATAACGCACGCACGCGCGCCGCCCGTTCGCCTTCGCCGCATACATCGCCGCGTCGGCCTTGACGAGCAGTTCCTCGGCGGACGCGCCGTCGGCCGGAAACTCGCTGACGCCGATGCTCGCGCCGACCGCCATGCGCCGTCCGCCCAGTTCGAGCTCCTCGGCCATCATCAGCTGGATGCGCGAGGCGACGTCGCCGATCACGACCGGCGAGCGCACATCGAGGATCAGCACGACGAACTCGTCGCCGCCGAGCCGCGCGACCATGTCGTCGCTGCGCAGCACGAGGCTCAGGCGTTTCGCGATCGTCACGAGCGTGCGGTCGCCGACCGAGTGCCCGTGCTGGTCGTTGATCAGCTTGAAGCGATCGAGGTCGACGAACATCACCGCGAGTCCGGCGTCCACCGCGGTCGCGTGCCGGATCTCGGCGTCGAGGCGCTCCATGAACAGCAGGCGGTTCGGCAGGCCCGTCAACGGATCGTGACCCGCGAGATGCGCGAGTTCCTGCTGCTTCGCGCGCAGCATCGCGACCTGCGTGCGGATCTCGACGCGCATGCTGTCGAAGCAGCGCGCCAGCACGCCGATCTCGTCCGCGCGCGCGACCGGCAGCCGGTCGGCGGCCGGATCGTCGAACACGTGCGTCGCCGCGCGCGCGAGCGCCTGCAGCGGCCGCGTGATCGCACGCGCGAACAGGATCGCCAGGATGCCGGCCAGCACGCTCGATACCAGCACCATCCTGACGATCCGGTCGCCGAGCCGGCCGGCGGGCGTCAGCACGTCCGCAAGCGGGCGCGCGGTGCCCAGCACGACGAAGCGGCCGCCGTCGTCGTTGCCGAACCGCGTGCGCACGAACGCGAGCATCTGTCCCGGCGCATCGTCGGGTTGCGCCAGCCCGTTCAGCGTCACGTTGGTGCGCGCGCCGTCGAACAGCGCGCGCGTGGCGGGAAAGCTGTCCTGCATCAGCACGCGCCGCCCGCGATCGAAGCCGAAGGTCTGCGACGGATCGGGGTGCACGAGAAAATCGCCCCATTCGTTCGCCAGATACACCGAATAGTCCTCCGGCAGATCGCGTTCGAGCCGCTCGAACACGCGCGACAGCTCGATGTCGACCACCAGCGCGCCGACCGTCCGGCCGCCGGCGTCGACGATCGGCGTGCCGACGCGCAGGATCGGCAGCCCTTCGGCCGCATGCGAGCCGGTCTCGTGATTGATCGCGATCGCCGACAGGTAGATGTGCCCGCGCGGCATCGCCAGCGTGTCGAACACGTAGGAAAACTGCCCTTTCTCCTGCAGCGCGCGATCGGGCACCACGACGATGCCGTGCGCATCGCGATCGACGCGGATGCGCTCCAGCCCGAAATGGCCGCGCTCGATCAGGCGGATCTGCAGATACTCGGGATGATTGGCCATGAAGCTGCAATAGACCTGCTCGAGCCGCAGGCGCGGCGGCCCGCCCCGATCGGCGCCGCGCGCGACGATCACCGACGACGGCATCTGCGCGAGCACCAGCGCATCGTCCGCGACGTCCGACAGCGCGGTCTCGAAGCGCTGGCCGAGCAGCTGCGTCGACATCAGCAGGCTGTGCTGCGCCTCCTGCACGAGCATCGTGCGGTTCGCGCGATAGGTGTAGTAGCCGGTCGCGCCCGACGCGATGACGCCGATGCACGCAAACAGCAGCGCCAGCTTCGACGTGAGCCCGAGCCGGATCATTTGCCGAGGCGCTCCGGCGGGTCGCCCGACACGATGCGATTCCACAGCGCCTCGCGTCGCGCGATGTTCTCGACCGGCTGGATCCAGACCAGATGCTGCCTGCCGACGTCCCGGCCGTGCGGCGGCGCCAGCGTGTTCGCGAGCCCCTGGCGCGTGGTCAGCAGCGCGCCGATCGCCGGTTCGAGCATGTAGTCGATCCACGCATACGCGAGATCGACTCGCGCGACGCCGCGCGTGATGGCCCAGCAATCGAGCCACGCGAGCGCGCCTTCGTCGGGGATCACATAGCCGACGTCGGCGCCGGCGCGGCGCAGCAGTTCGACCTGCTGGGTCCCGTAGTTGCCGAACATCAGCGCCGCGTGATGCTGGACGAACAGCGCGGTCGCCTCTTCCGGAAGCGTGTAATAGGTCAGCAGGTTGCGGCGCAGGTCGATCAGCTTGTGCGCGACGGCGAGCGTCTGCGCGGGCGACAGGTGAAACGGATCGGGATAGCCGAGCGCGAGCGCCGTCAACGAGAAATTGTGCTGCGCGCTGTTGAAGTCGAGCACCTTGCCTCGATAGCGCGGATTCCACAGCTCGAGCATCGAGCGCGGCGCGACCGGCACCTGCTTGCGATCGTAGATCAGGCCCATCGACGAATACGTGAACGGCATCCCGTAGGTCGCACCGTGCTGCACGAGCCCGCCTATCGTCGCGAGCTGCTGGAAGTTCGGCAGCTGCCGGCTGCGGCTCGGGATGCGCGACAGGTCGAGCGGCGCCAGCAGGTCGTCGCGCGCATAGCGCTGGATCTCGGCCGTATTGGCCGCCAGCACGTCGTAAGGCGGCGGTGACGCGGCGTGCATGCGCGCCCATAGCGCTTCGTCGGAATCGACGAACGTCACTTCGACCCGCGCATGGAACTGCGCCTCGAACGCGCCGACGACATCGGGATCCGCATAGCCGGGCCAGGCAAGCACGCGCAGCACGTTGTCGTTCGCCGTGTCGGCCGGCGCGGCGATCGCAGGCGCACAGAGCAGGCCGAGCGTCAGGATCACGAACCGCCGGCGCGCGACGACGCATTCACGCGAATGCGCGTCGATTCCGCAGATCAATCGGTCCCCGCCCGAATCGCCCGGCTGCATTCGACTGTCCTTTTTCGAGTCGATGCGATACCGTGCAACGACACCATAAAAAGGCCGCCCGCGCAATTGGCACAAGCCGTACACGGCGGCGGCGCGCCCGTTTCGGCGGTCGTCTGGCGCACGTCAATGGTCAGGCGAAAGCGCGTGATCGACCGGTCATCGGTCGCTCATTCAACGGGCGTCGTCGCAGCCGCGCCGCATTCGTCTGTGCACGGTCGCCCACACGGGCAACGCAACGCGACGCCCATGGCGCGCATCGCATCGCATCGCTTCGCGGCCCGGATCGGTCGGGTCGCCGTCGCGCTATCCGCGCGCTGCGCCACGACCGTCAACGCTGCGCGGCACGTTCAGCGGGTTCGCATCGCGCAGCGCGTCGGGCAGCAGTGCGTCCGGCACGTCCTGATAGCAGACCGGGCGCAGGAAACGCGCGATCGCGAGACTGCCGACCGACGTCGAGCGGCCGTCCGAGGTCGCCGGATACGGGCCGCCATGCACCATCGCATGCGCGACCTCGACGCCCGTCCCGAAACCGTTCACGAGGATGCGCCCCGCGCGCCGCTCGAGCAGCGGCATGAACAAGCGGGCGTCGGCCCGGTCGGCTTCGTCGAGATGCAGCGCCACCGTGAGCTGCCCGTCGAGCCGGTCGACGAGCGCATGCATCGCGTCGAGGTCCGGACAGCGCACGACGAGCGATGCGGGACCGAAGACTTCGTCGTGCAGACCGGCGTCGCGCGCGAACGCGTCCGCCTTCGTCGCGAACAGCGCCGCGCGGCCCGCATGGCACACCGCGCCGCCCGTCGCGCCCTGCGCGAGCCGCTCCACGCCGCGATGCGCGGCAAGCCGCTCGACCGCCGCATCGTAGGCGCGCTGTATGCCGGGCGTCAGCATCGCGGTGGCCGGCGTGTCGGCCAACGCTGCGGCTGCCGCGGCCTCGAAGCGACGCAGCGCGGGGCCGTCGATGCCGACGATCAGCCCCGGGTTCGTGCAGAACTGGCCCGTGCCGAGCGTCAGCGATGCGGCGAACGCGCGGCCGATCGCTTCCGCGCGCGCCTCGAGCGCATGCGGGAACAGCAGCACGGGATTCACGCTGCTCATCTCCGCATAGACCGGAATCGGCTGCCGGCGCGCGGCCGCGAGCGCCATCAGCGCGACACCGCCCGTGCGCGAGCCGGTGAAGCCGACCGCCTGGATCTGCGGATGGCCGACCAGCGCCGCGCCGACCTGATGGCCGTCGTCGAACAGCAGCGAGAACGTGCCGTCCGGCATCCCGCACGCGTGCACCGCCTGCCGGATCGCCTGCCCGACGAGCGCCGACGTGCCCGGATGCGCGGGATGCGCCTTCACGACCACCGGACAGCCGGCAGCGAGCGCCGCCGCGGTGTCGCCGCCCGCGACCGAGAACGCCAGCGGGAAGTTGCTCGCGCCGAACACCGCGACAGGCCCGAGCGCGACATGCTGCAGCCGCAGGTCCGCACGCGGCAGCGGCTGGCGCGCCGGTTGCGCGGGATCGACGCGCACGCCGAGAAACGCGCCGTCCCGCACGACCTGCGCAAACATCCGCAACTGCGCGACCGTGCGGTCGCGCTCGCCTTCGATGCGCGCGCGCGGCAGGCCGCTTTCCGCGACGCAACGCTCGATCAGTGCATCGCCGAGCGTCAGCAGCTGCTCGGCGATCGTGTCGAGGAAGCTGGCGCGCGCATCGAGCGGCCGGTTGCGGTACGCATCGAATGCGTGTGCGGCGAGCCTGCACGCGTCGTCGACATCCTGCGGCGACGCACGGCCGAACACGGGTTCGAGCGTCGCGCCGGTCGCCGGGTCGATCGCACGGAACCCTTCGGCGCCGGCAACATTGCGCTGGCCGATCAGGGAAGCACCGGAAATCTGCATGAATCGTCCTTGTGGAATCGTGGCGTCGTTGGTTGAAGCATCGCAGCGTCGAGACGCCGCATCGGGCACGCCGCTCAGCGGCCCCAGCGCAGCACGAGCGGGTCGAGCGGCCGTGCGATGCGCAGCAGGCTCTCGCGCGTGGCCGGATGCATCGGCGGCAGCGGATGGCGCACCGCATCCGACGCGATCACGCCGCCGGCCTTCATCAGCGCCTTCGCGGTCGCGATGCCGCCCTGCCGGTTCTCGTGGTTGATCAGCGGCAGCCAGCGCTGGTACTGGCGCTCCGCCTCGGCCGCATCGCCGGCCGCCCACGCATCGACGATCGTGCGGATGCCGTCCGGATACGCGCCGCCCGTCATCGCGCCGGTTGCGCCCGCCTCCAGGTCGGCCATCAGCGTGATCGCCTCCTCGCCGTCCCACGGCCCGACGATCGCGTCGCCGCCGAGCGCGATCAGCTCGCGCAGCTTCGCGGCCGCCTGCGGCACCTCGATCTTGAAGTACGACACGTTCGGAATCTCGATCGCCATCCGCGCGAGCAGCCCGGCCGACAGATGCGTGCCGCTCGCCGGCGCATCCTGGATCATGATCGGGATGTCGATTGCGTCCGATACGGTGCGGAAGAATTCGACGATCGCCGTCTCGCTCGCGCGAAACGTCGCGCCGTGATACGGCGGCATCACCATCACCATCGCGGCGCCCGCATCCTGCGCGCGGCGGCTGCGCTGCGCGCAGACCGCCGTGCCGAAATGCGACGTCGTGACGATCACCGGCACGCGGCCGGCCACGTGTTCGAGCACGCAGTGCATGACCGCGTCGCGCTCGTCGTCGGCCAGCGAAAACTGCTCGGAGAAATTCGCGAGCACGCACAGGCCGTTCGAGCCGGCATCGATCATGAAATCGACGCAGCGGCGCTGCCCGTCGAGATCGACGCGGCCGTCGTCGGTGAAGATCGTCGGCACGACCGGGAACACGCCGCGGTAGCGCGGGCTTGGAACGTTCGCTTGCATCGGAAGGAATCCTTGTCGAAATTTGAATTCAGGTGATCGCGCCGATCTGCCAGGGCACGAACTCGTTCTGCCCGTAGCCGTGCAGTTCGCTGCGCGTCGCACGACCGGACGCCGCGTCGAGCATCATCCGGAACAGCGTCGCGCCGAGCGCGTCGATGCGCGCGCCGCCGTCGAGCACGTCGCCGCAGTTCAGGTCGATGTCGTCGGCCTGCCGGCGCCACAGCGCGCTGTTGGTCGCGAGCTTCAGCGACGGCGTCGGTGCGCAGCCGTACGCGGACCCTCGGCCCGTCGTGAAGCAGATCAGGTTGGCGCCGCCCGCGACCTGCCCGGTCGCGGAGATCGGGTCGTAGCCGGGCGTGTCCATGAACACGAGCCCTTTCGCGCGCACCGGCATCGCGTATTCGTAGACGTCGACGAGGTTCGTGCTGCCGGCCTTCGCGATGCCGCCGAGCGACTTTTCCAGCACGGTCGTGAGACCGCCCGCCTTGTTGCCCGCCGACGGGTTGTTGTTCATCGCGGCATGGTGGCGCGCGCAATAGTCCTCCCACCAGCGAATCCGCGCGACCAGCTTCTCGCCGACGTCGCGCGACACCGCGCGGCGCGTCAGCAGGTGCTCCGCGCCGTAGATCTCCGGCGTTTCCGACAGGATCGCGGTGCCGCCGTGCCGCACCAGCAGGTCGACCGCCGCCCCGAGCACCGGATTCGCGGTGATGCCCGAATAGCCGTCGGAGCCGCCGCACTGCAGGCCGACCGTCAGATGGCTCGCGCTGACCGGCTCGCGCCGCACGTCGTTCGCGGCGGCCAGCATCGACTCGACGATCGCGATGCCCTTTTCGATCGTCTGGCGCGTGCCGCCGCTGTCCTGGATCGTGAACGTGCGCAGCCGCGCATGCTCGGTCAGCCCCTGCGTTTCGAGCAGGCGCGGAATCTGGTTGGTCTCGCAGCCGAGCCCGATCACCAGCACCGCCGCGAAATTCGGATGGCAGGCATAGCCGCCGAGCGTGCGCTGCAGGATCGCGAGCGCCTCGCCGTCGGGATCGACCGCGCAGCCGACGCCGTGCGTCAGCGCGACCACGCCGTCCACGTTCGGAAACGCGGCGAGCGCGTCGGGATGAATGTCGCGACGGAAATGATCGGCGATCGCACGGGCCACCGTGGCCGAGCAGTTCACGGACGTCAGGATGCCGATATAGTTGCGCGTCGCGACGCGGCCGTCGTCGCGCACGATCCCGTCGAAACTCGCGCGCTGCGCGTCCGGCACGAAATCGGTCTCGCGCGTGCCCTCGCCGAACGCGTAGTCGCGCGCGAACTCGCCCATGTCGAGGTTGTGCGTATGAACATGCTGGCCGGGCCGGATCGGCTGGTTCGCGAAGCCGATGATCTGGCCGTAGCGCCGCACCGGCGCGCCGGCGTCGATCGCACGCGTCGCGACCTTGTGGCCGGCCGGGATCAGCCCGGCGACGGTCACGCCTTCGTCGTCGAGACGCGTGCCGCCAACCAACTGCTCGACGGCGACGACGACGTCGTCAGCAGGATTGAGCCGGATCGTGCGCGCCCGCGGCACGGCCGGCGCCGCGGGCGTTTCGATGGAAAGGGACGACATGGTGGTTCCTGGTTGATTCGTGCGACGCGCGCTCAGTCGAGGCCGCGGTCGCGATAGTCGATGAGGCTCGCGCAGACGGCCAGGCCGAACGCGGCGACGACGAAGAACATCAGCGCGAGGAAATAGGTGCCGGTGAACTGCACGATGAGGCCGATCAGGATCGGCACGATCACGCCGACGATGTTGCCGCTGAAGTTCATCGCGCCCGCCAGCAGGCCGGCGCGGGACTGGCCGCCGAGCGTGGCCGGCACGCCCCAGAACATCCCGCACCAGCGGATGAAGAACAGCGCGATCGACAGCAGCACGACGACGCTGACGAGCCCCTTCGCGAAGCTCACCGACAGGATCGCCGCGGCCGCCACGAAGCCCGCGACCGAGAACATCGAACGCATCACGCGGTTCGGCGCGCCGCCCGCCGCGCGCCACTTGTCGGCGACCCAGCCGCCGAACAGCTCGCCGACGAAGCCGCACATGAAGATGATGAAGGTCGCGCCGCCCATCTGCTTCAGGTCGAAGCCGTGCGCCTTGTGCAGGTAGCTCGGCATCCACGTCATCAGCCCGTAGAACACGCTGTTGTAGCAGGCCCAGCTCGCGAACATGCACAGCACCGAGCGGTCGCGCAGCAGCTCGCGGAACGGCACGCTCGCCTTCGGCTCGCCGGTGCGGGCCGCCGCCGCATGCGCGGTCACGTGTTCGAGTTCGGCGGCGTTCACGCCCGCATGCTCGGACGGATGATTGCGGATGTACCACCACGCCGCGATGCCGACCACGATCGTGCCGACGCCCGCGACGACGAACGCGAGCCGCCACGAGCCGAGGCCCGCGATCAGCGCGGTGATGATGATCGCGCCGCACGCCGAGCCGAGCGGCGCGCCGCCGTCGAGCAGCGCCGCGCCGCGGCCGCGCTCGGACGGCGTGAGCCAGGCGCCCGCGAGCTTCGCGCCCGCCGGCATGATCGGCGACTCCGCGATGCCGAGCCCGAGCCGCGTCAGCAGCAGCGGCACCCAGCTGAAGCAGGCCGCCGCGACGGCCTGGCAGGCGCCCCAGCCGATCGTCGCGAGGCCGACGATCGTGCGCGCCTTGAAACGGTCGACCAGCAGCCCGCTCGGGATCTGCATCAGCGCATAGGTCCAGAAGAACGCGCTGAGCAGCACGCCTTCCATCGCCGGCGACAGGCTGAATTCGGTCGAGATGATCGGCAGCGCGACCGACAGCGACGCCCGGTCGATGTAGTTGATCGACGACAGCAACAGCAGCAGCCAGAAAATCCGCCAGCGCACGGCGGTCGGCGCGGCGGTCGTGGCATGGGCCGTCTGGCGGGGTCCGGCTGAGTCTTCGAGATGCATGCATGTCTCCTGGGGTGGTCGCCGGCCGCGCGTTCTTCGACGCGTTGGCCAACTAATATATTAGTTGGCGATTATAGAGATGTGCCGCGTCGCCGTCACCCGGGTAAACCCGCTGACCGGTCCGTCGGGGCCGCCGAATTGAGGTGCCCCGTGCCGGAAGTGGTCCGCACACTAATATACTTATCGACCCGCGTCCGCCCGGACGCGCCGGACGCGGCGCCGGCGGAAGCCGGCTGCCTGTCCTTCTTTTGCCGATTTATGAAGTCAGAAACCACCGTCCAGGACGCGTTCATCGCCCGCCTCATCCCTGCCGGCTATGCGCTGGAGCGCTCGCAGCCGCTGTCCGTGCAGATTCACGCGCTGCTGCGCGACGCGATCGTGACGATGACGCTGCATCCGAACGACGTGATCTACGAACGCGCGATCGCCGAAGCGCTCGGCGTGTCGCGCACGCCGGTGCGCGAGGCGCTGCTGCAGCTCGCGCGCGAGGAACTCGTGCTGATCGCCGCGCAGTCGGGCACCTTCGTCGCGCCGGTGCGGCGCGAGCAGTTCGTCGAAAGCGCGCTGATCCGCAAGGTGCTCGAAACGGCCGCGATCCGCCGCGCCGCCGAAATCGTCAGCACGCGCGAACTCGAACAGCTGCACGACATCCAGGAAGCGCACCGGCGCGCGATCGCGCGCGACAACGCGGTCGCCGCGATCGCCTGCGACAACGCGTTTCATGCGACCGTCAGCGCGGCCGCGCGACTGCCGCGCGTGCAGCAGCTCGTCGAACTCGTGCGCGCGCCGATCGATCGGGTACGGCACGTGACCGTGCGCGATCCGGTCGTCGGCGAAGTCACGCTCGCGCAGCACCAGAAGCTGCTCGAAGCGCTCGAACGGCACGATGCCGATGCGGCCGAACGCGCGCTGCACGAGCACCTCGACGATGCGTATGCGCGGCAGCAGCGCGCGTACGACGCCAACGTCGCGCTGTTCGAAGGCCGCTGAAGCCTCACGACGACGCAGCGCGCCCGCCGATGCCGATGAAACGCTACGAAACCCTCGCCCACACGATCGCCGACGAGATCCGCCACGGCAACCTCGCGGTCGGCACGCGCCTGCCGTCGCTGCGACAGATCATCGCGCAGCACGGCGTCAGCCAGTCCACCGTGTTCCGCGCGTACTACCTGCTCGAACAGTGGGGGCTGATCCGCGCGCGCGAGCGTTCGGGCTATTACGTCGCGCCGGGCGCCCAACCGCCCGCGGCGCAGCGTGCGGACCGCGCCGCCGCGACGCGCAAGGTCGACATCAGCGATCTCGTGTTCTCGGTGCTCGACGCCGCGACGCAGCCGGGCATCGTTCCGCTCGGCTCCGCATTCCCGTCACCGCAGCTGTTTCCGCTGCAACGTGTCGCGAAGTCGCTCGCCCAGGCGACGCGGCAGGTCAGCCCGTGGAGCACGGTCGTCGACCTGCCGCCCGGCAACGAAGCGCTGCGCCAGCAGATCGCGCGGCGCTATCTCGCGACCGGCGTGTCGCAGCCGGTCGACGAGATCGTCGTCACGAACGGCGCGCTCGAAGCGCTGAACCTGTGCCTGATGGCCGTCACGCGGCCCGGCGATGTCGTGGCCGTCGAAGCGCCCGGCTTCTACGCGGCGTTGCAGGCGATCGAGCGGCTCGATCTGCGCGCGGTCGAGATTCCCGTCGATCCGCGCAAGGGCCTCGATCTCGATGCGCTCGCGAACGCGCTCGAACAGCACGACATCCGCGCGTGCTGGTTCATGACCAATTTCCAGAATCCGACCGGCGTCACGCTGTCCGCCGACAAAAAGCGCGCGCTGGTCGAACTGCTCGCGGCGCGCGACGTACCGCTGATCGAGGACGACGTGTACGGCGAACTGCATTTCGGTCCCGACTATCCGCTGCCCGCGCGCGCGTACGACCGGCATGGCCTCGTGATGCACTGCAGTTCGTTCTCGAAGACGCTCGCGCCCGGCTACCGGATCGGCTGGGCCGCCGCCGGCCGTTTCGCGGAGAAGGTGCAGCGGCTCAAGCTGATGACGACGCTGTCGGCCAGCATCCCCGCCCAGGCCGGCATCGCGAACTACCTGGAGCACGGCGGCTACGACCGCCATCTGCGCAAGCTGCGCGGCGCGCTGCACGCGCAGCGCGAGCGGATGGACGACGCGCTGCGGCGGTGGCTGCCGGCCGGCGTCGACTGGGCGCAGCCGGAAGGCGGCTACTTTCTGTGGCTGACCTTCCCGGACGCCATCGATGCAATGGAACTGCACCGGCGGGCCATCGCGCGCGGCATCAGCTTCGCGCCCGGGCCGCTGTTCTCCGCCACGCACGATTTCGAGCGCTGCGTGCGCGTGAACTTCGGCCATCCGTGGAGCGCCGAGATCGAACGCGCGATCCGCGTGCTCGGCGAACTGGTGGCGGAGCCGGGCGTGCGCAAGTCCGCATAGACGTCGGCAGGGCCGCGCCGGTGCTGGAGCGATGCAGGCAATCGTGGCGCGCGGTACATTGCGGGTCTCGTCACTCTATCCCCGCCTCATGAGCCCACTGCCCTATCTCGATCACGACGCGCTGCTGCAACTGGCCTCCGCAGCGGCGCACGTCACGCAACCGTGCACGTGCACGAAGACGCCGCTTGCCGGATGGACGACGCTGCCGCTGTCGCTGCCCGCTACGCAACTGGTCGAAGTGGGCACGCTCGCGCCGCCCGGCGACGCGGAACCGACCTACGCCGAGCATCACCCGGCCGGCACGCGCTACGCGTCGGACGATGCGCCGATCGCACTGCGCCACTTCCCGTACAACCGCTGCACCGTCAACCGCTGCAGCGAATGCGGCCGACTGTTCCTGCGTTATCAGGAAGGCGGCGGCTACTTCGTCGACCAGCGCATCCGCGCGCTCGATCCGTCGCTGATCGTCGACGTGCAGGCGTGATCGGGCGGCGGGCATGCACAGATGCATGCTCGCCGCCGCACACGTGTCGAACTGCTGCGCCCTTTTTGCACCCATCTGCTGCTTGTCCCGCCGCCCCGCGTTCCCTACGCTGTCTCCCGTTGCCTGACGCCAGCCGCACCCTCCGTTCCGAGTGGCGCGCGCCCCGTGCGCCGCCGCGCTTCCCGCGTATCACGTCATGTATCGATATACCGATTTCGACCGGGCGCTCGTCCATAGCCGCGCCGCCCAGTTTCGCGACCAGCTCGAACGCTGGCAGCGCGGCGCCCTCAGTGAAGACGCGTTCCGGCCGCTGCGCCTGCAGAACGGCTGGTACGTGCAGCGCCACGCGCCGATGCTGCGCGTCGCCGTGCCGTATGGCGCGCTGTCGAGCGCGCAGCTGCGCGTGCTGGCCCGCATCGCGCGCGACTACGACGTGCCCGACGACGCCACCTATCGCACCGCCTGCGATGCGCAGGCGCGGCTCGGCACGCTGCGCCTGCCGACTCGCAACGCGCACTTCACGACGCGCACCAACGTGCAGTTCAACTGGATACCGCTCGCGAAGGCGGCCGACGTGATGGACCTGCTCGCAACCGTCGACATGCACGGGATCCAGACGAGCGGCAACTGCATCCGCAACATCTCGTGCGACGAACGCGCGGGCGTCGCGCCCGACGAGATCGCCGATCCACGCCCGTTCGCCGAAGTGATGCGCCAGTGGACCACGCTGCACCCCGAATTCGCGTTCCTGCCGCGCAAGTTCAAGATCGCGATCACGGGCGCCGCCGAGGACCGCGCGGCGACCGACTGGCACGACGTCGGGCTCAGGCTGGTGCGCGACGACGCGGGCGCGCTCGGCTTTCGCGTGAGCGTCGGCGGCGGGATGGGCCGCACGCCGACGATCGCGACGCTGCTGCGCGCGTTCCTGCCGTGGCAGCACGTGATGAACTACATCGAGGCGATCGTGCGCGTGTACAACCGCTACGGCCGTCGCGACAACAAGTACAAGGCCCGCATCAAGATCCTCGTGAAGACCGAGGGGCAGCGCTACATCGACGAGGTGGAAGAGGAATTCCGGCAGATCGTCGAACTCGACGGCGGCCCGCACACGATCCCGCAAGCCGAGTTCGACCGCATCGCGGCCTCGTTCGTGCCGCCGGCGCTCGCGCCGCGCGCGCTCGCCCCGGCCGACGCGCACGCGAGCCGCGATCCCGCGTACGCGCGCTGGCTCGCGCGCAACGTCGCCGCGCATCGCGACCCGGCGCTGCGCATCGTCACGCTGTCGTTCAAGCGCCGTCTGCAGGCGCCCGGCGATGCGTCGCCGGACCAGCTCGACGCGCTCGCCGATCTCGCCGATCGCTTCTCGGCCGGCGAGGCGCGCGTCACGCATACGCAGAACGTCGTGCTGCCGTGGGTGCACGTCGACGACCTGTTCCCGCTGTGGGAACAGGTGCGCGCGAGCGGCCTGGCGAGCGCCAACGTCGGGCTGCTGACCGACATGATCGCGTGCCCGGGCGGCGACTTCTGCGCGCTCGCGAATGCGCGCTCGATCCCGATCACCGATGCGATCGCCGAGCGCTTCCAGGATCTCGACATGCTGCACGACGTCGGCGACATCGACCTGCACATCAGCGGCTGCATCAACTCGTGCGGCCATCATCACAGCGGCCACATCGGGATCCTCGGCGTCGACAAGGACGGCGCCGAGTGGTACCAGGTGACGCTCGGCGGGTCGGACGGCTCGGCCGCGAGCGGCCCCGCCCGGCCGGGCAAGGTAATCGGCCCGTCGTTCTCGGCCGACGAGATCGTCGACGTCGTCGATGCGCTCGTGAACACGTACCTCGACGCGCGGATCGACGCGAACGGCCGCCGCGAACCCTTCATCGACACGGTGCGCCGCATCGGCGCGGAACCCTTCAAGGCCGCCGCGAACGGCGCACGTCATCAGGCGGAGCACGCATGACCCGGAACACCGAAGCACCGCACGACCGGATCCGGCTGCTGACGCCGGCCCAGCATGCCGACCAAACGCGGCAGCCCGACGCCGCGACGCTGACGATCGCCAACGACGACGAACTGCCGCCGCTCGCCGCGCGAATCGCGCAGGCATCGCGCATCGACCTGCAGTTTCCGTCGTTCACCGACGGGCGCGCGTACAGTCAGGCTTATCTGCTGCGCAAGCGCTTCGGCTTCGCCGGCGACCTGCGCGCCACCGGCGACGTGCGGGTCGACCAGTTGCTGCTGATGGAGCGCACCGGGTTTTCGAGCGCGGTGCTCGGCGACGGCACCGATATCGAGGATGCGCGCCGGCAGCTCGATCGTTTTCCGGGCTTCTATCAGCGCGACGCGAGAACGGAGAGGCCGCAGCAGGACGCAACGTCGAATGCGGACCAGACCGACCGAACGCCCCGCGCGCCGCAATGAAAACGGGCGGCACGATGGCCGCCCGAACGATGCGCCGGAAACAGACGGCCGGCGTCGCCGCGAAGCGGCCGCCGGCCTGCGCGTTCAGCGCGCCGCGACCGGCTTGCCGAATGCACCGAGAATCTTCTTCTCGAGCGCGATGTAGTCGTGGCCGAAGTGGTGATCGCCCTCCGTCCTGATCACGTCGATGCCGCTGTTCGCGAGCGCCGGACACATCGTGTCCTTTTCCTCCGCGCCGTAGAAGCACTGCACGATGCCCGGCGGCACCTTCGCAAGCTCGGGCGCGACCTTCAGCGCCTTGTCGCTCGCCGGCATCCCGAGCCAGCCCGTCACGCGGATCTGGAAATCGGCCGCCGGTGCGAAACCGAGCAGCGACATCACCGAGACCCTGTCGCGCAGGTCGGCCGGCAGCCGGTTGTACGCGAACGGCATCACGTCCGCGCCGAACGAATAGCCGACCAGCGCCACGCGATTCGCGTGCCAGCGCGCCATGTACGTGCGCATCACGCGCGCGAGATCGCGGCTCACCTGTGCCGGCGGTTTCTCGCTCCAGAAGTAGCGCAGGCTGTCGATCCCGACCACCGACACGCCGTCGCGCTGCAGCGCTTCGCCGATCGTCTTGTCGAGATCGCGCCAGCCGCCGTCGCCCGAGATCACGATCGCGAGCCGGTCGCTGCCGCCCTTGGCCGGCAGTTCGACCAGCGGCAGGTCCGACACGTCGAGCTCGTCGCTGCTGCCGACATCGTGCAGGTGCGCGGTGACCAGCGACACGAGCTTCGCGCTATCGCCCGCGGCGGCCGTATCGACGAAGCCCGGCATCGCGCGGCGCACGATCGTCGGATCGGGCGGGCACGGCCTGAAGCGCGGATCGAGCTTCGGCGCCGGATCGACCGACACCACGCCGGCGATCGTGTTCTCCGGCGCCATCGCGAGGATCTGCTTCGCGATCGCGCCGCCCTGGCCCACGCCCGCGACGATCGGCGTGTAATAGTGCGACGACTGTGCGAGTCGTTCCAGTTGATGGCTGACCGCTTCGGCATCGCCGTCGAGGTGGTGACAGGTTTCCTGCTTCGCGGCGAGATTGCGCGCGTAGCGTTCGGAATCCACGCCGACCGTCATCGCGCCCGCTTTCGCGAGCGCATCGGCTGCCTGCTGGTCGGCCGCGCTCCAGCCGGCCTCGCGCGAGAACAGCACGACGAAGCCGCGCAGCGGGCCGCTCGGCTTCGTCACCGTGACCGGCCCGTAGCGGCCGCCCGACACCGTTTCCGCCTTGACCGCCGCCGGCTGCGCCGCATGCGCGGCGCCGGCCAGCATCAATCCCGCGCAGGCGGCTGCCGCCCGCGCGATTCCCTTCCTTGACATCATGAACGCCGACCTCCAGCCAGCAGGGACAGATCCGCGAGCGTGACGAACACGCCGACCGAGCCCGAGGCCGCGAGATAGCGCGGCTCCCAGTGCGGCTCGAACTTGCTCTTGAATGCACGCAAGCCGCGGAAGTTGTAGAAGCGTCCGCCGAAGCGCCAGACCATCAGCCCGAACCGGTGCCACGGCGACGGCATCTTCGCCGCCCCCATGCCCGAGAACGGCGCGATGCCGAGGCTCAGCTTGCGGAAACCCGCTTCCTTCAGATGCAGCGCGAGCTGCGTAAACAGATACTCCATCGCGTACGACGACGCTTCCGGCAGATGACGCATCACGCCGACCGTCGCCTCGGTATTGAGGTCGGTCGTCATGAACGTGACGAAGGCGATCGGCTTGTCGGCCTGCCGCACCAGCATCACCGACTGCGTCGCCAGATAGCCGTCGTGGAACGCGGCGACCGAGAAGCTCTTCTCGCGCGCGTCGCGGCTGTCGAGCCAGCCGTCGGAGATGTCGCGCAGCGCGGGCAGCGCCGCCGGCACCTCGCTCGGCGCGATCACCTCGACCGTCAGCGCATCCTTGTCGCCGCGGCGCAGCGCATAGCGCAGGTGCGAGCGATGCGAGCCCTTCAGGTCGAACTCGTCGAGCGCGATATGGGCCTCCTCGCCGAGCTTCATCAGCGTGAGACCTGCGTCGAGATACAGCGGCAGCGCGTTCGCGCGCACCTGGTAGAACGCCGCGCGTCCGCCGTGCTTGTGCGCCAGCGCGATGAACTTCGCGATCAGCGCCGGCCATTCCTCGCGCGGACCGACCGGATCGTACAGCGCGGCCCAGGTGCGGCCGTACTTCGCATACATCAGGAACGCCTGGCGCGATTCGGAAAACAGGAAGGTCTTGTCGCCCATCAGCGCGAGGCCCGCGTCGCTGCATTCCTGCGCGCGAATGATCTGCTCGGCGTCGAGCAGGTCCTGCGGCGCCGGCTTCATGAAGCGGCCCGGCGCCGGACGCAGCAGTTGCCACAACGCGAACATCGCGACGAACACGCCGGCCGCGAGCGTCGCGCGCAGCGCGCGCGGCGCGCGAGCGTCGAACGAGAAGTGCGACCACAGATCGCGCGTGTACGGCACGTCGCGGAACGCGAAGCACAGCACCCACACCGCGAGGATCAGCACCATCGTCACCGACACGAACCAGCTGATCGTGAAGCGCTCCGCGAACAGCGACGAATGACGGTTGAAGCGGCGACGGCTGACGAGCAGCAGCACCAGCAGCGTGCCGAGCACGCCGGCCTCGACGAACGCGAGACCCTTCGCCAGCGACAGCGCGAGGCTTGCGATCGTCAGCGCGAAGGTCATCCACCACGCGCCGTCGAGACGGCGCAGCAGGCCGCGCGCGACGAACAGCAGCGCGACGCCGAGCACGCTGCAGATCACCTGCGAGCCTTCGAGCACCCACAGCGGCACGACGTTGCGCAGGATCGCGATCCGATGCCAGAACGCGGGCGTCGCGCTCGAGATCACCAGCATTCCGCCGACCGCGAACGTGACGAGGCTCAGGAACAGCGGCGCGAGCTGCGACACGCGCGCAGCCTGCCGCGACACGAGCCGGCGGCGCAGCGCGCGGCCCTCGAATGCAGCGAGCAGGCCGGCCGACAGCACGAGCGGCACGCCGAAGTAGATCGCGCGATATGCGATCAGCGCGGCGACCATTTCATGCGCGGGCACCGCGCGGCCGAGCGTGAACACCATCGCGGCCTCGAACACGCCGATCCCGCCCGGCGTATGGCCGATCATGCCGAGCAACAGCGCGGCCGCATAGACTGTGATGAAGGTCGGGAAACCGACCGGCGTGCTCGGCAGCAGCACCCAGAGCGTGAGGCCGGCCGCGACGACGTCGAACACCGCCGACACGATTTGCGCAACGAAGTCGCGCCGGGCCGGCACGTCGAACGCGAGCCACTTGAAGCGCGTGACGACCGGACGCGCGGCCTTGCCGCACATCGCGGCCATCGCGGCCAGCGCCGCCAGCAGCGCGGCGCCGCTCCACGTCAGCACGCCGGGCGCGACGTGCAGCATCGCGGCGAGCGTCTGCGGCACGCAGACCATCCCGATCGCGGTCATCAGCACCAGCGCGAGTGCGAGCGTGACGCTGGTAAATACCGTCATGCGGCCGATCTGCGCGGGCGTCACGCCCGACACGCCGTAGACGCGCGCGCGCACCGCGCCGCCCGTCAGCGCGCCGAAGCCGGTCGCATTGCCGAGCGCGGAGCCCGCGATAGCGCCGATCCACAGCGCGGCGCGCGGCACCCTGGCCGCGACATAGCGCAGGCCGACCGCGTCGCGGGCGACCAGCGCGAGATAGCTGATGGCCGTCGCGGCAAGCGACGCGCCCCACTCGCCGACGGACATGTGGCGCAGCTCGCGGATCACCGACCGATAGTCGACGGATTGCGACAGGTGCTGGAAGACCACGATCAGCAGCAGGCCGATGCCGAGCGCGAGCAGCGGCGACAGCACGCGCTCGTTGCGGATCAGCGCCGGGATACGGGCGATCGCCGCCGCGGCACGGCCGGGCGGACCAGGGTGGCGGGAAGACATAGGTTATTCGTGGTGGTGCATAGCATGTCGCGGCGCGGGGGGCCAGGCGGCGACGAATCTGGTTGTTCTGCGTGGGCGGTCAGCCGAAGAAAGGAGGCAGCAGCGCCTGGATCAGAACTTACGAGTATACGGAACTAATATTACAAAATCTTTCGGTCTCGCTTTGTGCGCATTTGTGGTGCCGCGTGCATAAACGTCGTATCGGTTTCGGCGGCACAATCGCGCGCGAGGTGCGCATCATACCGGGAACCGGCGCGGATTTTTCATCAGATGAATGACTTGTGATGGATTTGGGAGAAATTTGCCCGTACCGCGCGCTGCGACGAGCAGGAGTCCGCCGGGCCGGGCGGGTTCTCCAAACGGGGCCGGATGCCCTCGATCCGGCGTTCGATCGTCTGACGGCGCCCCGCCGCGTACGTGATGCCGGCCGCGGCTCGACGCACCACTTCGTCTGGCTGACGAAGCGGGACGCCCGCTGCGGCCGGCGCCGCGCTTACCGTTTCAGACGCACCACGTACAAGCCGGGCGCGTTCGGATAGGCGGTCAGGCTGAAATTCGGCGGCGTCGAAATGAGACTCCCCTGGACCGCCGGCTTGTACGTGACCGTTCCACTCGATACGTCTGCCAGTTCGATAACCGGCGGAGATGGATCGGGGATGACGTTCGACGTGAAGTTCAGCGTCAGTTTCCGCTCCGGCATTTCGTAGAAACCGCCATACGTCTTGATCTCGTAGACCACATCGGCCTGTACGCCGGCCGGAACCGGATCGGGCTTGCCGAGACACACCGTCCCGTCGCGGACCACGCCGTCCTGCGGCGTCTTGAATGTATACGTCGCCACACCGTCGTCGGTCACGAGCGTCATGGTTGCATTCGGGATCGTGCTCTTCGTCAGCTGTATCGACTTGTAGCCGCTCGGACACTTGAATGCGACGGTTTGATCGGTCGACGCGGTATCCGTCGTCGCGCCGGCCGAGCCGTTGTTGTTGCCGCTGTTGCCGGTCGCGGCGGCGACGCTGCCGTCGCCATCGCCGCCGCCGCATCCGGCCAGCAGTACCGCCGCGCCGATTGCGGCTGCCAGGTACAGTCGGTTCATTTTCAATTTATTCTCCTTGAACGTTATCTTCACCCCGCCCCCTTTTCTTTACATAAATTGCCGCCGGAGCCGTTATTAACGAGAAGTCACCCAACCTCGATAATTTCGAATTCCGACGTTAAAAACAAAGCCCGGTCCTCCACCGACCGGAAATGCAGTCATGGCCATTTCATTTCGGTGAAACTTGAATTTCGCAATCTCGCCCGGGCCGATTGCTTCAACCGCCGAGCGAAGCCTGTCCGGCAGGACAATGCGTAATGAAGGCCCGCCATCGGCCATGACCGGCCGGTTGACGATGATCCGCGCGGATCCACCAGGCCCGAAATTCAAGCGCCCGTTCCCCCGAAATCGCGAATACACCAGACGGCAGGTCTGCTTGCTCATCGTTCTTTATTGGATTTCTTTCAGATCGATGAACGTTAGCAAAGCAATCGTCAGCAGGCCATAGGACGATTGTCAACTATTGCCAAACGTTGTAAAGCTGCAAGGCATTGCATTTCTCGAAGAATCCGTCCGATATCGCATCGCACCG
Organism: Burkholderia pseudomultivorans; assembly: GCF_001718415.1. Taxonomy (NCBI): domain Bacteria; kingdom Pseudomonadati; phylum Pseudomonadota; class Betaproteobacteria; order Burkholderiales; family Burkholderiaceae; genus Burkholderia; species Burkholderia pseudomultivorans. The sequence goes on along the minus strand of NZ_CP013377.1, from coordinate 1,350,386 downwards.
CGATAATCGGCGAAACAATCGAAATGCATTGCCGACGATTCGTCGCATCAGGCGATTCGCGCCTCGGCCTCCATCCTCGCGGGGATGACACAGCACACGCGCAAACTCACTTCCCGCGCTCGTGCGCCGCCAACCCGATCGCCTTGTAGTCGTAAGTCGGATAGAACTCCGTCCGGTAGGCGCCCCACGCCGTATCCTCGAGCACGCGATTCACCTCGCGCAGCCGCGACGCCGGCAGCCGCAGCACGACGATCTGCCCGATCCCCATGGCGACGGTCCAGCTCACCACTTCGACGCCCGGCGGCGGAAACGCCTTGTAGAAGCCCTGCTTCGCAAGCTGCGCGTTCAGCTCGGCAAGCGGACGCGACTGATCGTGTTTCAGGAACACCGTGAGCAGCACCGCATTGTCGGGTGTGGCCGCGTCCGTGCGGGCCGGCACGGTCGAGGTCTGGGCGACGGCCGGTACGCTGCCGAGCGCAGCGGCGGCGGCAAGCGAGACGGCGATACCCAGCGTTCGTAACGACAGCGGAAGAATCGGCATGACATGACTCCGTCGACACAGGGATGGAGCCGCCATCATGCGCCGTCCCGCGCATCGCTGCCCGCAGCCGCGCTATGTCGAACCGGCCCGCTCCCGCAACACCTCGATAAACGCCCGCAACTTGGCCGGCACGTGCTTGCGGTTCACGTAGTACAGCCACATCGGCGGCAGCGCGCGGCACGCACCGGGCAGCACCTCCACCAGCGTCCCGTCGCGCAGATCGCGCTCGATGCGTTCCCGCATGAACGCAAATGCAATGCCGACGCCCGCGCGCGCGGCATCGACCACCGCATCGGCGTCGTTCGTCACGAAGACGCCCTCCGGATCGAGATCGATCTCGCGTCGCCCGTCGCGCAGCAGCCATTTATGCAGACGCCCGCTCTCCGAGAACCGGAAACGGACGCACGCGTGCCGCTCCAGCTCGGCGATCGACGTCGGCGCCCCGTGTCGCGCCACATAATCCGGCGAAGCAACCAGCGCACACGTCAGCTCGGGCGCGATCCGCACGCCGATCATGCCGGGCTGGAGCCGGTCGGCAAGCCGGATCCCCGCGTCGAAGCCGTCCTTCGCGATATCGACCAGCTCGTTCTCGTAGCGAATCTCGAGCCGGACTTTCGGGTAGCGCTGATGAAAGCTCGCCAGAATCGGCGCGATCACGAGCGTGCGCGCAAGCGGCAGCGCGGTCACGCGCAGCAGCCCGCCGGGCTCGCCGCGCACGTCCTTCAGCTCGTCGCGCGCCTGGACGATCTGCCGGTATGCGGCTTCCGTCTGCCGCAGATAGCGCTGCCCCGCTTCCGTCAGGCTCACGCCGCGCGTGCTGCGGTTGAACAGTTTCACGTTCAGCTCGCTCTCGAGCTGCCCGATCGCGAGGCTGACGGCGGCAGGCGTCAGTCCCAGCGCGGCGGCGGCCCGCGTGAAGTTGCCGGAGGTCGCGACGCTCATGAACACGTGCAGCCCCGTCATCGGATCGCGTCGGCTCATCATTAAAAAAACTTGAAACTCATTCGAGCGGAATGCCGATTCTCGCATATACCCGGACTGCCTACACTGGCCATGCCGTCCCCACCGGAGCCTCGAATGAACGCCCTGTCCAGCACCGCACTGTCGCTCGCCACTGCCCGGCGCACGATCGAAACCGGACTCGCGCACGCCGCGTCGCTGCAGGTCGCCGGCATCGCCGTCGCGATCGTCGATGCCGGCGCGAACCTGCTCGCGTTCGCGCGCAGCGACGACTGCTTTCTCGGCGCGATCGATCTCGCGCAGCGCAAGGCGCTGACGGCGGTCCGCTTCCGCGCCTCGACCGCGTCGCTCGGCGCGCTGTCGGGCGACGGCGGCCCGCTGCGCGGCATCGAGCACAGCCACGGCGGACTCGTCACGTTCGACGGCGGCGAACCGCTGTTCGATCGCGACGGGCGCTGTGTCGGCGCCGTCGGCATATCGGGCGGCAGCGTCGACGAAGACCGCGCGATCGCGGAACACTGCCGCGTCCGCTTCCTGGCCACTCTCCATCACGAAAGGTAAATACATGACCCGGAAACACATCCTCATCACCGGCGCGACGTCGGGCTTCGGCCGCGAAGTCGCATTGCGGCTCGCCGAGCGCGGGCATCACGTGACGGCAGGCGTGCGCGCCGTCGCCGATATCGAAGGGCTCGCGGACGAAGCCGCGCAGCGCGACGCGGCGCTGCAGGTCGTCAAGCTCGACGTCACGTCGGCGTACGACCGCGCCCGCGCGGCGGACCAGGACTTCGACGTGCTCGTCAACAACGCAGGCACCGGCGAAGCCGGCGCGCTCGTCGACCTGCCCGTCGAGATCGTGCGCGAACTGTTCGACGTGAACGTGTTCGGCCCGCTCGAACTCACGCAGCAGGTCGCGCGCGGGATGCTCGCGCGCAAGCGCGGCAAGATCGTGTTCGTGTCGTCGATTGCAGGCCTGATCACCGGGGCCTTCACCGGCGCCTACTGCGCGTCGAAGCACGCGGTCGAATCGGTTGCCGAGGCGATGCATGCGGAACTGGCGCCGCACGGCATCAAGGTCGCGGTCGTGAATCCCGGCCCGTACAGCACCGGCTTCAACGACCGGATGATGGACACGCCGAGTCGCTGGCGCGATCCGGCCGTCCATCACGTGACGCCCGAGCGGCTGACATTCCCGCTCGAACAGCACGATCCCGAAGAAATGATCGCGAAGATGGTCGACGTGATCGAAAGCGACGACGGCGCATTCCGCAACCTGCTGCCGAAGTCGGCCGAAGCGTTCGTCCGCGCGGAACAGGCGCATGCGTGGGATCGCCGGCAGTGACGGCCGGCATCGCGGCGCAGGACCGCGCCGCGATGCACATGGCGTGTCGCGGCAGGCAGCCGCCTCGCCGCGAATCCCGCCCGCAGCCGGTCAAAGCTCAGTACACATCGCGCACATAGCGCCGCGCCTTCGCGAGCCGCGCGACATACTCGTTCGCGCCGTCCGCGGACATCCCGCCGTGCTCGGCAACCACCGACTTCAGCGCCGCGTCGACGTCCTTCGCCATGCGCGCGGCGTCGCCGCACACGTAGACGTGCGCGCCCTCCTCCAGCCACGCGAACAGCTCGGCGCCGTGCTCGCGCATCCGGTCCTGCACGTAGATCTTGTCGGCCTGGTCGCGCGAGAACGCGAGGTCGAGCCGCGTCAGGAAGCCGCTGTCGCGCATCGCGGTCAACTCGTCGCCGTAGTAGAAGTCGGTCTGCGCATGCTGCTCGCCGAAGAACAGCCAGTTGCGGCCGCGCGCGCCACTCGCCTGCCGCTCGTGCAGGAAGCCGCGAAACGGCGCGACGCCGGTGCCGGGACCGACCATCACGATCGGCACGTCGCCGCTCACGGGCGGACGGAAATGCGCGGACTTCTGCACGAACACCGGTACGCGGCCGTCTTCCGCGCGATCGGCGAGGAAGGTCGACGCGACGCCTTTGCGCGCGCGCCGGCCGTTGTGATAGCGCACTGCCGACACGGTCAGGTGAATCTCGCCGCGATGTGCGCTCGGGCTCGACGCGATCGAATAGAGACGCGGCTGCAGGCGCTTGAGCATGCCGACCAGTTCGCCGCCGGACAGCTCGACCGGGAACTCGTGCAGCACGTCCGCAAGCTGCTGGCCCCACAGCCACTGCTTCAGGTCGGCCTTGCGGTCCTCGCCGAGCAGCGCCTTCAGTGCGCCGTTCGCGCTGCGCGATGCGATGAACGCGAGCGTGTCGGGATGCGGGCGCGTGATGTCGCAGTGACGCGCGAGCGCGTCGCCGAGGCGCAGCTCGCCGATGCCCGGCAGCGACACGGGCGTATCGGCCTTCAGCGCGGTGACGGCGAGCAGTTCGTCGACCAGTTCCGGGCAATTGGTCGGCCACACGCCGAGCGCGTCGCCGGTTTCGTATTCGAGGTTCGCGCCTTCGGTCGACAGCGACACGTAGCGCGTATCCTTCGCCGCGCCCGGGCGGTTCAGCCGCAGGTTCGCGACGAGCCTCGACGGTGCGGGATGCGCCTTGGTCGGCAGCAGCCCCGTCGCGCCCGGCGCACCGCTCGGCACCGCGTGCAGCGCGGCATCCGCTTCCTTGATCCGTGCGATCACGCGCTCGAGCCACTGGTCGGCGTCGCGCTGGAACTCGACGTCGCAATCGACGCGCGCACACAGGCGCGTCGCACCGAGTTCGGCGAGCCGCGCGTCGAGCCGGCGGCCGTGCCCGCAGAACTGGTCGTAGTTGCGATCGCCGAATGCGAGCACCGCGAACCGTGCGCCGTCGAGACGCGCGGCCGATGCATCGTGCAGCGCATCCGAAAATTCGCGGCCGTTGTCGGGCGGATCGCCGTCGCCGAACGTGCTCGTCATCAACAGCACGTACTGGGCGCCTGCAAGCGACGCGACCGGATAGTCGGACATGCACGCGGTGCGGATCTCGAAACCGGCGTTCATCAGCTGCGTCGCGTAATCCTCGGTCAGCGATTCGATGTTGCCCGTCTGCGACGCCCACAGCAGCACGACCTTCGGGCGCGTCCGCACGATCCGCACGCCGCCCGGCGCGGCCGCCGCCGACGCATCGGCCGGCAATGCGGGCGACGCGGCGTCGGTCACGCGCGCAGGCGTCGAACGGCTGAACAGCCCCGCCAGCATCCCGTCGAGCCAGAGCCGCACCGGCGGCGTCAGCGGCGCGAGCGCGGGCAGCACCGGCACGCCGCCGTCGCGCCGTCCGGCGCTCGCCTTCAGGCCGCCGACGAGGCCGGCCACGTACAGCCGCTCCGTATCGGTCAGCGGCGGCGGCGCAAAATCGGCCACGCCGAGCGCGACCGCGAATGCATCGATGTCTGCCATGTCGGGTTCCTGTGAGGTGACGGCCGGCGCGGGACGCGCGGCGTCGGCGGACACGTCGGGCTGCGCCGTGTCGTCGTCGGCGGACGCGAACGCGTCCGTTTCGACGCGCGTCAGCGCGACCGCGCAGTATTTCAGTTCGGGCTGCTGCGACTCGGCATCGATCGCGTCGTTCGTGACGGCGTTGACGCACAGGTCGTCGCCGTACACGTCGTTCCAGTGCATCGGCGCGAAGCAGTTGCCGCGCTGCACGCGGTCGCTCACGACGGCCGGCAGCACCGCGCGGCCGCGCGCCGAGCGAATCTCGACGCTGTCCCGGGCCGCGATGCCGAGCGTATGCGCATCGTCCGGATGCAGTTCGACGAACGGGCGCGGATTGAGCTTGTTCAGCATCGCGACCTTGCCCGTCTTCGTCATCGTGTGCCACTGGTGCTGCAGCCGGCCGGTGTTCAGCACGATCGGGAACGTGTCGTCCGGCAGCTCGGCCGGCGCGACGTGCGGGCGCGCATAAAAGCGCGCCTTGCCCGACGGCGTCGGAAACGCGATGCGCGGCGGGCGCGCCGCATCGCCGTCGGGCGCGGTGCGCAGCGTCTGGCTCGCGCCGTCGTTCAGATAACGCACCGGATGCCGGTCGCGCGCCGTGCCGGGCGCGACCGGCCACTGCACGGGTCCGTCGCGCAGCGCCGCGTGGCTCGCGCCGCGCAGGTCGTAGCCGGTCGCCGGATTCGAGAAGCGCACGATCTCGTCGAACACGTCGGCCGCCGACGCATAGTCGAACGCGTCGGCGAACCCCATCGCGCGCGCGACCTCCGCGACGATGCGCCAGTCGGGCAGCGCATCGCCGGGCGGCGCGATCGCGGGCCGCATCAGCGTCATGTTGCGTTCGGAATTCACCATCACGCCGTCGCCTTCGGCCCACAGCGCGCCCGGCAGCAGGATGTCCGCGTAGCGGTTGGTCTCGGTGTCGAGGAACGCGTCCTGCGCGATCACGAGTTCCGCGGCCTGCAGCCCGGCGATCACGTTCTGCCGGTTCGGCACGGTCGCCACCGGGTTCGTGCAGATGATCCAGCACGCCTTCACGTCGCCGGCCTGCATCCGCGCGAACAGGTCGACGGTGCCGCCGCCGGCCTCCGCGCGCAGCGTGCCGGGCGGGACGCGCCACAGGTTCTCGACGAAGCGGCGGTCGTCGTCCGACAGCGTCGAGCGCTGCCCCGGCAGCCCCGGCCCCATGTAGCCCATCTCGCGCCCGCCCATCGCGTTGGGCTGGCCGGTCAGCGAGAACGGTCCGCTGCCCGGGCGGCAGATGCGGCCCGTCGCGAGATGCAGGTTGCAGATCGCATTGGTGTTCCACACGCCGTGCGTGCTCTGGTTGAGCCCCATCGTCCAGCAGCTCGTCCATTCGGGCGCGTCGCCGATCCATTGCGCGGCGGTGCGGATGTCGGCCTCGGCCAGCCCCGTGATCGCCGCGACGCGCTCGGGCGTGTAGTCGGCGAGGAACGCGGGCATCGCGTCCCAGCCTTCGGTGAATTCGGCGATGAAGGCGGCATCGGTGCGGCCGTTCGCATGCAGCAGGTGCAGCAGCCCGTTCATCAGCGCGAGGTCGGTGCCGGGACGGATCTGCAGGAACAGGTCGGCCTTGTCGGCGGTGCCGGTGCGGCGCGGATCGACGACGATCAGCTTCGCGCCGGCCTTCACGCGATCCATCATGCGCAGGAACAGGATCGGATGGCAGTCGGCCATGTTCGCGCCGATCACGAAGAACAGGTTCGCGCGATCGAAGTCCTGGTACGAGCCGGGCGGGCCGTCCGCGCCGAGCGACTGCTTGTAGCCGGTGCTCGCGCTCGCCATGCAGAGGCGCGAGTTCGACTCGATGTTACAGGTGCCGACGAAGCCCTTCGCGAGCTTGTTGACCAGATACTGCGCCTCGATCGACATCTGCCCGGAGACGTAGAACGACAGCGCGTCGGGGCCATGCGCGTCGAGCACCGCACGCAGCCGGCGCGCGGTCTCGGCGATCGCATCGCGGGCGGGCAGCGGCACGAGGTCGTCCTCGCGCGCGCGGCGCACGAACGCGCGATCGAGCCGCCCGGAGCGGCGCAGCGCGACGTGCGCCGACGAACCCTTCGTGCACAGCCGCCCGAAGTTGGCCGGATGGTCGGGGTCGCCGGACACCTTGACGACCTCGCCGTCCTCGACGTGCAGCACCATCCCGCAGCCGACGCCGCAGTACGGGCATACGCTCTTGACGGGGGTGGCGGTCATGCGCGCTCCGGTGCCGTCAGGCCGCGATCCACACGAAGCCGTCCTCGACCCGCGACGGATACGCGTTCACCGACTGCTCCGGCGCCTCGACGCATTCGCCGGTGCGCAGGTCGAAGTGCTGCTTGTAGAGCGGCGACGCGACGACCACCCGTTCGCCGAGGCTGCCGATCAGCCCGCGCGACATCACGGCCGCGCGCGACACCGGATCGACGTTGTCGATCGCGAACACGCCGCCGGCTTCGGCATGCGTGACATGGAACACCGCGACCTGCTCGCCGTTGACGAGCGCGCACACGCCGGTGTTCGGCACGATATCGTCGAGGGCGCACACGCGGGTCCACGACAGCGGAAGACGATCGTTCATGATGCTCTCCTTGAAGATGAGGTTGGCGTCGGTCAGGCGGTTTCGGATTCGGCGACGGCTTGCGGCACATCCGCGGCGACGACGGGAATCGCGATGCGCTTGCCGCGCAGGCGCTCTTCCGGCGTCGCGGGACGGATCTGGCCGCGCGTCTCGACGAACGCGATGTTCGCGTCCGGCGTATCGCTGTTCACGAAATGCCGGAAGCGCTTGCGCGTGTCGGGATCGGCGACGGCCTTCTTCCATTCGCACTCGTAGGTATCGACCACGTGCTGCATGTCGGCCTCGAGCTCGGCCGCGATGCCGAGCCGGTCGTTCACGACGACGTCGATCAGGTAGTCGAGGCCGCCTTCGAGGTTGTCGCGCCACACGCTCGTGCGCTGCAGGCGATCGGCGGTGCGCACGTAGAACATCAGGAAGCGGTCGATATAGCGAACCAGCGTGTCGCGATCGAGATCGGCGGCCAGCAGTTCCGCGTGGCGCGGCTTCATGCCGCCATTGCCGCACACGTACAGGTTCCAGCCCTTCTCGGTCGCGATGATCCCGACGTCCTTGCCCTGCGCTTCCGCGCACTCGCGCGTGCAGCCCGACACGCCGAACTTGATCTTGTGCGGCGCGCGCAAGCCCTTGTAGCGGTTCTCGATGTCGATCGCGAGGCCGACCGAATCGTCGACGCCATAGCGGCACCACGTCGAACCGACGCAGGACTTCACGGTGCGCACGGCCTTGCCGTATGCATGGCCCGATTCGAAGCCGGCCGCGATCAGCTCCTCCCAGATCGACGGCAGCTGCTCGACGCGCGCACCGAACAGGTCGACGCGCTGGCCGCCGGTGATCTTCGTGTAGAGCCCGTATTTCTTCGCGACCTGCCCGACCGCGATCAGCCCTTCGGGCGTGACCTCGCCGCCCGGCATGCGCGGCACGACCGAATAGGTGCCGTCGCGCTGGATGTTCGCGAGGTAGTAGTCGTTCGAATCCTGCAGCCCGGCATGCTCCTTCTTCAGCACGAACTCGTTGAAGCACGACGCGAGAATGCCCGCGACGGCCGGCTTGCAGATGTCGCAGCCGAGCCCGTGGCCGTGCTTCGCGAGCAGTTCGTCGAAGGTCGTGATGCGCTCGACGCGGATCAGATGGAACAGCTCCTGGCGCGAATGCGCGAAGTGCTCGCACAGGCGGTTGTCGACCGCGAGGCCCTGCTTCTTCATCTCGGCCTTCATGATCTGCGTGACGAGCGGCACGCAGCCGCCGCACGACGTGCCCGCGCCCGTGCACGACTTCAGCGCGCCGAGGCTCGTCGCGCCGTCGGCGACCGCCGCGCAGATCTGCGATTTCGACACGTTGTTGCACGAGCAGATCTGCGCGCCGTCCGGCAGCGCATCGACGCCGACCGCGGGCTTCGCCGCGCCGTCCGACGACGGCAGGATCAGGAATTCCGGCGACTCCGGCAGCTCGATGCGGTTCAGCATCATCTGCAGCAGCGTGCCGTATTCGGCCGCATCGCCGACCATCACCGCGCCGTGCAGGAACTTGCCGCAGTCCGACACGACGAGCTTCTTGTAGACCTGGCGGCGCTCGTCCGCGTACTGGTAGACGCGGCTGCCGGCCGTCGTGCCGTGCGCGTCGCCGATGCTCGCGACGTCGACGCCCATCAGCTTCAGCTTGGTGCTCATGTCGGCGCCCGCAAAGGTGGGCAACGCAGTCGAACCGTTCGCCTCGCCGCCGAGCTGCTTCGCGACCACGCGCGCCATGTCGTAGCCGGGCGCGACGAGGCCGTATACGGTGCCGTTCCACGCCGCGCATTCGCCGATCGCGTAGATGTCGGCGTCGCTGCTGCGGCATGCGTCGTCGATCGCGACGCCGCCGCGCGGGCCGATTTCCAGCCCGCACGCGCGCGCCAGCTCGTCGCGCGCGCGGATGCCGGCCGAGAACACGATCATGTCGGTATCGAGATGCGTGCCGTCGGCGAACACCATCCGGTGCGCGCCGGTTTCGCCGTCGACGATCTCCAGCGTGTTCCTGCCCGTATGCACGGTCACGCCGAGCGCCTCGATCTTCGCGCGCAGCATCCGGCCGCCGCCGTCGTCGACCTGCACGGCCATCAGCCGCGGCGCGAATTCGACGACGTGCGTGTCGAGCCCCATGTCGCGCAGCGCCTTCGCGCATTCGAGGCCGAGCAGCCCGCCGCCGACCACGACGCCGCGTTGCGCATGCGTGCCGCACGCCTGCATCGCTTCGAGGTCCTCGATGGTCCGGTACACGAAGCAACCGGCGCGATCGTGTCCGGGCATCGGCGGCACGAACGGGCGCGAACCCGTCGCGAGCACGAGCTTGTCGTAGGCGAGCGTTTCACCGGACGCGAGCGTGACCGTGTGCGCGACGCGATCGATCGACGCGACGCGCGCATTCAAGCGCAGGTCGAAGGCCGGATGACGCTCGAAGAAACCGGCTTCGACGAGCGACAGGTCGTCCGCCGACTTGCCCGCGAAGAATTCGGACAGATGCACGCGGTCGTAGGCCGGGCGCGGCTCCTCGCCGAGCACGGTGACCTGCAGCCGGCCGGCCGCGCCCGCTTCCGCCGCGATGCATTCGAGGAGCTTGTGGCCGACCATCCCGTGGCCGATGACGATGAGTTTCATGATGACGTTCCTTCGATCGATCAGTTCGCGGCGTTGGCGGCAGAGAGCGCGCGGTCGCGCAGCTCGGCTTCGCGTGCCTTGTGTTCCTCGCTGAAGCGCACGGCCATCGCGCACAGCGCGGTCGCGGTGACGGCGAGCCCGAGCAGGCTCAGCGTGTGCTGCACGTCGCCGACGCCCTTGAGCAGGAAACTCGCGGCGACCGCGCCGACGTTGCCGCCCGCGCCGACGATCCCCGCGACGCCGCCGAGCGCCTTGCGGTCGATGAACGGCACCAGCGCGTAAGTCGCGCCGCATGCCATGTGCGTGAACAGGCCGAAGGTGAGCATCGCGACGAGCGCGAGGCCGACGCTTTGCGCATGCGAGAACCACACGAGGCCGAGCCCTTCGCCGACGATCAGCGCGCAGAGCAGCGCCGCGCGCACGTCGAGGCTGCGGCGCGCGGCGATCCGGTCGGACAGCCAGCCGCCGAGCGCGCGTGCGAACAGCGCGAGCAGCCCGAACAGGCCGGCCGCGAGGCCGGCGTCCTTCAGCGACAGGCCGAAGTGATCGACGTAGTACAGCGCGGCGATGTTGTGGATGAACACCTCGACGCCAAAACACGCGCCGTACGTGACGAACAGCATCCACACGCGATAGTTGCCGCATGCGGTGAAGAAGCTCGCCCAGCCGCCCTTCTTGCCGCTGTCGACGGTCTCGCCCTGCCGGCGCAGCGCGACGAAGTCGCCTTGCGGGCAATCCTGCGTGTAGCGCCAGTACGCCCAGGCCATCGCCAGCATCGCGATGCCCGGCACGACGAGCGCGACGCGCCACGACGCGTCGTCGCCGAAGCCGAGCATCATGCCGGCCGCAACGAGCAGCGGCATCAGCGCCTGCGTCGCGCCCGCGCCGGCGTTGCCCCAGCCGGCCGTCGTCGCGTTCGCGGTGCCGACCACGTTCGGCGCGAACATCACCGACGTGTGGTACTGCGTGATCACGAAGCCAGCGCCGATCGCGCCGATGCCGAGCCGGCAGATCAGGAACGACAGGTAGTCGTGCGTGAACGACACCGCGAACACGGGAATCGCGCCGAGCACCAGCAGCCCCGCATACACGTGGCGCGGCCCGAAGCGGTCGCACAGCGGGCCGACCAGCAGCCGCACGGCGATGGTCGCGGCGACCGCCGCGATGTTGATGTTCGCGACCTGCGCGGCGCTCAGGTGGAATTCGCGCGCGATGAGCGGCATCAGCGGCGCGCACGCGAACCACGCGAAGAAACAGACGAAGAACGCCATCCACGTCAGGTGAAACACGCGCATCGGCGCGGTGCGGAGGCTGAAGAGATCGATACGGGTAGCTTTGTCGGTCATGTCATCCGCCAAACGAAAAACGGCGTCCTGCGCACCCGGTCTCGTCGAGACCCGATGCGAAGGACGCCGTTGCCCATGAAGCCCGTTGCCGGGCGCGTCGGTATTCGGTGCTGCGAACGGATCGCCATTGATCCGCCCGGACCTGCTAACGCAAACGCCATGCCAGGCTGGCGCGATTGACGCGCGCGTGCCCGCCGCGCAAGGCTCGGCGGACGATACGCGTGACTCCGCCGCGCACCGCCCGCGATGCGTCGTGACGCAGCGAAGCACAGTTGTGGTGCGCTGCAGCACTGTCGCCGTGCGACATCGCGGTGCGCATTGGCCGGCCGCGACGCACCCCGATGCGGCATTGCGTCCCCCGGCGCGATGCGGCTGGACGCGCATGCAGCGTCGTCGCACGCCGCGTCTTGCCGGGTGCGGCCCACGCTGGCCCGGATATTGCTGAATCCGCGTCATGCCACCGGCAAAGGCGCCGGTGGGCAGTCCCAGCAAGATCAGGCCCGTCGTCGCGGACGGGCTCGTCAGGACAACGGCGTCCGTTCGTGCGTGGCACGGCCGGATGCCGTCGTCGCTTCGGCTGCCTGCCGCTGCCGCGCACTCAATGCGTTATCGACCGCCGCGTGCAAGTGGCAATGGAACACGACATGACGACTGGCAAAGTCACCCTGCTGGGCGCCGGGCCCGGCGACCTCGATCTCCTCACGCTGAAGGCCGTGAAAGCGCTCGCCGCCGCCGACGTGCTGCTGCTCGACGATCTCGTCGATCCCGGTATCGTCGACCTCGCGCCGCGCGCGCGCGTGGTACGGGTCGGCAAGCGCGGCGGCTGCCGCTCGACGCCGCAGGCGTTCATCGAGCGGCTGATGCGCCGCTGCGCGCTGCGCGGCGCGCACGTGGTGCGCGTCAAGGGCGGCGACGCGCTGCTGTTCGGCCGCGCCGGCGAGGAGCTCGCGATGCTGCGCGCCGCCGCGATTCCGGTCGAGATCGTCAACGGCATCTCGTCGGGCTTCGCGGCCGCCGCGAGCCTCGGCGTGTCGCTCACGCATCGCGAGCACTGCCACGGCGTCACGTTCGTCACCGCGCACCGGCAGGACCACGGCGAACCCGACTGGTCGCGCGTCGCGGCAGCCGGCACGACGCTCGCGATCTATATGGGCATGAGCCGCATCGAACGAATCGCCGCCGGCCTGCTCGACGTGCTGCCTGCCTCGACGCCGGCCGCGGCCGTCCAGTGGGCCGGCACGCCTGCCGAACGCCGCTGGACCGGCACGCTCGGCCGGCTCGCGCCCGGCGTCGCGGAAGCGGGGCTCGGCAGCCCGGCCGTGATCCTCGTCGGCGCGGCGATCGGCGAGGCGGCCGCGCAAGGCCTGCCGGACGCGGCCGCCACGCGCGCAACGCCGCTGTCGCAGGCCGCGTAGCATGCGCGATGTCACGCGGCACCGGCCGCCTACCCTTCGTGCAGACAGCGGCGATCGCGCTGCCACCGCGTGCGGCATCGACCTGCGATCCGCGCCGCCCGCCACGCTTTTGCCGCCGCCGTTCGCGTCATGAATACGTCCGCCTCGCCCCTGCGCCTGCGCGTGCTGCTCGTTACCGATACCGACAAGCCGATCGGCGAACTCGGCGACGCGCTCGCGCGGCTCGGCTACGAGATGCTGAACGACGTCGCGACGCCCGCGCGGCTGCCCGCCGCCGTCGAGGAGCAACGCCCCGACGTCGTGATCATCGACACCGATTCGCCGTCGCGCGACACGCTCGAACAGCTCGCGGTGATGCATGCGACCGCGCCGCGCCCGGTGCTGATGTTCAGCCACGACGCCGACCAGCAACTGATCCGCGCGGCGGTCGGCGCGGGCGTCAGCGCGTATCTCGTCGAAGGCCTGTCGGCCGAGCGCCTCGCACCGATTCTCGAAGTCGCGCTCGCGCGCTTCTCGCACGACGACGCGCTGCGCCGCCGCCTCGCCGACGTCGAGCGCGAACTCGCCGACCGCAAGCTGATCGACCGCGCAAAGCGCCTGCTGATGGATCAGCGCAGGCTGTCCGAGCACGACGCGTATGCGACGCTGCGCAAGCGCGCGATGGACCAGGGCCTGCGCATCGTCGACGTGGCGCGCCAACTGCTCGACGCGTCACCCCAGCCATGAACGCCATGAACCCTTCCCTTCCCGCCGCGCCGGAACGCGCGCATCTCCGCCTCGGCTTCGTCGCGCTCAGCGACGCGGCGCCGCTGATCGTCGCGCAGCGGCTGAACCTCGGCGCGCCGCACGGCCTGACGCTCGAACTGAGCCGCGAACCGTCGTGGGCCGCCGTGCGCGACAAGCTGCTGAGCGGCCAGCTCGACGCCGCGCACGCGCTGTACGGGCTCGTCTGCGGGCTGCAGCTCGGCATCGGCGGGCCGCAGGCCGACATGGCGGCGCTGATGGTGCTGAACCGCAACGGCCAGGCGATCACGTTCTCGCGCACGCTGGCCGATGCGTATCGCGCGAGCGGCAGCGTGCGCGACACCTTCGCGACGCTCGGCCGCAAGCCGCTGCTCGCGCAGACTTTCCCGACCGGCACGCACGCGATGTGGCTGAATGCGTGGCTCGCGTCGCACGCAATCGATCCGCTGCGCGACGTGCGCAGCGTCGTGATCCCGCCGCCCGAGATGGTCGCGGCGCTGGCAAGCGGCGAGCTCGACGGCTTCTGCGCGGGCGAGCCGTGGCACGCGGTCGCCGAAGCGTGCGGCGCGGGCCGCACCGTGGCCGTCACGAGCGAGATCTGGCCCGATCATCCGGAAAAGGTGCTCGCGAGCCGGCGCGATTTCGTCGCGCTGTATCCGGCGACGGCGCGCGCGCTGATCCGCACGCTCGTCGACGCGTGCGCATGGCTCGACAGCGCCGCGCACCGCACCGAAGCGGCCGGCTGGCTCGCGTCGCCCGACGCGCTCGGCGTGCCGGCCCGGCTGATCGCGCCGCGCCTGCTCGGCGACTACGGCGCGGGGCCGTTCGCGGAACCGCCGCTGCCGATCCGCTTCCACGACGGCGGGGCGGCCAACCGGCCGGAGCCGCGCGACGGACTGTGGTTCCTGTCGCAGTACCGGCGCTGGGGCATGCTCGACGGCTCGCACGACGACGCGGCGATCGCCGCGGCAATCGCGCAGACCGCGTTGTATGATGCGGCAGTCGCCGAAGGCGGCGCGGCGGACGCATGATGCGCAACGCGGAAGGCACGCGTTCGATGCGGCCGCCCGCCGGACGCCGCCCGCTGCGCGGCTGCCGGCTTCCGCTGGCCGTCGGCAAACGCCGGTGCCGCCGAACCACCCGCACGCCTTCGCGTTGTCACGCCGTCCCCGCCCCCGATCGATGTCGAAACGAACCCGCCCGCCGCTCGACCTGCTGCTCACCGACATCCGCGCGTGCCGCGTCTGCGCGGCCGACCTGCCGCTCGGCCCGCGCCCCGTGGTGCGCGCGCACCGCGACGCGCGCATCCTGATCGTCGGGCAGGCGCCCGGCACGCGCGTGCACGCGAGCGGCATTCCGTGGGACGACGCGAGCGGCAAGCGGCTGCGCGGCTGGCTCGACGTCGACGCCGACACGTTCTACGACGAGACGCGTTTCGCGATCGTGCCGATGGGTTTCTGCTATCCGGGCCGCGGCGCGGGCGGCGACAACCCGCCGCGCCCCGAATGCGCGCCGTTGTGGCTCGACCGGCTGCTCGCCGAACTGACGGCGATCCGCCTGACGCTGCTGATCGGCCAGTACGCGCAGCGGCATTTCCTGCGCGACACGCGCAAGGCGACGCTGACCGACACCGTCCACGCGTGGCGCGACTACGGCCCCGACGTGCTGCCGCTGCCGCATCCGTCGCCGCGCAACCAGGCGTGGTTCAAGCACCATCCGTGGTTCGACGCCGAAGTCGTGCCCGAACTGCGCCGCCGCGTCGCGCCGCTGCTCGCCGGCTGACCGTCGGTGCCGCACGCACGGCCGCGCGCCCGCCGGGCGGCCCCGGTTGCGGTACCATCGCGGCTCAACCGCGTCACGAACCGCAGAATCCGTCATGTCCTCCATCGCCCCGCCGCGCCTGTACGGGATGCCCGAACGCAGCGACCGGCTCGACTTCTATATCCGCGACCAGGCGTCGCGCCAGGCGATTACCGAGCCGCACCGGCACGCGTATTTCCAGATCCAGTTCAATCTCGGCGGCGACACCGAACAGCGCATCGGCGGCGTCACGCGGCCGTTTCCGCGCGGCGCGCTCGCGTTCGTGCTGCCGTACCGCGAGCATCTGATTCCGCATCCGGAAGGCGCGCACTTCATCGTGATCAACTTCAGCCAGGCGTTCCTGCGCGCCGATCTCGACGTCGATCCGCTCGATCTCGAGGACGTGCCCGCGCACCGCTTTCCCGAGCTGACGCCGTTTCGCTTCCAGGAGCATCTCGACTTCATCCTGACCGGCGACGCGTTCGACGAGGCGCGCCGCCTCGCGCTGTGCATGATCGACGCCGACCGCGCGCGCACCTTCGGCTCGACGACGCTGCTGCGCGGCTATCTGCTGCAGCTGATCGGCCTCGTCTGCACACAGTACGCAGGCGCGCTCGACAAACTCGCGCAGCGCGGCGCCCAGCGCGCGGGCCGGCGCGACGCGCTCGCGCGCGTGCTGCGCCACGTGCGCGCGAACCTGACCCGCGAGGACCTGACGCTCGCCGCGACCGCCGAGGCCGCGTTCCTGTCGCCGAACTACCTCGCCCACCTGATCCGCAAGGAGACCGGCAGCACCTTCACCGATCTCGTGACCGAGCGCCGGATCGCGCTCGCGCAATCGCTGCTCGCGCATACGAGCCGGCGCATCGCCGATATCGCCCGCTCGGTCGGCTTCCGCGACGAAGGGTATTTCGCGCGGCGCTTCCGCGCGCGCGTCGGCGTGTCGCCGAAGGCCTATCGCGACGCGAACGCGGCGCTGCCGGAGGCGGACGACGCACCGGCGGCGCACGACGCGTAGTTTTGTCCCGGTAAAGCGCAATTGCGTCGCATCCGGCCGCGCGCGCGTCGGGTATCGTTGCATGCGTGCCGGCCAGCGCCCCGCGCGCGGCCGTGCGCCGTCTTCCTACCGAACGAGGCCCTCCGATGTCCGCATACGTCATCGACGCTCCCGAGCGTCCTTCCGTCGAAGTCGAGCAGTCGTCCGCGCGCTTTCCGCTGCGCCGCGTGTTCTGCGTGGGCCGCAACTACGCGGACCATGCGCGCGAAATGGGCGCCGATCCCGATCGCGAACCGCCGTTCTTCTTCACCAAACCGGCCGACGCGATCGTGCCCGCCAGCGGCACCGTCCCCTATCCGCCGCTGACCGGCGACCTGCATCACGAGATCGAGCTGGTGGTCGCGATCGGCAAGGACGGCCGCGCGATCGAGCCGGCCGATGCGCTGTCGCATGTGTGGGGCTACGCAGTCGGCGTCGATCTCACGCGCCGCGACCTGCAGGCCGAGGCGAAAAAGCTGAGCCGGCCGTGGGACTGGGCGAAGGGCTTCGACGCATCGGGCCCCGTGACCGCGCTGCGCCCGGTTTCCGCCACCGGGCATCCGGCGACCGGCCGCATCTGGCTCGCGGTCAACGGCGACACGCGCCAGCAAGGCGATCTCGCCGACATGATCTGGGCGATTCCCGACGTGATCGCATACGTGTCGCGCTCGGTCGAGCTGAAGGCCGGCGACCTGATCTTCACCGGCACGCCGGCCGGCGTCGGCGCGCTGCAGCCGGGCGACCGCGTGACCGGCGGCGTCGACGGCGTGGCGACCTTCGAGTTCCTGGTGGGCGCGAAGCCCTAAGCACGGTGGCCGCCGCGCCTCGACGGCGACGTCGTCAGTCGAGCGCGGCGGCGGCTCGTTCCCCGTCGCGC
This sequence comes from Burkholderia pseudomultivorans, assembly GCF_001718415.1. NCBI lineage: Bacteria > Pseudomonadati > Pseudomonadota > Betaproteobacteria > Burkholderiales > Burkholderiaceae > Burkholderia > Burkholderia pseudomultivorans. The sequence goes on along the minus strand of NZ_CP013377.1, from coordinate 1,333,040 downwards.
GCATCGAGCGCGCGCACATACAGCGCCGCGAGCAGCGCAAGCGCCGCCGACAGCAGCATCATCGCGAGCGGCGCCCAGCCCGCGTTGCGCGTCGTCAGCAGCGCGCCCGTCAACGACGACAGCGCGGCGCCGCCCGCGATCGTCATCGCGCCGGCCAGCCCCGACGCACTGCCCGCCAGTTCGGGCCGCACCGACAACGCGCCGGCATGCGCGCCCGGATTGGTCAGTCCGTTGCCGATGCCGACCAGCACGCACGGCCCGAACCACGCGGCCGCGTGCGTCGCGCCACCTAACATCAGCCCCAGCGCGATGAGCGGCCCCGCGCATGCGACCAGCCGCCCGCCCAGGATCGTCGCGGTCAGCGAACAGCGCTGCGCCAGACGCGCGGTCAGGAAACTGCCGCATACGAAGCCGGCCGTGATCGTTCCCATGTAGAAGCCGATCTCCGCCGGCGGGATCGCGAAGCGCGTCTGCGCGGCGAGCGGCGCGCCGGTGAGGAACGCGTAGAAGGAACCGGTCGAGAACGCCATGCAGAGCGCATAGGCCCAGAAGCGGCGCGCGCGGAACAGCGCCGGATACGCACGAAACTGGCGCGCGAGCGTCGACGCGCGACGCGTATGGGTTTCGGCAAGATCGAACGCGCACCAGCCGAACAATGCGATGCCGATCGCCGCGAGCAGCCAGAAGCTCGTGCGCCAGCCGGCTGCCTGATCGAGCATGCCGCCGAGCGTCGGCCCGATCATCGGCGCGAACGCGGCCGCCATCGCCGCATAGCCGATCCGGCTTGCCGCGCGGCTGCCGCCGCCCGCATCGCGGATCGTCGCCATCGATACCGGATAGACCGACGTGATCGCGGCCTGCATCAGCCGGCATGCGAGAAACACGCGGATATCGGTCGCCAGCGCGCAGCCGAGCGAACCGAGCGCAAATACGCCGACACTCGTCAGCACGATCGGCCGGCGTCCGAACCGGTCCGACAGCGGCCCCATCACCAGCTCCAGCGACGCCGCAACCGCCGCGTAGCCGCCGAGCGACAGCCCGACGAGCGCGTAGTCGGCCCGCAGGTCGCGCGCAATTGCTGGCAGCGACGGCAGGAACAGGCTCAGCGGCAGCACCGAGAGCGCGCACAGCAGAATCAGCGTCGCCGGTGCCGGTGCGGACGATCGGAAAGCGGTTGGCCGGGTCGGTTGCAAACGGGTTCCTCCGCGCACGCGCCGGGCGGCGGTGCGCCATGCAAAAAAAAGCCCCCGAGCCGGTCGGGGGCGCATGGATTCCGGCGCGGTTCCGCTACCGGACCTTGCGCCTGCGTGCTACTGGACGAGCAATGCGATTCGGATTCGTTTTCATGCCGGACGACTCCTGGACGACGACGATGTCCGACGATACTAGGAGACCCCCGCCGACGCCGTCAACACCCACGGGCCGGTTCACACGCGCCACGGACTGGCGAACGAGCGCTAGCGCGCACGCACCGACACGAACTTGCGCGCGTTGGCGCGCTGGATCAGCACCGCGATCACGCTGCCGCCGTTCGCTTCGAGCGCCGGCACTTCGTCCGGCGACTCGAGCAGCGTATCGTTGAGCTCCAGCACGACGTCGCCCGGCTGAATGCCAG